>JACQDV010000038.1 GCA_016200915.1 Sphingobacteriales bacterium
AAATTCTACAGATTTTGAGCATCTCCATTTTTGAAAAAATGCCCATAAATCAACTGTTTCAGCAAACTCAATTACAATATTTCAAAGAACAAAATCATAACCAATTGAATATGTTTGACTAATAACGCAACGCTAATGTTAGATTATATAAACGCTATTCCCACGGATAGCGGCTGCTTAGCAAAAATTTCTATTCCCCAAAATTTAATTACCAATTATAAAAAAACCATTCAATACCGTACAGGTTTGCTATTTCAGGCAGAGATCATAACTGAAAATTTGAACTTACTCGAAAGGCTATTTTATAATTTAAGGAAAATGGTGAACTAACAATGTTTGGTTCTTTTCTTCAAACAGGATTTTATGACTTGCTTGCACCTCTTAATGGCAGCCCCAACCTTATTCTCAGCCAGTCATTCCATTTCCTTTCACAGGGTGTTTCAATAGTGTAGCTTACAATTGTTGCCAGTGATATGATTGTAGTTAAAGTTATTAAACAAATTATCCAGTAATTTATTGGTGTGTGTTTTAAAAGCATAGGTATCATAACACGTATGCTCAGGTAGTGATGAATGAGGTAAAGAGGGAAAGATATTTTCCCAAAGAAAAGGGTTACCCGGTTAACGATAAATTTTAAAAGTCCATTGACAAATAAAATAAACAGCAAAAAATAAAAAGCAAGACACATAGCATATTTTGGAAAACCAAGAAATCCTACACCCGGTCCTCCATTATCAGCCAACGCCAGTTTTGTAATATAGGCAAGCGCAATACAACCATATAAATAAAACTGTTGTTTATCACCTTTGTTTAAATGCATGATCTTATAAAAAACAATTCCTGCAAAGAACAAAGGGAAATGCGTAAACAAGGGAAATGCTTTATGAACACCAATAAGAAAATGAAAATAATGCTGCAGTAATAAATCGTTAATTAATGCTATGCCAAGAATAGCTGCTCCAATTTCAACGATATATTTCATTTTCTTTAAAGAGAAAAGAATGGCAATTGAAATGTAGAACAGCATTTCCACCAGCATTGTCCAGTAAGGGCCATCAATATCCTCAAAGCGTAAATAGTACTGGAACATGGTTAAGTTGGCTAAGTATCTTGCAAAGGACACAGGCGTTGTGTCTGTTACTAATTGTGGTGTTACTGCCTTCAATATGTAAGTAAAGGTCACACAGGTCCAGTAAACGGGGAATAAACGGGTAAAGCGGTTTACAAAAAATTCTTTTGAAGAAGAGACCTTGCCAATGGTCATAAAGATCACAAAACCGCTGATGATAAAGAAAAGATCTACACCGGTAACACCTAACTCAAAACCAGTTTTTTTACCGGGGTAATCCATCGTGAAATGGAAAAACACCACGGCCATTGCGGCAATACCACGAAGGGCATCTAATTCTTTATATCTGGAAACTTTAGCAGTCAATTTATACGGATCTTAAAAATTGTTTCGAATAATAACGATGAATCTTTTGTAAAAGTATTTTCAAAAGTGACGCTAAACTAACTAAACGGCTTAAGAGAAGCAATATTTACAGTATGAATTCTTTTAAATAACCACCTTTTCCATATCAGCGAGGAATGCTTCATCCATTTTTGCGCCAAGGCCTGGGGTTTCATCAATGGTAATAACACCATTGGCTTCGTATTTCATTCCGCCAACAACAGGATCCTGTGATAGCATGAGCGGTGTATCAAAATCAAAATGAACGATGAAGTCACTGGCATAAGCAAAATGAACAAAAGCAGTAGTAGCTAATCTGGACTCCATAAAACTTCCCACCTGCATTTTGATATTATTCTTTTCCGCCACTTCTATAATTTTCATCGCATCATAAATACCGCCACTTTTTCCCAGCTTGATATTAAAGTAATCACAGGCCTTTAATTGTGCCAGCATTTCGGCATCGTGATGCGTACTGCAGGTTTCATCACTCATTATTTTAATGGGACTTTGTTTGCGCAACTCTGGCAAAGCCAGAAAATTCCACCTGGCTATTGGTTCTTCACAATGTTCAATATCATATTCACTCAATGCTTTTAATGTAGCAGCAGCAGTAGCAACATCCCAACCCTGGTTGGCATCAATTCTTAATGGCACGTCATTACCAACGGCATCTCTTATAGCTTTTATACGGGCAACATCTTTTTCTTTTGTTTCGCCTAACTTTACTTTAATAGCCGGGAAACCCTGTTGCTTGAATTTTAATGCAGCCGCTGCCATTGCTTCCGCTTCACCTAAGCCAACCGTCATATCTGTAAAAACAACTTTATTCTTTTTACCACCCAAGAATTTATATAATGGTACACCGGCTTTTTGTGCAGCAATATCATACAATGCCATATCAAATGCACTCTTAATACTGTAATTAGCATAAATTACTTTATCCATTTCCTTTATGCAACCTGCAATATCGGTGGGGTCTTTTCCTTTAAGCACCTGTGCAAAATATTGGCCTACTATATAACAGGTATCTATCGTTTCACCATTAATACTTGAGTAAGGAGCACACTCACCATAACCGCTCATTCCTTCATCCGTATGAATAATCACCAAAATATTATCAGCATCATATTGTGGGCCGAGAGAAATTACAAATGGTTCTGTCAGTGCAATTCTCAGCTTATAAATTTCTATTGATTCAATTTTCATTTTCTGATTCTTTTATTTGGGATAAAATGTGTGGCGATGAAAGTTGTATGTTGATGAGTTGGTTAGTATCACAGTTATCACCATCACAACAGGGCAATGCATTGGTATTACAAACCGGGCATTGATAATGTCCGTGTACATGAACTAATGTGACGATGTTTCCGCAAAACAAACATTGCTGCATGGTATAAAAGTAAAAAAGAAAAATCCTGCGCTGGCAGGATTTCAAAAAATATATGTTGACTGAAAATTTATTTATATCCTTTCCAGCTTCTTGTCTTTTTATCAAACAACCAGTAAATGTGATTGCAGTAAGCAAAATTCAACAGCGTATGTACCGGTGCTCCTTTGGGTAATTCCAGTTCCACTCTTTTTTTACCATTTGCGGCATTAAACAGTAATATTCTTTTTTCCATGTAATTGATCATTCCAAATTCTTGTCCTTTAATGCCGGTGTAGATCAAAGATGTTGTGTTGAATTCTCCGCCTTCTTCTTCCTCTTCTTCTCCTTCTCTGCCTGCTTTTTTCTCTTCCTGTTTTTTCTTTTCTTCTTCTGGTTTTAATTCAATTGGATGCTCTAACAAGGTTGCGGTAGCAAAATCATAAGTTAGCACAGTATTTTCCAACAAAAAATATCACTATTGTCCGACTAAACTACAAATAAAAGGGCAGTTCTAAGGAACCACCCTTAATGGTTATGTTTGAGTTTCCACACAACAAACAAACCATATGGATAAAGATAGAAGTTTTGTCGGACAGCCACTCTTATC
>JACQDV010000030.1 GCA_016200915.1 Sphingobacteriales bacterium
ACCATCAGTGAAATTGTGGAAATGACACCGCATTCTATTCATGCAGTTACATTAAATGGGTTTCTATTGAAGATTTTGCTCTTTATCATGGCTTATCAAATCAAAACAATTGTTTAAAACAGGAAACTTGAATTAATTAATAAAGATCTGTATTCTTCATCTTTTTCTCTCAATTCTATCCAATGCTCATTCAGATTAATGTTTAGAAAAAGTTCGGCGTAGTCTTCATCATTTTTTCCTTCAAAGAAGAGTTTGTATTCTTTTAATGCTAGGTCTTCCTGCTCATAATTCGCTACCAGGTGTTTAGCAAATTCTGATAGGTTGACATAATTAACACTGATATTATTTGTAAAAATTAACGAAGTGTCCGGCTTTTGTTTATACAGATTTACCAATGTTGAAAGTAAATAATTTGATTCTTTACCTATACTTTTTAAAGTCAACCCTTTTGCAAAGCCCTTTTCACCCTCTTTCGCTTTAGGTACAGAAACGAGCAACCCTAAATTATCTCCATTATAAGAGGACTCTCCAGTAATTTCTTTCGTTGTGTCGGTTTCTATTACTGAAGTGACCGAAAGCCGTATATCTGCACCCCAGCCCTCTTCTTCGCCTTTGTCAATGAAGAGTGGCTTAACTGGAAATGTTTCTATTTTATAGTCTTTTTTCGGTGAAACATTACATGCAAACAATATTACTATGAGGAAAAAAATAAATTGTTTTAACATAACAAAGGTCTTTATCAAAAAAAGCAAGTGATGTTTTTAATTATTATTGAGTGTCTATAATTCAAAGAGCTAATATAGACTGTATTGACAATAATTGTTTGCTATTTCTTTCCCAAGAGAGTGTCATGTGAGATTGTCCGCAACTGTTGTGACACTCGCCGGGATGGACTACCCGTCATCACCCAAATTGGTTAGCAAAAAATTACTAAATTAATTAGTTTATTTCGTTTTAAATACTATCTTCGCTTTCCAATACCTTTGTTATAAGGCAATAAAAAACTTAAAAATTTACCCATTATGGCGAACGCAGAAAAATTAAAAGCTCTTAAGCTTACCATAGACAAAATAGACAAGGACTATGGTAAAGGAAGTGTAATGATGATGAATGAAAAAAGCCAGGAACCCATGGAAGTGGTGAGCACTGGTTCTATTGGATTGGATGTAGCCCTTGGCATCGGTGGTTTACCCAAAGGCCGTGTAGTAGAAATTTACGGACCTGAATCTTCAGGTAAAACAACAATCGCTACTCATATTATTGCAGAAGCACAAAAGAAAGGCGGTATCTGTGCCATTATAGATGCGGAACATGCTTTTGACAGTGGCTATGCGCAAAAATTAGGAGTGGATATTGACAACCTGTTGATCTCTCAACCGGACTATGGTGAGCAGGCACTGGAGATCGCTGACCGTTTAATTTTATCCGGCGCTATTGATGTGGTGGTGATAGATTCTGTAGCAGCTTTGGTTCCTAAAAGTGAACTGGAAGGAGAAATGGGTGACAGCAAAATGGGTCTTCATGCAAGATTGATGAGCCAGGCTTTACGTAAACTCACCGCTACTATTGCTAAAACAAATACCATTTGCATATTCATTAACCAGTTACGGGAAAAGATAGGTGTAATGTTTGGTAACCCTGAAACGACTACTGGTGGTAATGCATTAAAATTCTACGCATCGGTTCGTTTGGATATACGCCGTATGAGCCAGATAAAAGATGGTGATGAAGCAGTAGGTAACCGGGTTAAAGTAAAAGTGGTAAAGAATAAAGTATCTCCTCCTTTCCGTTCGGCTGAATTTGATATTGTATTTGGAGAAGGTATTTCCAAGGCCGGTGAAATTATTGATATGGGTGTTGAGTTGAGTATCATCCAAAAAAGCGGAAGTTGGTTTAGCTATAATGGTGATAAATTAGGGCAGGGCCGTGATACAGTAAAAGGATTGCTGCATGATAATCCTGAACTGGCTGGTGAGATTGAAATAAAAATCCGTGAGAAGATAAAGGAGATGCAGTCCGCTTAATTAGTATAATGGGTTAGTAGATATAAAAGGCATTCCGGTAAAACGGAGTGCTTTTTTGTTAAATAAAAAAACCTAACAGGTCTTAAAGACCTGTTAGGTTTAATTGCAATAAGCAAGAGAATCTTATTTAATATTATACTTATACTTATATCTATCAAACAACTGCGTATGCTTGCTGCTTAAATTGATTGCCCTTCCCTGTATCCATGCATTTGTTACAATAGAAGTACGCATATCTAAAATATCACCTGTGCTGATAACGATATTGGCATCTTTACCTGCTTCAATTGAACCAGTTCTGTCGGCAATACCTAAAATTTTAGCGGTGCTTAATGTAATAGCCGTTAATGCTTCTTCTTTAGTTAAACCATAGGTAACTGCTGTACCAGCATTGAATGGAAGATTGCGGCCACGGTTTTGTCCGTCATCATCATTCAAACAAAATGATACACCAGCTTTTTGTAAAGCTGCGGCGGTTTTGTATGGCTGATCCACATCATCATCATCCAATGTTGGTAAACTATGTTCCTGTGTAAGTACAACAGATAAATTATTTTGTTTGAGAAGGTCAGCTATTTGCCAGCTTTCACTGGCGCCAACTAATACCACATCAAAACCAAACTCTTTGGCAAAATCAATTGCCAGCATCATTTGCTTTACTTCATCTGCATGAATAAAGAGTTTTTGTTTCTTTGTAAACAATCCTTTTGTTGCTTCTAATTTTAAATTGGTTGCTTTGGTTCCGGTATTGGCTAAATATGCTTTTGCTTGCCGAAAGAAATTTTTAACGCCTTCTATTTTATCTATTCCGTCTTTTAACGGATCTCCCTGCTGCGGACCAAAGAAAGCAGCAAAACGTCCGCTTCTTGGCAACAGGCTGGGCATATATAAATGCATAGCATTATCAAGCGAATAAGCTGCATCTTCATAATTCCACGCATCTAATTGTACAGTTGAAGAAGTACCGGCAATCAATGAACCAGTAGGCGCTGTTTCTGCCAGTAATATTCCATTGGCACGAAGGGTGTTGGTAATCTTTGAATCAGCATTGTACGCTGCAATAGAACGTACACTCGGATTGTATTCACCTAATTCCTGGAAATCATTACTGCCTCTTACTGCATTTCCACCAATTTCCTGAATACCTAATTGACTGTTGGGTAATATCAATCCGGGATAAACCTGTTTGCCCGATGCATCCATTACATTTGCTCCGGATGGAATGCTGATATCTGTACCAACACTTTCAATTTTCCCATCCGTAATTTTAATAGTAGCGTTCTGCAGTACCTGGCCGTTGCCAATATGTACAGTGCCGCCTTTTATATATGATGTTCCTTTTGCTGCCGGTGCAGGATAAATATTTTCCTGCGTATAAGCTGATGCAACCAGCAACATCATCATCAGTATATTTATAATTCGTTTCATTTTAAAATTTTTATGTTTAAATTTTCAACATTCAAATCATTGAGCAATTCCGCCATTGAGCCATTACGCAATTATTCATTATCCCCTGTTACTTCCAGCAATCCTAATTTATGCATATGATCATCTCCACAGGTGCTTACGAATTTATAGCTGGGAGAGAACGGAGCAGTTGGTCTTCCTTCTTTCTTTTCACCGGCCATTTTGTTGATGAGCCTTGTTCTTTCAGCAGCTACCTGTTTACGCATAGCGGCATCTTTTTCCCTGTCAAAATAAATAGTACCATCAACAATAGTGTATAATGATTTTGCATAAATGCTTAATGGATTATCACTCCACAAAACAAGATCAGCATCTTTACCTACTTTAATACTTCCTGTTTTATCCGCCACATGTAATGCTTTAGCTGGATTGATGGTTACCATCTTCAATGCATCTTCTTCGCTCATACCACCATATTTCACACTCTTGGCAGCTTCCTGGTTTAAGCGGCGTGCCTGTTCTGCATCATCACTGTTGATACAAACATTTAATCCAACAGCATTCATAATATAAGCATTGTAAGGAATAGCATCCTGTACTTCTAATTTATATGCCCACCAGTCGGAGAAAGTAGAAGCATTCGCACCGTGTGCTTTCATTTTATCAGCCACTTTATATCCTTCCAGAATATGAGTGAAGGTGTTCACATTAAACCCAAACTTCTCTGCTACCCTCATGGTAGAAGTAATTTCGCTGGCGATGTATGAGTGACAGGTGATGAAACGTTTTTTGTTCATGATCTCTACCAATGCATCTAATTCCAAATCTCTTCTCACATACATTGGTTTAGCACCTTTGATCTTATTATTTGCTTCTGCTGCTTTTAAATTATTCTCATACTCTTTTGCTCTGGTAAATGCATCTATCAACACCTGTTCAACACCCATCCTTGTATCGGGATAGCGAACATTTGCCTGGTTTAATAAGGCGGTGCGTTTTACGTTTTCACCCAATGCAAATTTGATGAACGGATCAGCTCCTTTAAATTTCATTCCTTCATCATCAGCACCCCAGCGGAGTTTAATGAGTTGTGTTTGTCCGCCAATCGTGTTAGCAGAACCATGCAGTATATGAGAAGTAGTAACACCACCACTCAGCTGACGATAGATATTGATATCTTCCGGATCAATATTATCGCCCATTCTTACTTCAGATGTTACTGATTGTCCACCTTCATTAGTAGAAACAGAAGCAATGTGTGAGTGTTCATCAATAACACCGGCTGTTAAATGTTTGCCGGTTCCATCAATTACTTTAGCAGAAGCATCAGATAAGTTCTTTCCTATCTGAACGATCTTTCCGCCTTTTACCAGTACATCTGTATTTTCTAATTTTCCTTCTGCATCACTGGTCCATACCGTAGCGTTTTTAATTAAAATGTTTTCCTGCTGTGGTAATGTTTCATTACCAAAAGCAACAAACGGGTAAGTTATTTTTCCAATAGATGGTGCAGGTTTTTGTTTTACACTGTCGGTTTTAGCAACGGCCATTTTTGATAAAGAAGCTGTCCACAGGTATTTATTTCCTTCTGCATCTTCGGCAGTACCATTCCACACACCATTATTATTAAAACCACTGAAACGGATATTATTTTTTGATTTCTTTTCAGGAGCAAAACTGAATTTTACTGATTTACCATCGTAGCTAAATTTCACCGCTAATGTATCGGCAGCAATAACGCTGGCTGATGAATTATTTTTTACTTCAAGATTATAGGTGGCAGCTTTAGCACCGGAAAGATTAAGGTTATAATTACCGGCGATATTGTACCACATATCTTCTTTCACACCATATTTATCTCCCTGTACCCAGTTTTGTAAAATGTTTGTTTTATCACTGAACAAAGGACCGGAAGTGATTAAGAAGTTAGCCAATTTACCTGCATCTAAGCTTCCTACTTTATCATATACGCCTAATAATGTTGCCGGATTTTTTGTCAATGCTTCCATTGCTGCCTTCTCCGTCAAGCCGTATTCCATTGCTTTGCGGAGATTAGCCCAGAATGTTTTGGTATCTTTTAAATCAGCTGTGGTTAAACAGAAATTAATTCCTGCTTTTTCAATAGCTGCAGGATTAGACGGAGCCATTTCCCAATGTTTTAAATCAGTAAGGGAAATTAATCTTGCATCATTGGGATCATCTATATCCTGTGCAGCAGGATAGTTTAATGAAACGATCAATGAAGCTTTTGTTCCGGCAACTTCTTTTATACGCTGGTATTCTGTTCCAGTTGCTTTAATAATATATTGAGTGCCGAACTCTTTCGCAATCCTGTCAGCTCTTAATACCATCCACACATCATTATTATTGGCTGGATCCATTATTTGGGGAAGTGATTGATTGTTGTTCCATGATTGCAAGGTGATGTTCACTCCTTCAGCAGATGGATTGCCTGCCTGTCCGGCAGACAGGTTTTTATACCATTGTGCATCCAAATAAGTTTGGCGCAACAAAGCAATAACACCCATTAAAGAACCGGGATATGATTGAGTAGATGTTCCTTTGCTGAATGAAAGATTATTACTGGCTCTTTCTTTCACAATCACTAAGTTTTCTTTTTCACCGGCCAGTGTAACTACTGTTCCTGTTCCTCTTGCAATACCATCTTTCTGATGAGTAAGCACCATTCCAAAACCAATATCACGCAGAGGCTTTGCTTTGGCATCATCACTTACAAAAAGTTTATAGCCTTCTACATCAGCTTTCAGTGCCTGGTTCCAGCCATAAGCGCCTTTTTGGTTGTTGGTCATTTGTACAGTACCAAAAAATCCGCCACCACCACCGGTTCTTTGCGGAATAGCAATTCCATAATCGCTGTAAATGTCGATGAGTGAAGGATAGATGTATTTATCCTTGCAATCAACCACCACAGCATCTGCAGGAATAGAAACATTATTACCTATGGCAACAATTTTTCCCTGCCGGATGATCAGTGTGGCGTTCGTTAAAGTGGTTTGTGCATCTTTTACAATAGTGGCATTGGTAAAAGCATAACAGCCTTCCCGCTTGTCGGCCACTCCATTAGTGAAGAACGTTTCCTGTGCCTGCAGGGAGGAAAATAATCCTGCCAGGAGCATCAGTAGAAGCAGTTTTCTCATGTCAATTAATTTGATTAATGAATAGAAGATAAGACGGCTAAATTTATCAGAACTTTCTGAAATAGCCGCCGAATGTTTTTAAAATTGGATGAGCGGAGATTATTTTATTTTTTGTTGAGTAAGGGACAAAATAAATTGATGAATAACCGGCTTATATAAATTAATGGGTAACGAATGGACTGAGGATACTTTAAATTTTTCTGCGGCCTCAATACTTTGCTTCAAGTCAAAATTTTCCTGGTGAGTTATATAAAAAAGATTATTGACTGAAAGATGATTGGCTAAATATTCCTGTTCAGGCTGACCGGGTGTAGGAACAAAGATGGCTTTTTTATTTAATTTGATAAGATCCATTACAGTCGTATATCCGCTGCGGCTAATGATTAAGGAAGAAGATTGAATGGCTTTATTTAATTCTTCTGAAGTAAGATGATTGATGATAGTAGTATTGGGTGATGCTGTTATTGTTAATGAAATTTCCGGCAACCCCCGAACCAATAAAAATTTTCCTTCAACTGTTGGAATTTGTTTCAGCAAAATGTTTTCAAAAATTGTTCGCTGTGGTTCGGGACCAGACAGTATAATTAAATAATCGTATTGCTTTGCTGTTTCGTGTATTTGTTCAAATCTTGATAAAGCACCTATATATTTTACAGGAGTCGCTGGTTTTTTAATTGGGTGTGATAATTCGCCGGCTAAATTCTGTTCTCCTTCAAAGTCCGGCACCCAGCATTCGTTGAATTTATTTATGAAATGGTAATGTAATTGTTGAGCAAGTTTATCAGCCCGGTTACCCATCTCTGTTTTTATGTTGAGTTGGTGCGTAATATACACACAATGAATACCGGTATGATACAGTCCCATTCGGTTATCGGAAATTACCGCATCAATTTTATATTTCTCTATTACCCCTTTTAGCCATCTTTTTTCCCTGTACACTAAAAGAATGCCACAGGGTAATTGCCAGAGCATCTTCAAAAAGAACCACTTTTTAGCGGATGAATATTTTATGGCAAAACTTTTGAGTTGTATAATAGGGAGTTGGGGAAATTCTTTTGTTAATAAAGCAGCGACAGGCCCATCCCCGGCAATCATAACTTTTATATTTTGAGCCAACAGTTCATGGATGATGGGGATACAGCGGGTGGCATGACCAAGTCCCCAGCTGAGCGGAGCAACTAAAATGGTTTTTGAATTGTCTAATTTCTTACCGGTCAATTGTGAGACAGTTTGTAATTAAAAAAATAATTATATTAGTTGTTCGTTTTTATCTTATGAAAGCCAAATATATCAATATGAAAAAGATCCTGAACATCTTATTCGTTATTTTGTTGCTTGTGGTAGTAAGCAGTTGTGGTTCTACCCGAAATCCTTTTGGTGGTTCTAAAAGAGGTTGTCCCTGTGATAACGTAAAATAATTCAGCAACAGTTATAGAAATGAGAAAGCAGCACAGAGATTTATTAGTACTGATAAAAAATCAGTCGCATATACCGCACTCCATTGATGTGGAAGTGGAAATGCTGCATGAACTTTTGTACGATGTGGAAACGATGGAAAACCTGTGCGTTGCTTCCGAAATTATAGATCTTACCCGTTTTGCTTTAATTACCAAACCCAATTTAGTTGCCCGGGTTCTCCGCCAAAGAGAATTGAAGCCTTTCCAGTTTGTGAATAATAAGAATTGATTACAAGTATTTCTCCCCTTTATTCCGTTTCACTTCCGCTACATATTCTTTAATCTCCTGTTCTTTATCTTTTTTGCAGATGAGTAATACATCTTTTGTATCTACTACAATAAAATCTTCCAGTCCCTGTAATAGTACCAGTTTGTTTTTTTCTGCATGAATCATGTTTTTATTGCTATCAAAAACAATTACATGATTGCCGCTTACTGCATTATCAAAATAATCTTTATTCATATTTTCAAAAGCACTGTTCCAGGTACCCAGATCGCTCCATCCAAAAGAGGACGGAATGATATAAACATTATCTGCTTTTTCCATGATACCAAAATCAATGGAGATATTGGTACACTGCGGATAAATTCGTTCAATGGCTTCGTTTTCTTTTTCAGTACCAAATAATTCTTTCTCGGCAGTAAACACTTCGGCCATCTCGGGCAAATATTTTTCAAATGCTTTTACAATGTTTTGCACCTGCCATACAAAGATGCCGGCATTCCATAAAAAATCGCCGCTGGCAATAAAGGTTTGAGCTAATTCAAGGTTTGGCTTCTCTGTAAAAGTTTTTACTTTATATACATTATCACTCACCGGGTATTGTTCGTGTTGTATATAGCCATAACCGGTATTGGGGTAAACAGGTTTTATACCAAGTGTAATAAGAGCATTGTGTTTGTTGACAAAGTTGAGCGCTTCCAGGCAAACTTTAGTGAAAGCGGTAGTATCCGTTATTAAATGATCAGCCGGTGCACAAATTAAATTTCCTTTAGGATGTTTTTGATTGAGTTTATATGCGATATATGCAATACATGGTGCGGTGTTTTTGCGGCTTGGTTCGCATAAAATATTTTCTTCCGCTAAATGAGGCAATTGTTTTTTTAGGATTTCTTTATACTCTGCAGAGGTAACAATATAAATATTTTCATCGGGAATAAAGTTAGCAAAACGTGCATAGGTATCCTGTATCAGTGTTTTGCCGGTGCCGAGTATATCTAAAAATTGCTTGGGAAAATTTTGCCGGCTCATAGGCCAGAAACGGCTGCCTATACCTCCTGCCATGATGGCCACAAAATGGTTCTTATTCATTACTCCTTTCTTATTAGCAGCAAATATAGGAGAGTATATTGACAGCGAAACTATTTCTTTACCAAACTGTCAATGATATACTGTAATTGCGTATCATTATTTTCCAAAAAATCTTTGTATGTAGATGGAACGATCCGATTGGGAATAACACCTCGCCCAACCGGCTCATTAAACTTTCCCGGTAATGCATGTTTTACATTGGCAATAGAAAAGGAGAATCCTATTTTGGTATTGGGCAATTCATATTCTAATAAATGAAATCCATTGTGCCGGTAATAACCACCTTCTGTTTCTTCACCTACAATGGTTGCTCTTCCTTCATTATATAATAATGCTGCTAAGTATGCGGCTGCAGATGATACGGATGAATTGGTTACAAGAAACACATTGCCTGTAAAACGGTTTTTATTGGGTTGCCACCATTCATTTTTATCGGGAGTTAAATAGTGCAGGCTTGCACTATCTTTTTTAAAATCCTGATTGATTATTTCTTCTACCTCGTCCCATTCACCGCTTCTGAAGTTATCAGAAGTATAATTGGCATATGGGACAGAATTGAACTTTACCCAGGCAGTATCAAATTCCTTAAATTTTTTATCGGTGAGATATGAGTAAAGGAGGAAACAATTTTTATAATTGCCTCCGTTATTTTCCCGCAGATCGATGATGAGGTTATTGATAGAAAGGTTGGAGTTTAATAAACGGAAAGAGTTGTTCATAAAATTATTGAACACTTTATCCCGGCTGTTGCTGCTAAAGTCCAGCGTACGAATAGTCATGAAAGCAACACCCAATGAATCGTTTACATTAAAATCATAATCATAATCGTTTGCATCATAATAAAACTGGTGTGCTGATTTTTCTAATAATCTTTTATAGGTAATAGCATTTAATTCCGCAGTTTGAATACTGGCAGAAGCGTTGTTTTTATATTGCACTTCAAACCTGTCATTGCTTCCAAAACGCAGGTAATAGTTATAGGCAAAATTTTCCGCTGCCATTTTATACTTTGGTTTCGTTATAAAACCATCCGTTGTATGATAACTGAGCATTTGTTCCAGCATACTATCGGCCGGCATTCCGTTGATTGAAACGATAATGCTTCCTAATGGCAGGTCATCTACTGATGCATTTACACAAAGTTTGTTTTCGATATAAATTAAATTCAGCGGAAAAAAGAAACGTTTAGTATCAAGGTTCCTGTTGTCTGCATCTGATAAATAAACCGCTGTATGTGTACATCCAATTCTATCGGCTATATACACCAGTTTATTATAAAACTCTCTTTTGCTGATATCCTGTGTAATAGTTTCACGAATGCTGTCAAACAAATTAGTGATCTCAAATTTTGAATGGTATTCGTATAATCCGGGATGTGCTTTTTCTAAAATGTTACGATACAAATCATAATCATCTTTCATCTCCCGCGGAGACAATTCTTTATCTAATAAGTCTTTGCTGAAAAAATTTTTGCAGGAGCTAAGGCTTAGTACTGTAGCAAGTATTGGTATGAAAAGAAGGCTTCTCATTGTGATAAAATGGATTAATTGGATTTTTATGTGGCGCAATATAAATAAACAAAATGGTTATATCAAACCTTCTCTGATCAAATCATGCAAATGCAACACTCCGGCATACTCGCTCATGTTCAATACCACCAACTGGGAGATGTCATTGCTCCGCATCTTATCCAGTGCATCTACGGCTAATTCATCTGCCTCAATAGTTTTTGGATTCACACTCATAATTTCCTTTGCTGATACTTTATCGAAAGCTATTCCTTTTTCGAGCATACGACGCAGGTCGCCATCGGTAATAATGCCCAGCAGTTTTTTGTTTTCAGTAACAGCGGTTGCTCCTAATCTTTTCTTCGTCATCTCCACTATTACCTGTTTAATATCTGCGTCCCCGCTTACTTCGGGTTTTTCGTTTTGCTTATATAAATCGGCTACTCTTAAGTAAAGCTTCTTACCTAACATACCTCCTGGATGGAATTTAGCAAAATCATCACTGTTAAAACCATTCAACTCCATCAGCGTAACAGCCAAGGCATCGCCCATTACTAATTGTGCAGTAGTGCTGCTGGTTGGCGCCAAATTATTAGGACAAGCTTCCTGATCAACCGTTGTGTTTAATATGATATCGCTGTTGGTAGCTAAGAATGATTGTGTGTTGCCCACCATTGCAATCAGTGTGTTGCCAAAATTTTTTATCAGTGGAACCAGCACTTTTATTTCGGGGCTTTCACCACTCTTGCTTATTATCATTACCACATCATCCTGCTGCACCATTCCTAAATCACCATGAATGGCATCGGCTGCATGTAAAAAAATAGCTGGTGTGCCGGTGGAGTTTAAAGTAGCCACAATCTTTTGCGCAATAATGGCGCTTTTACCTATACCGCTAATTACCAGTCTGCCTTTGGCATTACGAATAGCTTCAATGCTCTTTTCAAAACCCTCATTTACCAGTTTTTCCAGGGAAGCAATAGCACCGGCTTCCAGGCGAATGGTTTTTATGGCAACCGAACGGACATCAATCGTGGACAACTTGTTCATCATTTAGTGGACAAAAATATCTATTTTAATAGACGGTAACGAAGAAAAATAGTCAACCCGGCCAAATCATTACCTGTTGTGGCTTGCGAACTGTCTGTTAATAGCAAATTGAGTTGGGTTTTCTGGCTGTTTTAAAGTAAATTCGCAGTCCATTTAAAGGAAATCAACTGCTAAGAAGTGAGACGTGAATGGTGCGTAAGGGAATATACTCCTGATTTTTACAATCCTCTTCACACCCGTAAACCTTAACCAGGTATTTAATCAGCGGCTACTATTTAGTGCCGGAAGAAAACGTATTAGTAAATGGCAACATCAACAAAGAAACCTGCAGCAAAAGCAAAACCAGCGGCAGCCAAAAAAGTAAAAGAGACAACAACAAAATCAACTGTTGTAAAAACGGACAATCTTTATACCAGCAAACAACTCCACGAAGCACTACACGAGCATTTTGGCTTTGACGGTTTCAAAGGCAACCAGGAGGCTGTGATTCAAAGCATCCTTGCCGGTAAAGATACTTTTGTTATTAAACCTACCGGTGGCGGTAAAAGTTTATGTTACCAGTTACCTGCTATCATGAGCGAAGGCGTTTCTATTATCGTTTCTCCATTAATTGCATTGATGAAGAACCAGGTGGATTTGGTTCGCAGTTACAGCAGTAAAGATGATGTGGCGCATTTTTTAAATTCTACTTTAACTAAAAAAGAAATAAAAGAAGTACATGATGATTTGCTGGCCGGCAAAACAAAAATGCTGTACGTAGCTCCTGAAACATTAACCAAGCAGGAGAATCTTGAATTCTTTTCTGATTTAAAAATTTCTTTTTTTGCAGTGGATGAAGCACACTGTATTTCAGAATGGGGACATGATTTTCGTCCGGAGTACCGAAGACTGAGAGAAATGATGGACCAGATAAGTCCGAATGCAGCTGTGATTGCATTAACAGCTACCGCTACACCCAAAGTGCAGAGTGATATTGTAAAGAATCTTGACTTACGTAACCCCAATATTTATATTTCTTCTTTCAACCGTCCTAATCTTTATTATGAAATACAACCAAAGGTTAAGAAAGAGCAAACGATAAAAAGTATTGTTCGTTTTATTTCACAAAACAAAGGCAAGAGCGGTATCATCTATACACTCAACCGTAAAACAACCGAAGAGCTGGCTGAAATTTTAATGGCCAATGGAATTAAAGCGGTTGCTTATCATGCCGGATTGGATAGCAAACTAAGAGCAGAGCGGCAGGATTTATTTTTAAATGAAGATGTGCAGGTAATTGTTGCCACCATCGCTTTCGGAATGGGAATTGATAAACCCGATATCCGTTTTGTGATTCACTTCAACATCCCAAAGAGTATTGAAAATTATTACCAGGAAACCGGTCGTGCCGGTCGTGATGGAATGGAAGGGAATTGTATTCTCTATTATTCACATAAAGATGTTTCTAAATTAGAACTCTTCTTAAAAGATAAACCGCTTAGCGAAAGAGAAGTAGGTTCTCAATTAATTCAGGAAACAGTAGCTTTTGCAGAAACTGGTGTTTGCCGCCGTAAAGTATTGATGAGTTATTTTGGTGAAGACTATGACGCTAAGAAAAGCTGTGGTAATTGTGATAACTGTTTAAATCCAAAAGAACAAATAGAGGCCAAAGACCATGCAGTGATTGTATTAAAAACAATTAAAGCGTTGGATGAACGTTTCCCAACAGATTATGTGGTGAATATGATTGTAGGAAGAATGACACCGCAAATTCAAATGTACCGTCATGATGGGTTACCGGTGTTTGCACAGGGCAACGATCAGCCAGACCATTTCTGGGGTTCATTAGTTCGTCAGTTATTGCTGGAAGATTTAATATCAAAAGATATTGAAGAATATGGTTTGCTCAAGATGACAAAGAAAGGAGAGGACTTCCTTAAAAAACCAAAGTCATTCAAGATTGTTCTCAACAATCTTTATGAAGATGCAAACGAAGATGACGATGAAGAAGGTGCTGGTGCAGCAGGTGGTAGCGCAGCAGATGAGAAATTATTAGAAATGCTGAAAGAGCTTCGTAAAAAAGTTTCCAAACAAAAAAATCTTCCTCCCTTTGTAATCTTCCTTGAAACTTCATTAGAAGATATGGCAACTATGTATCCTACCAATACCGAAGAACTGGAAAAGATACAGGGTGTGAGCAAAGGAAAGGCTATACGTTATGGTAAACCATTTATTGAAATGATTTCAGCTTATGTGGAAGAAAATGATATTACCCGCCCGGATGATTTTGTAATGAAGAGTGTGGCTAATAAGAGTAACAATAAAATTTATATTATTCAAAACGTTGATAAAAAGATACCGCTCGAAATCATTGCTAAAAACAAAGACCTCAACCTGAATACACTGCTGGAAGAAATGGAAACTATTGCCGCCAGCGGTACCAAGCTCAATCTTGATTATGCTATTGATGAGATGCTGGATGAATATGAGCAGGAAGAAATAATTGACTATTTCAAAGGCTGCGAAACATCTTCATTACAGGTAGCACAGGAAGAATTAGCTGATGGTAATTTTAGCTGGGAGCAGTTGAAAATTATGCGGATTAAGTTTTTAGGCGTGTTTGGTAACTAAGCCAAAGAATATTGCAATTAGTTGTGGATTTTATGTGAATTCCCTCTATATTTGCAGCCCAATTCAATATTCAACATTCCCTGTTCAATATTGGATATTCAAAACGGTGCGGTAGCTCAGTCGGTAGAGCAAAGGACTGAAAATCCTTGTGTCGGCGGTTCGATCCCGCCCCACACCACAAGCTTTAAAAACCTCAGCAGCAATGTTGGGGTTTTTTATTTCATTCATACTCTGTTCTTTTCGTGAGTTTTGGATAAATAATAATTGTTTAGTTTATCTTTTAGCAAACTCAAAGTACCGAATTCCATCTTTTTAAGCTTGTTATTTGTGCAGCCAACTTACACTTCTACTAATGCAAAATTTTACATTTTAATTTCTTACAAAAGAATTCTATCTCATTATTGAGCCTTCTGCGAACTGAATTACTTTGGGTATAATTATCTTTAATAACAGCTCTCCCTTTGACACTTCTTATTGACCTGGTTTCTTAGATTGCAAACCGGCAATACGGGAAAGATGGCATCTTTATATACCAGATAGCTGGTAAATGTGCTGACAGGAAATTGACAAATTAAAAACTGTAATTATTGCTGCCGCTTACAGACAAATACCCGAAGCGAAAATTTGTATCTATATGTTACTTGGTCATATCATATAAAAGAAGCTCCGTCATAAAATCGTCAGGGAAAAAAAGTTTATCCCGCTCTGCATCACTGAGTCCATATACATATTTGCGTACTTTATCAAGCGCAGAGGCAGGCAGACCTGCTGTTGCATCTACATAAACATCCTTGGTAGCGGCGTCCCTCACCCTGTGAATCCAAATGTTTAAAATATTTTTCTCCTGACTGGTTAGGTTATCATAAGCTGTTTTTTTCAATGCTGCCGGCTTTTTTAAACTAATTGAATACTCGCTAAGGTCAACAAGCTTCTTAAGCCCGGGATTGTCTTTATCTCTTAACAAAGCATCCTGAAACCATGCTTTGGCTACAGTCCAGTCATGTACTTGTATGGCCTGAAAGCCTTTCCTCACCCTGTCGCTTACCCCTTCAGGCGCCTTATCATATTCAGCGGCTATTGCGCTGTCAATTTTTTTACCAAGACCAGACGGAACATTGCAACCATTCACAATTTTAGGGTCGCTGCTTGTGTATTGTTTTTCATAACCGCTACATACAAACAGAAAACTGTCTTTTAATTTATTAACAGTAGTTTCCTCGGCATCCAGAACTTTTGACTCTGCCAGGCAACTGGAATATGCCGCTTCTTCTCCCACTTTAAAATCTCTTGCACAGCGGGAGTTATAATTATTAACTTTATTATCATGTTCTTTAATTTTTTTTAGCAGGGCTTCTCTTGCCGAGTTCATTGAAATTTGTACACCTACTGGCCAGCATTGGGACACAGTTGGAATATTGCCGGTTTGTGCAGTTAAAAAATTTGGTGCAACGAAACTGAACAAACAAAATAGTATTGCTGCCTGAAACGAAAACACTTTTTTCATATGAACATTTTTGGTTTAGAAATTTGCCACTACTTATGTAAGATTTATTCCGTGATAGTATTCGACACAAAAAATATTCGTTTCCGGGAGATATAACAGCAAACATTTTTTTATGGCTTATTTCATATCTCTATTGTGCCTTGTTTTAACTAAAGCCTGACTACAATACCAAGCCTGCTGCCACTGAAAGCAAAAGCCATATTAGACAGCAATTTTGATCTTCGTATCAGCCGTGAAGTACTTCCGCCTATTTTTTTCTTTGCCGCTAAAGCTCCAATTAGTGCACCCCCGCCTCCCCCTACTACTGCCCCAATAAGAGCTTGTTTGGTTACTTCATCCGGTGGTTTAGGTATATTACTTTTATCGAGCAACGGCAACCCCCTTCCTATAGTATAACCCGTTGCAGCGCCATTAATGGCCCCCAATAAAATACTTGGCCCCATTGCCCTGCTTTTAGGTACTGCTATGGTTGTGAGTATTGAAAAAAAAGCAAAACCTCCGGCAGCTCCCAAATCCCATAATACTTTTCCATTAGGATCTTTGCCAAATGAACCAATTAATCCGCCTAATATCCCGCCAATAACACCATTCGCCCCAGGCGACTTTATATTAACTGGATTGGGTTTTGGTTGTGGATATCCGCAGTTAGTGAGATACTCTACATAGCCACCAGTTGCACAAGCCATTTTTAAAGAAGTATTAGCATCACTTTCATTATTAAAATCTCTGTATTCATCACAATTATGACTATCTACACATCCCTTGCAATAATGCACTCTCCAGCACTGTCCAAAACCTATGAGTGGGTAAAATGATAACAATAAGAGCAGGCTTGCGAAGCAAGTTATTTTCTTTACCATATTTTTTGTTTAAAGGGTGGAAGAAGTGTTTGTACGAAACTATAGAAATGATAAACTTATCACAATGCCAAGTGCTTGGTATTTATTTCTACCGACTTTTTGGTATTTAAACAGGGTTATTTAATCAAGCCTTTGGAGTAAGCGTATTTAATAAGCCCCGCCAGGTTCAGCGCTTTGGTTTTTTGCATAATGTTTTTGCGGTGGGTTTCCACTGTACGGTAACTGATATGAAGTTCTTCCGCAATTTTATCGTTGGTATATTCTTTGGCCAGCAATTGCACCACTTCCACCTCCCTTTCTGTAAGGGTAATTACCCCGGTATCTTTTTTCTCTGTAAGCCCTTCCAGAATTACTTTTTCCACTTCTTCGCTGAAATAATTACGGCCTTTCATCACTTTATGTACCGCTTCCACTAATTCTTCCTTGTTTGAATTCTTTAACAGATAACCAGCCACGCCTATATGTACCAGTTCAGAAATAATCTCCCGGTCATTATAAGTGGTAAGCATAATGATTTTTATTTCAGGCTTCCGCTGGCGTATAACTTTGGCAGTCTCTATCCCATCAAGCCCGGGCATATTAATATCGAGCAGGCATACATCCACTTCCTGCTTTGCCAGCAGGTCCAGTACTTCGTAACCACCAGCGGCTGTACAGGCTACATTCAGTGAGGGTTCCTGTTTCAATAAGGATACAATACCATCCCGTAAAATGGCATGGTCGTCGGCCACCAGGAGTTGTATTTTTTTTGCCCCTATCAAGTTTCATCAAATATAAGAATGAGGATGCCACGTCCCCCTACCAAATTCTTGGTATTTTAATTACCGGATGGTATATCAATAATAATGATTGTTCCTTTTCCGGGTGCTGAATCAATATCAAGCGTCCCTTTCAGGTATTCCACTCTTGCCGCCACACTGCCAAGGCCTATACCTTTTCTTTCATTATGTGCTTTCTGTACATCAAAACCCTTCCCGTTGTCTTCCACAGTTATGTTGATGTACCCCGTATATTTTACTAATTGAATGGTGGCTTTGGTGGCGCCGGCATGTTTCACTACATTATTGATAAGTTCCAGAATAATGCGGTAAATACTGAGTTCATTTTGTTCATTCAGGCGGATTTCAAATTCGTGGGCGATAAACGCTACCTGCAAGCCTTTGTAAGTTGAAATTTTATTTGTAAGGTTTTTTAAAGCTGGTACTAATCCAAGTTTAGTTAATGTAGCCGGCATAATATTGTAGGAGATATTCCTCAGTTCAGATGAAGCTTCGTCAAGCAGACCAATGCCAGAAAGAAATTTTTCATCCATATTCAGTTCAGGAAGTTCGTCCTTTAATTCCACCATTTTTAATTTAGCGGCCGATAACACGGAGCCAAGACTATCGTGTATATCCTGTGCAATGCGCTTACGTTCCTGCTCCTGCGCCAGTGATATGGCATTGAACAATTCGTTTTGCTGGTGGTTCAGTTCCTGCTGGTAGCGATTGCGCTGCCGCAGGCGGTTGCGGCTATACAAGAGACCAAGCGTAAGCAGTAAAAAAAGAAATGACGCAATTAAAATATTCCGCAGGTTATTTTGCCAGGCTATCTTGCTGTCTTTCTCTGCAATACCATAAATGGCATTTATCTCCTCTGTCCTGAACCTTGTTCGTTCATTGATAATGGAGTCCTTCAGCAGGGCGTACTGTTTATTATATTGCCAGGCACTGTCAAACTTTTTCAGGTCACTATAGTAAAGTGAGAGATAATAATAAGCATCTCTCTTATTTTCTGCATGTTTTATTTCTTCTGCAATTTTTTTTCCGTAGTACAATTGTTTTCCCGCTTCATCATATTTGCCAAGGAGCCTGAGCAGGTCGCCAGCCTGTAAATAGTAAGCTGCTTTCTCATACAGGTTGCAGTTGCCATTCTTACAAAAATCAAGCGTTTGCCGGACATACTGCAACGCTTTCGGCAGGTTACCTGCTGTTTTATTCACCACCCCCATCATATAAAGGGTATTGGCAACCATATATTTTTTCCAGAAAGTTTTGTCGGAATCCAGTTCCCTGAATTTATTGTATGCTTTTTCCAGGTACCGTAATGCAGCAGAGGTATCACCCATGCTATTATATACATCGCCAAATCCGTAATAAATATCTGCAATGGTAACAAGGTTATGAGATGCTTTTTCATACTCTCCAAGGTTACCTGCTATTGTTTCCCCCTTCCTATATTCTGCAAGGGCCTGTTCATTAAGCCCCTGCCTGAAGTATGCTGCTGCTATCAGGCTGGTATAATGCAGCATTTGCCTTCTGTCATCCCGTTTCTTAGCTGCTTCAAGTCCCTCGTTTGCAATAGTCATGGCAAGAGGAAAGTTGCCTTTATATACATATGAATTGTGGATGATGGAGTATAAATCATCCAGCATTCCGTTAAGTTTATTTTTCTTTGCAGCTTCAATAGCCTGCTGGTAGTAAACAATTGCAGTATCCCGGTTGTTTTTCACCACTTCTTCGGCATAACCTTTTTGCAATATAGCAGTTACCAACCCCTGCGGGTAACTTATACGGGTTGACAATTCCCTGGCTTTGGATGAGTAAAGTAAAGAACTGTCGTAAGAAAAATTAATATAAGCCTTTGCCAATTCATTCATCAGTTTTACAGCAGTCGTATCGTTCCCTATATTTTCAAGTTGCTTCTGTATGGCTGTAATCCTGAGCCGGAGTAGCTGCATACCCGTCCTTGCTGCATCAGACGTAGAATCGCCCGGTAAAACCTGCTGACCTTTGGCAGAAATACCCGTGAGCAACAGTACTGTTATTAATGTAAATTGTAAAACTTTCAATAGCCTGGCAAAAATGTATAAGGTAAAATAAGAAAATCTTTTTAATGGAGGCGATATACTGAACAAATATGATACATTTCAAATTTTCGCAGCACTTGAATTTCTATTTTACAAATTGCAGGTTGTTTATCCCCTCCCAGGGAGGGGCAAGGCCATCTAAAATAAAATTATGTTTATCGAAGTAGGCATTTAAATACTCCAAAAAGAAAGCTAATAATATTAGCAAAATCAATAGCTTAGCTTTTTAAACCAGTTAAGTTATGTTCAAGGGTACTAACATTTTGGAGTTTGCCAAACAGTTTGATACA
>JACQDV010000034.1 GCA_016200915.1 Sphingobacteriales bacterium
ATAATGCTGCTTCCGTAGTATTAAAGCTATCTGTACCACTAAAAAGAAGGCAATGGTATGATAGTTTATTTGCAAATATCAACAACGCAAAACTGCCATTAAGTCTTACAGGATAAGCCTATTGCAAAATCTGGGTTTAATATTGAACAGGTAAAAATCTGTCTGCTATTCAATATTATTTACAATTTCATCAATTGTTTGATACAGGGCCATAATAACAGGGTAATGTTCGTGTCTATCTGAGCGGCGTGATTGCAATTTTTCTTTTATATTATCAACCATCATCAATAAGCTTTCTTTGCTGACGCCTTCGGTTTGTATATTAATGGGTTTATGCAGTTCAAATTCGTCTTTCATCAAATCACTGATCGGTACTTCCAGTATATCCGAAAGTTTTTTAAGATGATTTACGGTTAGCTGAGTAATGTTATTTTCGATTTTACTGTATGCGTTTTGAGAAATTCCCATACGGCCGGCCACATACTCTTGTGTTAAGCGCTTACTTTCCCTGAATTTACGAATAACTGAACCTGGCATATAAAGAGAGTTAATGCAGTTGTAACAACTGCGGGTTTTGTTTGTTCAAAAGTAACAGGATTTTTTGTTAATGCTTAAACCGATGACGAATAACTTTTACCAACTCTCCTGCTGCCAGAAAGGCTACCATCAGAATAATGGCCGTTGCACTGAAGTTGCTAAAGGAGAAAGGCATTGTTGATGTTTTATTCCTGATTTCACCTGTTCATTTTCACAACATAAAGTTACTAAACTGTATTAGTAATTATAATTATTCCCTGATAAATGGCTGTTAATATAGATAGAGCGACGGATGATTATATAAGCGTTTCTTCAATCTGTTTAAATCCTTCTTTTGGGCTTAAGTTTTCCCACAAAATTTTATAGACTATTTCAGCGATGGGCATATCTACTCTTTCCTTTTCATTGATGATATAAATACAGCGGCTGGCATTATAACCTTCGGCCACCATGTTTAATTCAAGCTGAGCAGTTTTTACGTTATAGCCTTTACCAATCATGTTACCAAACGTACGATTACGGCTAAACAAAGAATAACAAGTTACCAGCAAATCGCCTAAATAAACTGAAGCAGCATAATTGGCGGATTTTTTTAATGCAATAACTGTTTGTACTCCCGGAATAATTTCATGGTGCACACCTACTTCCATATTTCTCACTCCTACTTTGCGTAAGAAGCCAGCCATTTCATCGGCCGCATTGGCAATGAGTACACTTAAAAAATTATCACCATATTCCAATCCATGCGCAATACCGGCTGCTAAAGCATAAATGTTTTTAAGAATAGCGGCGAATTGTACACCAAATACATCATCATTAATAACAGTATTGAGATATTCTGTTTTAAACTGTGCTGCTATTTCCTGGGTTAATTTTTCATCAATACCTGAGAAAGTGAGATAAGATAATTTTTCTGCTGCCACTTCTTCTGCATGACAGGGACCCATAATGCAACAGTAATGTTCTAATGGAAAATTAAATTCCTGTTTCAGGTAATCATTCACCAGCAATACCTGTTCGGGCATAATTCCTTTTACGGCTGAAATGATTTTTTTCCCCTGAAAAATATTCCCGGGCAAAGATTTTAATGTATCATGTATATAAGAAGAAGGGATTGCCAGCACCAGGTATTCTGACTTAGCAATGGTCTCTTTAATATCAGCACTCAGCTTTATCAGGGAAGTATCAAAATAAACTGAGTGCAGATAATTGGGATTATGATGACGTTTGCTTATAAATTCAACTGTTTGTTGTGTTCGCACATACCAGTTAATAGTATTGCCATTAGCCAGTAATAATTTAGTCAGGGCTGTAGCAAAACTTCCGCTTCCTAATACACCGAATTGCATTCGTTAAATTTTTAGCCGCACTTCAACAAGCTCCGTGCGACGTACATGAATTTGTAAAAATAAAAAAGCGGTGAAGAAATTCTTCACCGCTACCTGTTTATTTTAAAATTATTTTTTGGTATCGTATAGCTTTTCTTTGGGAATCACTGTTACCTTCTGGTCGTTCATCAAAGTTTTGGCAATTGCATTGTAAGGTCCGCTCACCACTTCATCACCTGGTTTCAATCCTTCTTTTACTTCAATATATTCATTATCCTGAATGCCGGGTTTGATTACCGTACGTTTTACTTTTCCTTCTGCTGCGTTATATACAAAAACCACCACATCTAATTCATCAGCCGCAGTATTTTTAGCTTCATCTTCTTTTCCTTCGGCCTTATCTTTTTCTTTTCTTTCTTTAGCCAATGTTTTTGATTTCTCATCTTCTTTTTCTCTTGTGGCTACAGAAAGAATTGGAACAGCCACTATATCATTTGCTTTTCTTGTTTTAATATCCACATTAGCACTCATACCCGGGCGGAACGGGAAGTTTTGCTTTCCGCCTTTTTGCATTAAATCAGTGTAAGAGGCTTTATCAATACGAATGCGAACTTCATAATTGGTTACATCAGATGAAGTAGAAGAAGCAATACTGCTGCTTAAGTTTTTACTGGTGCTGGCAATCTGTGTTACCACTCCTTTGAACTTCCGGTCATTGTAAGCATCAATTTCAATATCAGCACTGTCACCCAGTTTTACTTTAGGAATATCGTTCTCACCCACATCTACCCTTACTTCAATTTTATCCATATCAGCAATACGCATCATTTCAGTACCTACATTAAAACTGTTACCGGCAACCCGTTCACCTTTTTTTACAGCTAATAAAGAAACTACACCATCCATTGGAGCAACTATTGTAGTGCGACCTAAATCTTTATTGGCCTTTTGTAATTGCGCCTGTGCACTTTGAATGGCAGCCTGCCCTCCCTTAATTCCCTTAAGCGCAGCATTATAATCTGCCTGGGCAGTTTTGTATGCCTGGTCAGCTGTTTCAAATTCAACTTTTGAAATTACTTTATCGCCCAGTAATTGCTTTTGGCGATCGTAAGTAACTTTTGCCTGATCTAATCTTGCTTTAATAGCATCTAATGCTGCAGTAGAATTTTCAACCTGCGCTGACTGCTGGTTTACAACAGCCGCAGCCTGGTCACGTTGCGAATTATAAATATCGGCATAGATTCTTGCTACCACCTGTCCTCTATGAACACTGTCGCCCTCGGCTACATTTAATTCAGTTATCTCACCACTTACGTCGGGGCTTACTTTTACTTCAATTTCAGGATAAACCTTTCCATTGGCTGTAACAGTTTCAACAATTGTTCTCTTCCCTACTTTGTCCGTAGATACTTTAAATCCTTCTTCTTTTCCTAAAACTCCAGCCTTTTTTAATCCTACCAATGCTATTACCAGCACTACTAACACACCGATGATCCACCATAATTTTTTGCTCATATCAATAATTAATTTGTCGTTATTATTTGATGATAAAATTTTATTCTAAAACAATTCCATTGCCTTTATAAAATTCCAATATTTTCATTTTGAAAATATAATCGTATTGAGAATTAACCAAATCCATCTTTGCCTTTAAGAGATTATTTTGGTTTGTAATCAGGTCCAGTGTCGTTAATAATCCCAGTTCATATCTTTTAACAGTAAGGTCGTATGTTCTTTGTGCCACATCCACGGTTCTTTTATTAGCATTAAATTTTTGTAATGCTGCAGTAGCTGCCTGGTATGCCTGATAAATATCCTGCTTTAATTTATTATCAGCCTGTTCTTTTGTAACTGCCAGGTTTTCTAGGTTAAGTTTTGCTCTTGCTATTGAATTACGAACCTGTCCTCCATTAAACAGGGGAACATTTACGGCTAATCCGATGTTTTGCCTGAAATTTCTATCCAACTGTGTACCCCAGCCAGTCCATTGTTGATAGAAAGATTTCTTTCCTATGATAATCGTCACATCAGGACTTTGTACTGGCGTAAGTACACCATTTACATTTACTGCACCGTTAGCAGGATTGGGCGAATTATAACCATTAAAAGTTACTCCTCTAAACTCCTGGTTAGACCCTGAAAAAATAGTGGTTAATCCTCCAAATCCTGATATAGTTGGGTTACGTGTCGCTCTGGCGGATTTTAGTGCAGCATTTAAAGACTTCAGTCTGATTTCATTTGCTTTTTGTGCAGGCTGTGTTTGCATAGCGGAAGCATATACTACATCTGGTTGAAGTTCGGCCAAACTTATTACCGGTATCTTATCTACGAAGGGAACGTAAATATCAAAGGGCAATGCAGCATCCATGTTCATAGATGATTTTAGTTGCAGTAAGTTCAACTCAGCATTTGTTTGTGCGGCTATTAATGCAGAACTATCTCTTGCTAACTGTGCTTCCAGTTCCAACGCATTAAGTTCGGGTAAAGATCCGGCTGTTACTTTTCTTCTGGTAACACCTAACTGGGCCATTGTTTGTCCTACCTGAACAGTTGTAATATTGGCCTGTTCTTTAGCCAGTAATGTTTGTAAAAAATTAGTAGCAACAGTTAATGCAATATCGTTACGGGCCTTATTCAAATCTGCCTTACTGGCGTCCAGTTCATATTTTGAAGCAAGAATATTATTTTTTATACTATTCCAGTTAAATATGGTAACATTAGCATTAAGGTTATACTGTTGAAATATTAGTTGCGTATTGGTAAACTGGTTAGTGGATGGATCGATTGAACGACCAAAATTGTAACCGGTATTATTACTAAAATTAACGTTAGGCTCTTTTCCCCGTTTGCTTTGCAAATAATTTAATTCGGCAAATTTTGATTGAATTGTTGATTGCTTAACAGGAATTGCGTTATTCATGGCATACTCCACACACTTCTTCAAATCCCACTTATTATCCTGCGCCAAAACTGAGAAGGAAAGACCGATCAATACAACTAATAATAAAATGCTTTTCTTAGTGCCCATATGACAAATGTATGACTTCAATTACCGAAAATATTCAATTTTGGCAAACCCACAGAAAAACTTGGATGAAATATTTTAAGGGCTGACCAAAGGCAATTATCCCATTTTGCTGAAGGCCTGATCCATATCTTTTATAAGATAATCCGCTTCCTCAAGCCCTACATAAATCCGTACGGAACGGTGCATTTCTTTATCCGCCTTAAAATGTTCAGGCTTTATTCCCGCACATTTGGGAAGGGCCAAACTTTCATGACCACCCCAGCTTACCGCCATCACTATATGTTGCAGGCTTTCGCAAAAGTTTACGATTTGTTCCATTCTTTCGGCTTTTAAAACAATGGTAAATAAACCGCAGGCTCCTTTCATTTGTTTTTTAGCCAGTTCAAGTTGGGGAGAGTTTTCATCCAGCGGGAACCATACTTTTTCTACTTTAGGATGTTGCTTCACCCAGGCTAATACTTTTTGTGTGGTAGCAGTAATTCTTTCAAACCTTGCCTGCAGTGTTCTTAATCCACGTAACATCATCCATGCATTAAATGGAGTAGTGCCATTACCGATGCACATATATTCA
The DNA here is from genome assembly GCA_016200915.1 of Sphingobacteriales bacterium. Taxonomy (GTDB): domain Bacteria; phylum Bacteroidota; class Bacteroidia; order Chitinophagales; family Chitinophagaceae; genus AWTP1-9. Next base: position 5,465 of record JACQDV010000034.1, read on the forward strand.
CTGTCGAATATTTTTTTCATCATGGCATGAGAACCGGTGAGTATGCCGCCTAATGTATCGCTATGTCCATTGATATATTTTGTAGCGGTTTGCATTACTAAGTCAATCCCAAACTCAATTGGTTTTTGATATAAAGGCGAGCAATAACTGTTATCAATTATAGTTACGATGTTTTCTGATTTGGCTAAGTCAGAAACAGCTTTCAGGTCTTGAATTTTATAATCCCACGAATTGGGCGATTCTAAATAAATAACAGATGTATTGGGCAAAATAGCTCTTTCAAAATTTTCAATAGAAGTACCATCAATATAAGTAGTGGTTACTCCAAACCTTGGCAAAATTTTGTTGCACATATGCTGTGTCCACGAATAAGGCTTATCAACACAAACAATATGATCGCCTGCTTTTACATTGGCAAACACAGCTGCAAAAGTGGCGGCAGCACCATTATTAAATACCAGGCAATCTTCTGCACCATCCAATGCTGCCAGTTTCTTTCTTAAAATATCAACCGTAGGATTTAAACCACGACTATACAAATAACCACCCATTTCATCCTGGAAAGCTTTATACAGGTCTTCCACTTTATTAAAAACAAAATTGCTGGTCTGCATAATGGGTGGAGCCACCGCATTAAAGTAGTTTTCTCTCTCTTCGCCCAGTTCATTAATGATGTAGGAAATGTCCATTATGAATCAATTTTATTTTGTGCTGATGATTTATGTTTAAACAAAAAATAAATCGCAATCATAACCGCCAGCACACTGGCACCTCTTACAGCCGCATAATGATTATTCTCATAATCCATCGCAATGCTGATGCCTACAAATGTATATGCCGCTATAAAAATCACCGGAGCTACGGGAAATAATTTCATTTTAAATATCCCTGTTCCGTCCAAATGCTTTGTTTTTTTCCTGAACCAGAAAATGGTAGCACTACTCAGTACCATTCCAAAACAATCGAGGAAAATGGTGAAAGAAAGCAACTCATCAAACTGCCGCATAAAAAACAAAATGATGATACAGGCTGATGTAAACAGTGTAAGGGAAAAAGTGAGTACTCCGGTTTTTTCATTACGGCCGGCAAATATTTTTGGCAAACTTCCATCATCACCCATAGCATACATTACTCTGGGGTTACTCATCAGCAATCCGTTTACATACGCCAGCACACCAAGAAACAGAAAGCCTGAGAATATTTTTGCTCCGTTTTCGCCAAACACTTTCGCTATTACCACATAAGCAATTTCTCTTTCATCTTTCATCTGTTCAAATCCTATAATATTATAATAGCTGAGGTTTACTAAAAGATATAATAAAATAATAATAGCGATACCAATAAAAATTCCCAAAGGCATATTCCTTGCCGGCTTATCCACTTCGCTGCCGAAGTTGATGGTTTGCTGGTAACCTCCATATGCAAATGATGCTGCCACCATACTCACACCCAAACTTTTTAACCAGCCCGTACTACCGCTTTCACTTATGGTCTGGTGTGCGGCTGAATTATCTACGTAATGATCAGGAAAAAACAATGCAACAATCAGCACCAGTATCATAGATATTTTTATCAGCATCAAAATGTTCTGCGCCAGCGAACTCAGTTTTAATCCACGCAAATTGATTATATAAAAAATAATGATGGCAATGCTGCTGAGGATTGCTTTATGCGTATCATTCCAATCACCCGGTACTAATTTTAAAATATATCCTGCACCGATAATAGCTACCGCACTCAAACTGGCTGCATTACTAACGAGTATCAAACAATTAATGGCAAACGCAATGCTGGGATGATAGGCTTTGGCAAATACTTTATAATAACCACCGGTAATAGGATACCTGCTTCCGATCTCCGCATAGGTTAAGGCGCCACATAAAGCAACAATACCGCCAACGATCCAGGCGGCAAAATAAACAGAAGGATTAACAGCATTCTTAGCACTGGTGGCTGCTGCACGAAAGATTCCCATGCCAATAACTAATCCCACCACAATCATGGTAAGTGAAAAAAGATTGAGTTTGGTTGACTTCATAATGGGAAGATAAAGAATAATGTATCTAACTTTATCTTTTGCAATTTAATTTATGTACAAACCGGTTTTTCTTTTTCTTGTTTTTATATACCCCCTTTTTTTAATGGCACAGCAGGAAGCTGATTCATCTAAAACATTAGACGAAGTAGTGGTAAAAGCTTTTGAGCAAAACAGGAAACTAAAAGAATCAACTTTCTCAGTTAAAGTAATTGAAACCAATAATGCCGATTTAACCAATAAAACATCGCTTGTTAATGGATTTAATACCATTGCTGGTGTAAGAATGGAAGAAAGATCACCCGGCAGCTACCGCATTAATATCCGTGGCAGTTCGCTCCGCTCTCCCTTTGGTGTTCGTAATGTAAAAGTTTACTGGAATGATATTCCCGTTACTGATGCCGGTGGCAATACTTATTTCAATCAGTTTGCCTTTAATAATTTTTCCTCCATCACTATTATGAAAGGACCCGCCGGAAGTTTATATGGCGCTGGCACAGGCGGACTGATTTTATTAAATACACTGGATAGATGGCAACCGGGTGCATCCATTGAATATGTAACCGGGAGTTATAACCTGCAAAATATACTTGCCGCTTTTCGTTACGGAAAAAATGAAAATAAAAACCAGCTTACCTATGCACATACGCAAAGTGATGGCTACCGCAACCATTCTGCAGTACGAAGAGATAATTTTACCTGGGAAAGTAAATTGAAAATAAGCGACCGGCAGGAATTAGATGCGGCTGTTTTATTTACCGATATGTATTATGAAACACCCGGCGCCTTAACATTAAATGAATACAACATCAATGCTAAAGCTGCACGGCCTGCTGTTGGTACTTTACCATCTGCTGAAAAAGCAAAGGCAGCTATTTATCAAAAAACTGTTACAGCAGGCTTAACCAGTAATTATACAATAAATTCATTCTTTAAAAATACTACTACTCTTTATGGAACTTTTGCGCAGGTAAAAAATCCAGCTATCCGTAATTATGAAAGACGAAACGAACCGGGTTATGGTGCAAGAACTGTTTTCACTTACGAAAAAAAGAAGGACAATAACCGCTTTCAACTGGTAGCCGGCAGTGAATTTCAACAGGGATTTTTTAATACACAAGTATCAAAAAACAAGAACGGTTTGCCGGATACCTTACAAACAAATGATGATATCAATAATATAACCTATAATTTTTTTATACAGGGGGAAGTTAGTCTAAGCGATAAATGGATTATTAATACTGGTTTAAGTGTTAACAAAACAAAAGTGGAGTTTACAAGACTGAGCGGTTACCCGGTTATTAAACAAACAAGAACTTATCAAAACGAACTGGCCCCAAAAATTTCTCTACGCAGAAATATCCAGGATGATTTTTATGCTAAAGCCACCATATCCCGTGGTTTTTCTCCGCCAACAATAGCAGAGCTACTTCCTTCAACGGGTGTAATCAGTACCAGCCTGGAAGCCGAGTATGGATGGAATTATGAAGCAAGCTTAGGCTATTATTTACTGCAAAAAAAATTGCTGCTGGAAGTAACCGGTTTTATTTTTAAACTGAACAATGGCCTGGTGCAACGGAGAGATGCTTCCGGTGCTGACTATTTTGTAAATGCCGGTAATATTAAACAACGGGGAATTGAAATGTACAGTAGTTATTTATATACCGGCAAGCCCGGTAATATTATCGATTATATAAACACCACTGTTTCTTTTACCCTCAATCATTTTCGATACGGTGAATTTATAAAAGGGACAGATAATTTTTCAGGCAAACAGGTTCCTTCAGTTCCCAACAGCACCTTATCTGTACTTGCGGATATTCATTTCAAAAAAAGATTTTATATCACTGCCTCCTATTATACCGCCTCTAAAATTTACCTGGATGATGCCAATTCAGCAGCAGCCAATCCTTATCATCTTGCCGGGGCAAGAATAGGCTGGATGCAAAAAACTATCAAACATAAACTCAGCATTTACGCCGGTATAGATAACCTGCTGAATGAAAAATACAGTTTGGGTAATGATATTAATGCTGCAGGCAACCGGTTTTATAATGCTGCCGCTTCACGAAATTTTTATGCAGGCATTTCGTATCAATTCATCCAGCCCAAAAAATAATAATAACAGCTTGTTGAAAATAATTCTTGCAGCTTATGCATGGTCGCTTACATTTGCATCCGAAAATGGTTCCCGACGTACTGGGATTAAAAAGGGAAGTCCGGTGTAATTCCGGCGCTATCCCCGTAGCTGTAAAGCTCTTTGGTTTGTTGTTTATTGTTCTTTGTTTTTGGTTAAGCAACCATAAACTATAAACCACAAACCATAAACTGATTAACAGAATTACCACTGTCCCGCCTTAGGCGGGATGGGAAGGTGTTAACAGTTGAGCCAAGCCAGAAGACCTGCCAGTTTCAACTTAACAACATTCAGCTTTCGGGTGAAAGGCTTGGAGATTAAAAGATGCAGGTCATCTGATAATTTTCTCTCTTTTTATTTTCCTGGAAGCAGTCACTTAAAACATTTTCAAAAAACATGAAAAGAAAGTTTTTATTGGTGACTGCTGTAATCATCAGTAGTCAGCTTCATTCGCAACAAGACAGTACGCAATCCAAAACTTTAGAAGAAGTAACAGTTACTTCATCCCGCAGCGAAAAGAAATTATTAGATGCTGCCAGGAGTGTAACGGTGATTACTGCTAACGATATTAAAAAACTTCCCTACCAAAATTTAGCTGACCTGTTAAGCAGAAGTGAAGGCATATATATTCCCGGGGCATTACAAACACCCGGTTCACTGCAAACAATCGGTCTGCGTGGTGCCAACAGCAATCAAACATTAGTAATGATTGATGGCATCAAGATATCTGATCCAACTTCTCCTGATAATGTGCTTGACTTTTCTGAAATCTCATTAATTAATGTAGAGCGAATTGAAATTGTTCGTGGTTCGCACAGTACATTGTATGGTTCCTCTGCTATTGGTGGTGTGATCAATATTATCACCAAACAAAATGGGAAGAAAGGTTTCAGCGGTGACATTTCCAGTCGCATTGGAACATTTGGCAAAAAAACCAGCGATTTTACCAATCATGCTTTTATTAATTATACTGACAAAAGCGGCGTATATGCCAATGCAGAAGTATTAGATACAAGGGTAAATGGGTTGAATGCAACTGTTGATACACTCAGTGCATCCAAACCAAAGTTGAATGAAAGAGATAATTTCTGGAAATCTGACATTGTTGGTAAAGCAGGCTTTCGTAACAATAAAGTGGATGCTTATGTTTCTTACAAAAACGTTTATCAAAAAGCAGATATTGATGATGGTGCTTACCAGGATGATGATAACAGAACCATTCGTTTTAAAAGAGATATCATTACTTATGGCAGTCAATATAATTTCAACAGTAGTACTTCATTAAAATATATTGGTGGCTATACCAATATGCTTCGGAAAGACAGAGATGATTCAACAAAGATTGGTGGTGTGAGTGATTACACTTTTACTTCCGGTCAATATAGCGGACGTAACTGGAACAATGAATTACAATTCAACTGGAAGAATAATAACTGGAATATTGTTAGTGGAGCCGGTTTGGTGAAAGAAAAGATGACACTGGAAACCTATTTTGCTTACAACTCACCCTTCTACAGTTTTGATGGAACCAGTAAGATAGATAGTGTAAGTTCAAACACAACTTTTGCTTATGCTCATGCCGACTGGAAACAAAAAGCCGGCAACGGAACATTTAATCTTGGTTTTGGAGGAAGATATAATCATCACAATCGTTTTGGCAATTATGTAACATTTGAATTAAACCCTTCTTATAAATTCTCTGATAAAGTATTAGTGTATGCTGCATTAACCAGCGGGTTTAATGCCCCATCACTTTATCAACTGTATTCACCTAACCAGGATTTTACTTCAGGTATTACAAGAGGTAATAAAAATTTACAACCCGAAAAATCATTATCAGCAGAATTAGGTATTAAGCTGGCTCCAACAAAAAATATCAGTGCAACTATCAGCGGTTTCCGCACACAGGTAAAAGATGCCATTGAATATGTTTATTTATGGAATGGACAAACTCCTGTAAACAACCTGAGCTACATGGATGCTTATGGCGATACTTACCTGAATATTGGTAAAACAATTGTATATGGAGTGGAACTTACGTTCAATGCTGCTATTTCAAAACAATTTGCTGTTGCTGTAAATGCTACTATACTTGATGGCAAGTTGAAATATAACAACAATGATATTGACAAGAACAAAACACAGAACAACTATGTACAACTGTACAGCAACGGATTATTTTTGGATAAATCAGCTACGGTGCAGAAGTTAGTACGTCGTCCATCAACAGCCAATCTTTCATTGATCTACAAACCATGTAAGCAGTTACGCATTATTGCTGATTATCGTTTTGTTGGTGGTCGCCAGGATGTGTATTATGATGATGCACTCGGTCCGTATGGCGCATTGGGAAGAAATAAACTCAGCAGTTATTCATTGGTAAATTTATCAGCTAATTACCAGGCATTAAAAAATCTAAGTCTGCAATTACAATTAAACAACCTGTTTGATGAATCCTATATGGAATTAGCAGGATACACCAGCAGGAGAAGAGGATTTGTATTGGGAGCCAATTTTTCATTCTAACTTTATACAACCCGCTATGAAAGTAGCGGGTTTATTTATTTATGATACCGGCAATATTTAACTGGAGCGGCGGAAAAGATTCTACACTGGCGTTACATCGTGTACTGGCAGAAAAAAAGTTTGACGTTAAATATTTACTCACCACACTCAGCGAAAAATATCAGCGCATCAGCATGCATGGTGTGAGAGAAGCATTGTTAAAAAAACAAGCCGCTGCTATTGGCATTCCATTAAAGAAAATTTATTTACCAGAAAATGCTTCCATGATTACTTATAATGAAATCATGGAAAAAACAATGACTGACATTGCTTCAGAAAACATTCACAATGCAATTTTTGGTGATATTTTTTTAGAAGACTTAAAAAAATATCGTGAAGAACAGCTGAGCAAAGTTGGATTCACCGCTCATTTTCCATTATGGAAAGAAGACAGTAAAGTATTGTTGAATGAACTTCTCCGGCTCGGCTATAAAACAATATTAGTTTGTGTAAATGAAAAACAACTGAATGAAAATTTTGCCGGAAGAGTAATAGATCAATCTTTTATTGATGATCTGCCAGCCACCGTTGATCCTTGTGGTGAAAACGGAGAGTTTCACACCTTTGTATTTGAAGGCCCCATCTTTACACAACCCATTTCTTTTACGAAAGGTGAAGTAGTGAGAAGAAATTATGTTCCCACTGATGATGACGATTGTTTCAGTAACAATCCGCAGCCATACGATACTGGTTTTTATTACTGCGATTTAATACCTGCTTAATAGCTATTCATATACCTTTGCCCAAACTTAACTACTATGGAATGGGATTTAAAAGAACTGCTTACTATTACTTTCACTTTGTTTGCGGTGATTGATATAGTTGGTTCCGTACCAATGCTTATTTCATTAAAGGAAAAGTTGGGCGGAATAAATTCCGGCAAAGCCACATTAATTTCCGGTGCATTAATGATCTTATTCTTTTTCTTAGGCAAACCATTTTTGAATTTGCTCGGCGTGGATATAAAATCTTTTGCCGTAGCAGGTTCAATAGTGATTTTCATTCTGGGATTGGAAATGGTTTTGGGTATTGAGTTCTTTAAAGCAGATAATAATCCCAAAGCCGGCACCATTGTTCCTATTGCCTTTCCATTAATTGCCGGAAGTGGTACACTTACCACCATCATGTCAATAAAAGCAACATACGAACGGCATGATAAAAATGAGTTAATCATTCTTATTGCCATCCTGCTCAATCTTATTATTGTTTATCTCGTATTACTTTCATTAAATAAAATAGAAAAAGTGTTAGGGCCTGCCGGATTAATTGCGGTGCGAAAGTTTTTTGGCGTAATTTTGCTCGCCATTGCCGTAAAGGTATTTGGCAGTAATGTGGGAGGATTAGTAAAATGATTTCAAAATTTAAAGATTTGAAGATTTTGATATTACCTGTAACAATTTTAAAATCTTGAAATTTTCTCTGGCCTCGTAGTACAATGGATAGTATAAGAGTTTCCGAAGCTCCAGATACAGGTTCGATTCCTGTCGAGGCTACAAAATCTTTTCATTATGTTTTATGCTTACGTTTTAAAAAGCATTCATCATGATTATTATTACAAAGGTCATTGCGAAAACCCGGAAGAAAGATTGGCACAGCATAATTCAGGAATGTCAGCATCAATTACTTTCTAAAAGCCTTTTATTATTGCTTACTATGAAGAATTCAGTACAAGAGAAGAAGCAATTAAAAGAGAAAAATATTTTAAATCCGCAGCCGGAAGAAGATTTCTAAAAAATAAATTAGCCCCGTAGTACAATGCCCGTCCGGTTGAACGCCGTTCGGACGAGGATAGTATAATCCCCAACAAGTTGGGGACGAAGCTCCGGATACAGGTTCCCTGCCCAAATGAACTCGTTCAGGCGGGGATTCCTGATGAGGCTACAAAAAAGGTTGCTTTATTGGCAACCTTTTTGCTTTTCAATTATAATTAATTTTGCATCACTTCGTTCTTAATCATCCCAAATCATACGAATGAAAAAAATATTGTTGTTCCTGTGTTTAATTCCTGTTGCGGGTTTTGCCCAAAATCTTTTTATTTCAGCAAGAGCCGGACTTTCCAATTACCAGGGCGATCTGCAGGGTAAAGGTTATACTTTTAAAAAATCAAAATTTATTGGAAGCCTTGGTGCCAAATATGATATGAGTGAGCACATTCAGTTAAGAGGCTATTTAAGTTTTACCAAATTAGGTGCAGATGATAAAGACAGCAAGAATGCTTATAACCGGGCAAGAAATTTAAACTTCACAACCGGTTTGCAGGAACTGGAATTAAGTGCTCAATACAATATCTTCAGCTTAAACGATCAATGGTGGACACCTTATGTGTTTGCAGGCATTGGCATTTTTCATTACAAACCCTATACTACTTATAATGGCAACAAAGTTTATCTGCAGCCATTAAGTACCGAGGGCGAAGGTGTAGTAAGCGGTGTAAATTCTTATAAGCTTACTCAGTTTGCCATACCATTTGGAATAGGCGGTGAGTATGCTTTGACAGAAGATATTCGTATTGGATTAGAGTTTGGTTACCGTAAAACATTTACTGATTATATTGATGATGCCAGCAAGCGTTATGTTGATTATAATACTTTATTAACTGCAAAAGGGCAAACTGCAGTTGATTTAGCATATCGTGGAGATGAATTACCTGGTGGTGCACCTTATCCAATAGCCGGAACATTAAGAGCCAATTCAAAAAAGAAAGATGCTTATTATTTTACCACATTAACTATAACTTTTCGTCCTTTTGTTGATCAGTATAAAAGAACTTCCGGTATTTCTTCGATGAGAAAGGCAAAAAAAAGAGTGGGTTGCCCGGCTGTGAATTAAACCGACCTAATCGTCCGGATGTGCCCATAAATATTTTTCTCAAAATACTTTCGGGGTTTTTACAATGTCCGACCGTCCCGGTCTGACATTGTACGGTTGCTTTCTTATTTTTACTTTTCAAATACTTACATGAAGAAATTATTATTCCTGCTTTTGATAAGTACTTCAGCGATTGCACAAATTTCATTACCCGTTCCATTAAACATTCAATCCACTTATGATAAAGGAACACGATCTACAGATGGTAAGCCTGGAAAAAATTACTGGCAAAACTCAGCTGATTATACTATTAATATCAACTACAATCCCGATACAAGATTATTGACCGGAACGGAAGAAATAGATTACATCAATAACAGTGCTGATGTTTTACATGAAATCGTATTCAAACTCTATCCCAATATTTATAAAAAAGGAAATATCCGTGACCTGGCCGTAGAGGCAACTGATTTAACGGATGGTGTTACTATTCAAAGCATTTCATTAAACGGCAACAACAGCTCCTTTAATATCAAAGGAACAAACATGATCGTTCCTTATACAATGGTGCAGCCTAAGCAAAAAATTCATTTCAATATAAAATATCACTATTGTCCGACTAAACTACAAATAAAAGGGCAGTTCTAAGGAACCACCCTTAATGGTTATGTTTGAGTTTCCACACAACAAACAAACCATATGGATAAAGATAGAAGTTTTGTCGGACAGCCACTCTTATC
>JACQDV010000040.1 GCA_016200915.1 Sphingobacteriales bacterium
GAAATTCTACAGATTTTGAGCATCTCCATTTTTGAAAAAATGCCCATAAATCAACTGTTTCAGCAAACTCAATTACAATATTTCAAAGAACAAAATCATAACCAATTGAATATGTTTGACTAATAACGCAACGCTAATGATGGGTAATATTTTTTTACTGAATTGCTGATCACGGCTATAAGTGCGAATGAGATATTCTTTTCTTCTTTTAGCGAAACCTTCGATATATGGCAATGCCTCTTCTTCATGACCTTTTAATAAATCGGGGAACTCAATACAGTTTTTTAATTTGACTAATTCATCCAAAGTAAGCTCAGGAACTTTTATTTCTACCGTATCAAAGATGGGAAGAATGGAATCTGCTTCTGCAACGGACTGAGCGGAGGCCCGGCCTGCCAGGAAAAATAAAAAAAGGACTGGTAAGAAAAATTGCTTTTTCATAAGATACAGAGTTTGGATAGTGTTTATAAACCAATAAAATCAAAGCCAAAATCCGGTAACAAGGGGTAAAAACGGCCTTGCAAATCCTTTATTGCCCATGCATAAAAGAAATTTCTGCCAAAATATTTGGAAGGAAAAGTAAAAAACCTAACTTTGGTTAGTTGCATAACTAACTATATGCCAAACAACCAATTTAAAAGGGGCGAATTGTACAGCTTTATGACGGGTAAGGCCTCAACCGCCATTGCCCGCAGACTTCAAAAGAACTTTAAGCAGGTCGGCATAGATATTACAGTTGAACAATGGAGTGTGCTTTATCATTTATGGAAACAGGATGGAATGAGTCAGCAGGAATTATGCAATGCTACTTTCAGAGATAAACCAAGCATCACCCGGTTAGTAGATAACCTGGAAAAACAGAAGCTGGTTAAACGGGTTGCTTCTAAAGATGACCGGAGAATGAATCTTATTTATCTCACCGATGAAGCCCTTAAATTAGAAACACAAACATTAGAAGTGGCCAATACAACATTAAATGAAGCATTGGATGGAGTAGGACCGGATAACATCGCCATTTGTAAAGAAGTATTACAGATCGTTTACGACAATCTGAAATAATTAATTAAATATCTCAAACAACATTTTCAATCACAACTAAAAACAATTGTATGAGCAGCGCAACCGAATTAAAAACTTCTCTCAAAGGCGGAGAATGGCTCATTAAAGAAAGCACCACACAGGATACTTTTATTCCTGAAGATTTTAATGAGGAACAACAAATGGTAAAAGATATGTGTGTGCAGTTTCTTGATACGGAAGTATTACCTGTAATTGATCGTATTGATAAAATGGAGCAGGGTTTAATGCCCTCGTTGATGGTGAAGGCAGGTGAGCAGGGTCTATTAGGAAGCTCCATTCCGGAAGAGTTTGGTGGGTTGGGTAAAGATTTTATTACTTCCACATTAGTGAATGAATCACTGGGGGGCGGTTTCTCTTTCTCTGTTGCCGTAGCAGCACATACTGGTATTGGTACCTTACCCATTCTATATTTTGGAACAGAAGAACAAAAGAAAAAATACATACCCAAGTTAGCTACAGGTGAATGGAAAGGTGCTTATGGTTTAACGGAACCAAATAGTGGTAGTGATGCATTAGGTGCAAAAACTACGGCGAAGCTTTCTGCTGATGGTAAACATTACCTTCTTAACGGTCAGAAATGCTGGATCACCAATGGTGGCTTTGCTGATGTTTACACAGTGTTTGCCAAAATAGATGGAAAAGATTTTACTGGTTTTATTGTTGAAAGAGGAATGGAAGGTTTCACTCAGGGCCCGGAAGAACATAAGATGGGTATTAAAGGTTCATCAACTGTTCAATTATATTTCCAGGATTGTAAAGTACCAGTTGAAAATGTATTGGGTGAAATTGGTAAAGGTCATGTGATAGCATTTAACATCCTGAATATCGGAAGATTGAAATTATGTGCTGCTGCATTAGGTGGTTCTAAAAGAACATTAAATACTTCTATTGAGTATGCTAAAACAAGAGAACAGTTTAAAACTCCTATAGCCAACTTCGGCGCTATCAAATATAAATTAGCAGAGATGGCCGTACGCACCTGGGTTTGTGAAAGCGCATTGTACAGGGCTGCTAAATGGATTGATGATAAAGAAGTGGAGTTGCTTCACAGTGGTAAACCCTTTAATGAAGCATTATTAGGTGCTGCTGAAGAATATGCAATTGAATGTGCCATGTTAAAAGTGTTTGGCAGTGAAGTGTTGGATTATGTGGTAGATGAAGCTGTGCAAATACATGGTGGAAATGGTTTTAGTGATGAATATCCTGTAAGCAGGGCTTATCGTGACAGTCGAATTAACCGTATTTATGAAGGAACCAATGAAATCAACCGCCTGCTCACCTTAGATATGACACTGAAGAGAGCGATGAAAGGAAGATTGGATTTAATGGGACCGGCGATGAGTGTTGCTAAAGAATTAATGAGCATTCCTGATTTTGGCAGTAGTGATGATGCTCCATTTGCAGCAGAAAGAAAACTCATTATCAATTTTAAGAAGGCAATATTGATGGTAGCCGGTGCGGCTGTTCAAAAATTAATGATGAAGATTGATAGTGAACAGGAGATATTGATGAATATTGCTGATATGGCAATTGATACTTATAATGCGGAAAGTACTTTACTAAGGGTAATGAAGATGACCGAAGTAAAAGGAGAAGAAAATTGCCGCATGCAATATGATATAATGAAAGTTTATTTAACCGATGCTGCTGCAAGGATCAATAAAAACGGAGCTGATGCTATTAATGGCTTCGCAGAAGGTGATGAACAACGAATGATGCTGCTGGGTTTGAAAAGATTTACCAAGGCAGAAGCATATAATACTAAAGATGCAAGAAGAAGAATTGCTGATAAGCTTATCAGTGATGGAAAATATCCGCTATAAACTTTATAGCTGCAAAAGCAAAAGAGCTCTGTAAACAAAAACGGGGCTCTTTTTTATTAACCTGTGTTATGAAGATAAAACTATTGTACTGTTATTTTTTGTGAAACTCTTTCTCCTGATTCTTTATTGGTGATAGTAACCGAATAAATACCTCTTTGCAACCCCGGCAATTGCATATTATAAATATTATATCCGCTTACTGTTTTGATTAATTTACCGGAAAAATCAGTTATTCTTATTTCATTATTGCCAGGTCCTTCCGGCATTACAATGTTTACTTTTCCGTTACTTGGGTTGGGATAAATTAAAACTTCAAATCTTTTTAATGTGCGGATAGCTTTTATTTCACTGTAAATTTCTTTTCCATCCATATTCACCTGTTTTATTCTGTAATAAAGCGTTGCCTCATTAGTCAAAATGGGATCGGAAAAACTATAATTTAAAAACTCCTTATCATTTACCGTATATGTTAGCGGTGAAACATAATCTATTGTTTCAAACTTGTTATCCTTCCTGCGCTGTACTTCAAAATTTTTTATGTTGATATTATTTTCTGCTTGCCAGTCTAACTGAACCCTGTTGTTTTGCTTAAATGCATTTAAAACAATTATTTTTCTAACTGATAGCGGAGACTGTGCTACGAATTGTGCAGATGTAGTATCACCAACAGGCACATTGTTGAGATTGCTTATTGTTTGCCCCGCATTGCAATTTGTACCAGACTTGTCCATTGGCCTGGTTGTTTTATTTACGATTGCAAGAATTTTTCGGGATGAACTTGGATTTGTAATACCATCATTTATATCAGCAATGTAGTTAGCGGCAGAAGTATCAATAAAATTATAGGCATTGGCGTCACTGCAGTTTTTAAATTGTAATACTATAAGACCAAGAGGTTTTGATTGACCGGGATTAATAATATAAATATTGTCGCAATATTTAGTGGATCGTTTCATGTCAAGCGTTCTGAAAAGGCTTCCATTTACGGTTCTGCTGCTGAACGAATCAACATCCGGTTTGCCTGGATAAATATCAGGGAGATTTAAGCCTGTAGTAAGAGAGGAATCTTTAACAAGAGTGAACATGGTACTATCCCATTGGAAAGCCGCATTGGAAACGGCTACCTGAATACTACCGTTACCATTAGTAGGATTTTTTATCCAGTATTCAAACTGCACTTTGCATGAACCGGGACTATAGTTCATTACAATTTGTACATTAGCTTGCTGCGCTTTTGTTACAGACAACAACAATAGCATACACAGGGTAAGTAAAAATATCTTCATAAAACCAGTTTTCAGAGTTATTTTAAGACCGGCAGTAACAGTTATTCAGAAGATTTTCAAAGGGAAAATGGAAAATTCTAATTGTAACTTAAATAAGTAGTAATTAAAGGAAATTGAAAATGTGCAGGATTATTATAGGTGTGGATTCAACCCTTGCTGAACTATTAGCTTACAGGAGTAAAAATAATTTTTATTATTTTATATTACAATAGAAATTTTACTTATGTAACCCTTAATACTAATTTTGAAACAAGGGTTTAAAAATTGTTTTTGAAGTAGATAATTAATAATGCTTGTTTTATTGAACTGTTATTTTCTGAGCCACTTTTTCACCGGTTTCCCTACTGCTTATCAATAGTGTATAAATACCTCTTTGTAATCCGCAGAGCTGGAGGTTAGTCGTTCTAATATCATTCCATGACCGGATGAGTTTCCCTGAAAAATCAATCATATTGATATCTGTAGTGCCCCCGCCCTGAGGAAGTACAATATTTATTTTTCCATTTGTTGGATTAGGATAAATCAATACTTGTAAAAACTTTTGGTTGCTAACAGCCCTTATTTCGCTGTAGGAACTCTTGCCTGTATGACCCACAAGTTTTAAGCGATAGAAAACAACAGAACTTACTGTATTAATATTATCATTAAAACTATAGCTAATGTTTTCATTGCTATTACCGTCTGGTGATTTGGAGTTAACAAAACCGATCTTTTCAAATCCGGCGGAAGTTTTTCTTTCAACTTCAAATTCTTTTATACCATCTCCACCTTCTACCTGCCATTTCAAAATCGCTTGCTTATTTTCTTTAAAAACACGAAAATTTTTAACAGCATATGTTATCAAAGGCGCCTGTGGTATAAAATATGTATTGGTTGTATCTCCAGTTGGTAGGGGGTTGGTATTCGTGAAATCATTACCAGGTTTACATGGCTTACCAGATTGATCCAGCGATCTTGTGTTGTTATTCACAATCAAGAGTATTTTCCTGTTTAAACTTGCCGGACTTACGCCATCATTTACATCAGCTATATAATTGGATGCCGATGTATCGGTAAAATTGTAAGCATTTGCGTCACTGCAATTTCTAAATTGTAATACAACTAGTCCAAGAGGCCTTGACGTTTGCCCTGGAATTACGTAAAGGCTGTCACAATCATTTGTTGAACGCTGAATATTCAGGGTCCTGAAGTTAGTGCCGTTAAGTGCCCTTGTGCCATAAATGTCATTATCAGGAAAGCCAGGGAAAAAATCACTTCCATTTAGACCCGGTGCCTGACCGGTAATACCTTTGGCAGTACATGCACTGTCCTTAAACAATGTAAACATACTACTATCCCATTGGAACACTGAGTTAGCAACGGCTATTTGCATATTGCTCCCGCTACTCGAATTATTTTTTAACCAGTATTCTACCTGAACTTTACACGACCCCGGGCTGTAGTTCAATACAATTTGAACAGAGGCTTGTTGCCCCGAAACTAAAAGGGATAAAATATGTAAAATGATAAATAAGGCAATGGGCTTTTTCATAATACACGTTTTCGCATTAACAACTTATGCTGTTGCAGACGGTAATCGTAATAAAGAATTTCAGGGGAATGTTGGAAATGACCTAAGCAGAAAACTGAAGTAGTAACGGATTAAATCCTGATTTAAAGGGGGGATTGACTATTGCGTAAGTTGTTATAAATATAAGACAAAAAACGACTGGCAACAAGTTTATTTTGCTGCCTGCAGTAAATTATTATTGCTTATAGTGATGCAAATTAATTTAATAAACAATTACTTTTTGAGTAACAACTTCGTTTGTCTGCTGAGACTGAACTTTTAATAAATAGAAGCCTTTAGGCAGTTCGTTTATGCTGAGATTCCCTTTATTAAAGTTGTTCCAAACCTTTAAGGTTTTGCCTGAATAATCGGAAAGTGTAATATCAATTTCTTTGAAATCTGCAGGAATAATGATGTTAACCATACCATGACTTGGGTTTGGATAGATAAGCAAATCAAATTTCCGCCCGTTATTGTTTATTGACCTCACTTCGCTGTAACTAACAGTATTATCATAGCCAACTTGTTTTATTCTGTAGAAACTGGTCTTTTGATTAGCTGCCAAATCTATTCCTGAAATAGTGTAGTCAGTCAAAGTAGAACTATTCCCGTCAAATGATTTTGATGCTACAAATGCAATAGTTGAATAAGAATTACCCTCTTTTCTTTGTACTTCAAATCCTTTATTATTGATTTCTGTTGCAGTAGCCCAGGAAAGTAAAGCTTTATTATTTTGTTTTTGAACATTAAAATTTTTCCATTGAACAGTTAAAGGAGCATTGGTATTAGTAAATGTTGTTGGTGTACTGGGGTCATCTGTTAATGATTTTAGTTTTATATTTCCATCCTGGCAACTATTGGAGGTTCCATTCTGGTCATAAGAACTGCTTGCGTTCATTAAAATATCCCTGTAAGTAGTGGTGGGAGAACCCGCCACCTGAAACTCTGCAGGGTAATTGTTTGCTGAAGGAGTAGTAAAGTCGTAATAATTAGAAGTAACAGCAGCAGTTAAGTTAAATGTTGCAGTAAATACAGGTACGGTTGAAGAGCCGGGGGCAAGTCTTAAAACATTATTACAAATATTTGTTGAGCGGGTAATGTTTAAAGATTGGTAAGATTTACCTCCTGCTGTAAAAGATGTAGTAGATGTTGAATCTGGCTGATTTGAATTAGAATCTCCGGCAGCGTCAAGACCTGAGCCTGATGGGTACATGCTGTATGAAGCGAGTGTAAAATAAGTGGTATTATATCTTAATGAAAATTGAATAGCTGCTAAATCAACCCAAACCCCGTTACCGTTATTCGTATTTTGAACAAAAAGAGTTACCTGAACAGTTTTTGGATTGGTAGAACTATTGTAAAATAAGGTGGCTGAATAGTTTATCAGGCTTTGTGCATTGGCGCTAACACAAAACATAACCCAGAGCAAGATAAGTAATAAAATTTTTCGAAGTAGGCATTTAGCTACTCCATTTTTAGTTGATTAACAGTTACTGGCTGATGATACATCATCCTTCCAGTTATGTTGTGAAAAATTCTTTCTACTGCATTGCACCGGTTAAACCTGTAACAAAACTCATCCA
>JACQDV010000036.1 GCA_016200915.1 Sphingobacteriales bacterium
AAATCTTGTCGAAATTTGTTTTGAGGTTGTGCATTGAAAAAATTTAAGCACTTTTTCTAAGCAAATACTGTACTGTATTGGCTTTTATGCATAACCTCTTTTTTCACATATTCACATTTTTCTAATCGCACAACGGGTTAGTATAATATGAAGCAAACAATTGTTATTTGAGGCTGGTTGCTGGTTATTGGTTAAAGAGTTTATTTCACGCAAAGGCGCAGCGGCGCAAAGGAATTATTTTTACTCACAACTCACGACTCACGACTCACCATTCACATCAAAGATTCACTATCAGCACTGGTACTTTTAATTCATGCCGCACCGTATTAACTGTTTCTCCATAAAGAAGATCTTTCAATCCGCTGTGGCCGTGTGCACCGATGACGAGCATGTCTGCCTGTTGCTCGGTAACCAAACGAACAATTTCTTTAGCACGGTAATGATAACCGATATAACTGCTGGCCTGATAGCCTCTTTGTTTTAGCTGATCAGCATAGGATTGCAGTCGCTGAATATCTCCTCTTGTTTCGTAATCATCAGACTCTTCACCCAAATATCTTGCGGATACACTTTCTACCACATGAATGAGCAAGTATTCTGTTGATGAGTTTCCCTGGCCTATGGCATAAGCAATCAATTTTTCATCATTGATACTGAAATCAAGTGCCACAGCAATTTTATTGAACTGTGGTACAGTGATCTCATTGAGTTGAGAAATATCAGGGTGTATATGTGTTGGCTTGCGACTTTTTAATTTAGTAATAAAAGGATGCATGGTGATATATACCAGCAAAGCTATAAAACCTATTGCTCCAACAATGATCAATACTTTCCAGAAAATACTTTGTGATTGCTCAAAGAAACTAAAGGATTCGTTGAATACCATTTTAATATTAAGATAAACCAGGGTGGCAGCAATAAGCCAGGCAAATATTTTAGTGGGGGTTTTAATAGCAAATTCACCCATCGTTACTTTATCACTTACAAAATGAATTAAGGGAATGATGGCAAAACCCAACTGCATACTTAGTATTACCTGGCTGAGTACAAGCAATGCATCTACTTTATGCTCACCATAAATACTGATCACCAGTACTGCAGGAATAATGGCGAGTAAACGGGTGAGCAAACGGCGCATCCATGGATTGATGCGTAACTGTAAATAACCTTCCATTACAATTTGTCCGGCTAAAGTTCCGGTGACAGTGGAACTTTGTCCCGCTGCAATTAAAGCTACAGCAAAAAGAATCGGTGCAATTTTCGAGCCGAGCAATGGTGATAATAATTCATGAGCTGTTTTTATTTCAGCTACATCTGTTCTTCCTGTTTTAAAGAATACAGTGGCTGCCAAAACTAATATCGCAGCATTTACAAAGAAGGCAGCATTCAATGCAATGGTGCTATCAATAAAATTCCATTTGATAGCTTCTTTCATTCCCTCAGTATTCTTTTTGATCTTTCTTGTTTGCACTAAAGCAGAATGCAGGTAAAGATTATGCGGCATTACGGTGGCCCCGATAATACCAATAGCGATATACAATGCTTCATCATTGGGTAAATGCGGAACAAAACCTCTTACTACTTCACCCATGGGAGGCTTTGCTAAAAATATTTCTGTTAGAAAAGATAAACCAACGATCAATACCAATGCAAGAATAAAAGCTTCCATTTTTCTCATACCTAATTTTTGCAGATATAACAAAAGAATGGTATCAAATACGGTGATGGCAACACCCCATGTAAGCGGTAAACCCGTTAATAGTTGAATACCGATAGCCATACCCAGCACTTCCGCCAGATCACAGGCAGCGATGGCAACTTCAGCTAAAATGTATAAAGCAAGGTTTACATATTTTGGATAAGTTTCATGATTGGCCTGCGCTAAATCCTTTCCTCTTACAATACCTAGTCTTGCACTTAAACTTTGTAACAGCAACGCCATGATATTACTCATGAGTAATACCCATATCAATGTATAGCCAAACTTACTTCCACCAGCCAGATCAGTGGCCCAGTTACCGGGGTCCATATAACCCACACTCACCAAATAAGCCGGTCCAAAAAAGGCAAATATCTTTTTAAACCCGTTTGGTTTTCCATCCACAGCAATGGTGGAATGAACTTCACTCAGCGATAGTTCCTTATGAATCTTATTTACCATACTTCACTAATAAATTTTTTGCTAATTGTTCGCTGATGGTAAAGGCCGGCAGGTTGCGGATCTTTATCTCGAGCGACTGATCAAATTCAAAACGCTTTTTTACTTCGAGCTTTGTGCCAATGCGGATGTTCTTATGCTTCAGCAACTCCAGCAGTTCACTCGATTGATTGCCTACACCGGATACTTCAGCTACTTTATTTATTTCCAGCTCATCCAGACCAATAGCTGAACTGGTTTCCATCTTACCCTGGTTATCAGGAATAGGATCGCCATGCGGATCTACTTTGGGAAAACCGAGGTATTCATCTAATTTGTCAATGAGTTTTTTGCTGCTTACATGTTCCAGGTCTTCAGCTATATCGTGTACTTCATCCCAATCAAATTTTAATTTCTCTGCCAAAAAGAATTCCCACAAGCGGTGGCGGCGGATGATGCCCAACGCAATTTTCTTTCCTTCGCTGGTGAGGGAGAAACCATGATACTTTTCATAATGCACCAATTTCTTCGCTTTCAGCTTTTTCAGCATGTCCGTAACAGAAGCCGGACGGGTATTAAGCTGATTGGCCAGCAGGTTGGTGGTAACATCATCATTGTACCGCTGCAGGTGCCATATGGCTTTGATATAATTCTCTTCAGCAACAGAAAAGTTCATATAAACGAAAATTAAATTTAGACAAATCTAAAAATTATTATTGAAACCGCCAACCTTCTTTATAAAACAGGTTTTTTAAGTATGGGCAAAACTGCTTACATTGGCAGCCCAATTGGTTTTTATGCGATTGATACCTGTATGTTTGACCGCTATTGTATTACTGCTGGCCTCCTGTAAGGGTGATAAGAAAGTTAAGACCCAGGCAGACGATGATATTACCTTAAAAGAGTTTGTGAGCTTTTTTCCCGGTGCAACATTTCCTTACACCATTAATGATACAGTCTTAAACCGGAAAGAGAAGGATTCGTCAAAGATTTCTCTGACAGCATTTAAAACCTTTGTACCCGATTCTGTCTTCACAAAGTATTTTGGAACAAAGAGCAAAACCAAACTGTTTCCATTAGTAAAAGGGAAAGACAGTGATGAAAATATTTTTCTCTTTATTAAATCAGTGGCGGCAGGAAAGAAGGCTTATGTGTTTTGTTTTACAAAAGATTTAAAATACATCAACTCAAAAGAAATTGCTGAAACAGATAAAGACCCGTCCTATCGGCGCTATTGTGAAGTGAACAAAAGCATGAATTTTAAAATTGTGCAGGAAATAAAGAAAGCAGGAGGGTTATCAGAAACCAAAGAAGATAATTTTTTCTTAGATAACAGTGGACAATTCCGTACAGCAGTTATTCTCAGTAATAAAGACATGAGTGATGAGGTGCCGGTAAATCCTCTTGATACTTTGCCGAGAAAAAATAAATACTCAGCTGATTATTTGCAGGATAAAAAGAATATTGTTTCAGTACGGGATGGAGCTAATCCAAAAAATTGTTTGTTCTTTATTCACTTCAGCAGAAATGATGGTGAATGCACAGGTGAACTAAAAGGTAAAGCCGAATTTATTGCACCCAACAAAGCAAGATTCACTGATAAGACAGGGCCATGCGGAATAGAATTTATTTTTACCAATACTAATGTAACTATTAAAGAAACCGGTGGCTGTGGAAACTATCGTGGCATTACCTGCTTCTTTGAAGGAGCGTATGCTAAAAAGAAAGAACCGGTAAAACCGAAAGAGAAGAAAAAGAAGAAGAAATGATTAGCTAATTAGCCAATGTGATAATATGCTAATGTGATAATAGCTCAATAGCGCAATAGCAGGTGAGTATTTCATAATAGTCTATCGTCAGTCGTCCGTCATCAACCATAAACCACAAACCATAAACTATAAACATGTCTCAACGAATCAACATCACTTCAGGCTCACCATGGGAAGATATAGTTGGCTATTGCCGGGCCGTTCGTATGGGAAATATTATTGAAGTGGCGGGCACAACAGCAATGGATGGTGATGTCTTAATTGGAAAAGATGATATGTATGCGCAAACAAAATATATTTTTCAAAAGATAGAAAAAGCATTACAGGAAGCCGGTGCAACCATAAATGATGTGGTAAGAACAAGAATGTTTGTCACTGATATTTCTAAATGGGAAGAAGCAGGAAGGGCTCATGGCGAATTTTTTAAGAGTATAAAGCCAGTTGCCACCATGGTAGAAGTAAGTAAGCTTATCAATGATGACTTGCTGATTGAAATAGAGGTGACCGCAATCGTTTGAAATAAATAATCTTTCCCAATACTATCGGATGTAAGTATTATTGTTAATAATCATTGATTCTAAACACCCTGTGTTTCAAATTTTACAGTTATATTGCGGCCCGTTTGCAAACAATCATAACTACTTATGAGTTTTAAAAATTATAAAGTCCCCTATGCTGTAGATGAAAAATACAGTAAGAAAGCATCCTACTTTTCCATGGAGTTTGCCGTGCACCAGCCGTTGAAAATTTATAGTGGTGGTTTAGGTTTCCTCGCCGGTTCACATTTGCGCAGTGCTTATGAATTACGCCAGAACATGATTGGTATTGGCATTTTGTGGAAGTACGGTTATTACGACCAGGCCCGCAACCAGGACCAAACATTACAGGTTCAGTGGAATGAAAAAATTTACAGTTTTTTAGACGATACCAATATTAAATTTCAGATCACTATTCATGATCATCCTGTTTGGGTAAAAGCATGGTATCTCAATCCTGAGACATTTAAATCAGCTCCCTTATTTTTATTGAGTACTGATCTTCCTGAGAATGATTATGTATCTCAAACCATCACTCACCGTTTATATGATGCGAATGTGGCTACCAAAGTGGCACAGTTTATTTTGTTAGGTGTTGGTGGCGCTAAGTTGATTGATGAATTGAATTTTCAACCAGATGTTTATCACCTGAATGAGGCACATGGTGTTTCTGCTGCTTTCTATCTCTATAAAAAATTTGGTAGTAAAGAAGAAGTGAAAAAACGTTTGGTATTCACTACACATACTCCTGAAGAAGCAGGTAACGAAAAGCATGATATTTATCTCTGCGAAAAGATGAGTTATTTCTGCGGAATGCCATTGGATGAAGTGAGGAAAGTGACTGGCATGGAAGGCGACCAGTTCAATCATTCACTCGCTGCATTGCGTTTTGCAAGGTTGAGCAATGGTGTATCACAACTGCATGGTGAAGTATCAAGACAAATGTGGAGTAAGTATGATAATGTGGCTCCCATCAAAGCTATTACCAATGCACAGAACTGGCGTTACTGGGCCGATAAGCAAATGTATTTTGCAATGGATGAAAGCAATGACGAACGTTTTGATGACCGCAAGAATTATTTAAAGCGTCGTTCTTTTGAAATAGTAGCTGATCAAACAGGAAAATTATTTGATCCTAATATTTTAACCATCGTTTGGGCAAGGCGTTTTGCAGGATACAAAAGAGCGGATATGATCACCCGTGATCAAAAACGTTTTAATACCCTGATGAATAATAAAAAATATCCTGTTCAGTTGATATGGGCAGGTAAACCTTACCCGGTTGATTATCCTGCTATCACTGAGTTTAACAGCTTAGTTCATTTAAGCAAGCAGTATAAGAATATGGCTGTTTGTATTGGATATGAATTGGGATTAAGCAAGCGGTTAAAGCAGGCAGCTGATATCTGGTTAAATAATCCACGGGTGCCAAGAGAAGCCAGCGGAACCAGTGGTATGACGGCTGCTATGAATGGTGCAGTTAATTTCAGTACGTATGACGGATGGATATGTGAATTTATAGATCATGGTAATAATGGTTTTGTTGTTCAGCCGGTTGATTATAGTAAGATGAATGTACAGGAGCAGGATCAGTATGATCTTGACCAACTGTATGATATTCTTGAGAATCAAATTCTGCCAATGTATTATGAACGTCCGGATGTGTGGCGCCAGATCATGAAGAACGGAATGAGAGATGTTCGCTTCCAGTTTGATGCAGGAAGAATGGCAAATGAATATTACGAGCAGCTTTATAACGGATAATTAATTTCCACTTTGATAAATGAAACCGTTCCGCCATAAGCGTAGCGGTTTTTTATTTGCATTCAATTAATTTTGACAAATGGAATATTCAAATTAGTTGAAGTACGCTGGGCTGACCTTGATCCCAATTTTCATGTATTGCATTCTAAGTATTACGATTTCGGCGCTTATATCCGTATGAGCTACTTAACAGAGAATGGCATTACTCCTGAAGCATTAAGTCAGCATCATATTGGC
>JACQDV010000041.1 GCA_016200915.1 Sphingobacteriales bacterium
AAATGTATGATTTGCAGCAAGTTGCAATTTTAATTCCGCTCGAAAAATCAAATCGTCTTAGGCATTGATTCCGTGCAAACTCAATACTGACAATACTTTCAAAGAACTATGTATTATAACAACGCAACGCTAATGAAAATCATTATAGGAAAAAACCGACATGAAAATTGCCTTCTTCTCCGTTCATTCATACGACAAAGAATATTTCAACCGCTATAACGATGAGCATCAGTTGGTGTTCTTTGAAGCATCGCTCAATGAACAAACTACCAACCTTGCTTCGGGCAATGATGCTGTTTGTGTTTTTGTAAATGATAAATTGAATGCAACAGTTATTACTCAATTAGCACAACAGGGGGTTAAACTGATTGCATTAAGATGTGCGGGATATAACAATGTAGATTTAGCGGCAGCAAAAGCAAATAATATAAAAGTAGTTCGTGTGCCAGCATATTCGCCACATGCAGTAGCAGAACATGCAGTGGCATTAATGATGACGCTCAACCGCAAAACACATAAAGCCTATAACAGGGTAAGAGAAGGTGATTTTTCATTGAGAAAATTAACCGGTTTTGATTTATATGGAAAGACTGTGGGAGTTATTGGTACCGGAAAAATAGGAGAGGCATTTTCAAAAATTATGATTGGGTTTGGATGCAAAGTATTGGCTTATGATATTTTTCCCGATGAAAATTTAAAACAATCAGGTATTGAATATACTTCATTAGATAATTTATTGAAATCATCTGATGTTGTTTCGTTGCATTGCCCATTAACCGAGCAAACACGGCATATCATTAATGAGAACAGTTTATCTGTTATGAAAAAGGGTGCAATGCTCATTAATACCAGCCGTGGTGCATTGATTGATACCAAAGCGGCTATTGAACATTTAAAATCAGGTCAGCTTGGTTATTTAGGAATTGATGTGTATGAACAGGAAGAGAAATTATTCTTCAACAATCTTACAGGTGAGGTTATACAAGATGATGTCATAATGCGGCTGATGAGTTTTCCCAATGTACTCATCACTGCTCACCAGGGATTTTTTACAGATGAAGCATTAACTCAAATAGCACAAACCACTTTAAAGAATATCCATGATTTTGAAAAGGGGTTGCCTTTAGTAAATGAAGTTAAACAAACTGCATAATCATCAATACCAGTCAGACCGGGATGGTCAGACTGGTATTGGCCCAAATACAGTCCCATACTGCCTTCCCACAAAAAAGTTTTTGATTTTCAGGTTTTCGCCGTATCATTGCACCGGAATCAGGCTGATCAGTTCGTTTCTCCTTAACTCGCAAGCTTATCAGTTTTAGTCAGTTCCGTTCAAGAGATAACAAATCAAACAATTTTTCTTACAAACAAGATTGGTATTGCTTAAGAAAACTCTTTCATAGTATTTTATGTACGACATCCTACAACTGAACGACATGCTCGTTCCTGAACTGCTGGACATAGCCGAGCAGTTAAAAATAACAGGCGCAAAGAAATTAGATAAACAAGAGCTGATTTACAAAATCCTCGACAAACAAGCAGTTATGGCCAGTGATACAAAACCCGGCGGTGATGATAAAAAACGGAAACGTGTTGTTAAGTCAACTACCGCCAACTCATCAGAGGAAGCAGAAGTAATGAGCGAAAACAAGGCTCCAAAAGCGTTGCCTAAAAAGAAAAAAGAAGAAGAGGTTCCTGCTGAAAGACCAAAGAAACCTTTGCTGAAAAAAACTCCGGCTCCTCAATTAGATTTACCGGAAGATGATGAACCGGAAACTGAAGAAGCTGCCCAAGAAACAGTTGCTGAAGAATCAGCTCCTGTTGAAGCAGTACAACAACCACAGGAATCACCCAACTTCCTTCGTCCGTTTCAACAACAAAAAAGAGAACCTGCATTTAATATAGAATTTGATGGAGTGATAATGGGTGAAGGTGTGTTGGAAATGATGCCAGATGGTTATGGTTTCCTCCGCAGCAGTGATTACAACTATCTTTCTTCTCCCGATGATATTTATGTTTCTCCTTCTCAGATAAAATTATTTGGATTAAAAACAGGTGATACTGTATCCGGTGCGGTTCGTCCTCCAAAAGAAGGAGAAAAATATTTTGCTTTATTGAAAGTAGATGCCATCAATGGAAAACGTCCCGATGAAGTTCGTGACCGGGTGCCGTTTGATTATCTTACACCGTTGTTCCCTTATGAAAAAATGAATTTATATACAACATCCAACAACTATTCAACCAGGTTGATGGATTTGTTTACACCCATTGGTAAAGGACAACGTGGATTAATCGTGGCGCAACCTAAAGTAGGTAAAACCATGTTGCTGAAAGAAGTGGCAAACGCTATTGCCGCTAATCATCCCGAAGTTTATTTAATGGTAGTACTGGTGGATGAAAGACCCGAAGAAGTAACAGATATGGAACGCAGTGTAAAGGCAGAAGTTATTGCTTCAACGTTTGATGAACCGGCAGAGAAACATGTTAAAGTTTCTAATATGGCGTTAGCCAAAGCAAAACGTTTGGTGGAATGCGGACATGATGTAATGATACTGTTGGATTCTATCACCCGTTTGGCCCGTGCACATAATACTGTTGCACCCGCCAGTGGTAAAGTATTGAGTGGTGGTGTGGAAGCAAATGCCATGCAAAAACCAAAACAGTTTTTTGGTGCTGCCCGTAAAATTGAAAATGGTGGTTCATTAACAATATTGGCTACTGCTTTGATTGAAACCGGCAGCAAGATGGATGAAGTGATCTTTGAAGAATTTAAAGGAACCGGTAATATGGAATTGTTACTAGACAGAAGATTGGCCAACCGCCGCATGTTCCCTGCAATTGATTTAACAGGTTCTTCCACCCGTCGTGAAGACTTATTGCTGGATAAAGATGTATTACAGAAAATGTGGGTAATGCGTAACCACCTTGCCGACATGAACAGCGAAGAAGCATTAAATCTATTATTAAAACATATGCGTGGTACCAAAGACAACGAAGAGTTTTTAGTTACTATGAATAAATAGTGAGGCGATTGTTTGCTTGAGAAACAACAGCCGTTGATTAATTCAGCGGCTTTTTTGTTGCTGATTACAGCAATTTATCGGGGCAAAAAACGTTATATGCCTACTTATAAAGCCAGCCTATTATGAAACTACGTTTAACCGCATTATTCCTTTTTTCAGGCACTATTCTTTCTGCTCAAGGAGTAACCCATGAAAGAGAATCGTATGGTGATTTTAATGTAATTAAAATAAACCTTTCTGCGCTGGCTACTAATACCTATTCCATTCAATACGAAAGAGCATTAAGTAATCATACCTCTTTATTGCTGGCAGCAAAATATCATCCTGTATCTGGTCTGCCATTCAAATCAACATTAAGAAGTTTGCTTGATTCTTTATCTGAAGGTGCGGGTATAGATTTTATTAATAATGCAAGAGTGGGTGGTTATGCTATCACTCCTGAAATACGTTTTTATTTTGGCAAAGGCGCCATGCATGGTTTTTATTTAGCACCATTTGTACGGTACGAAAATAATAAACTTGATTACTGGCGATATACTCTAAAATCAGTCAATCAAACTATAGTAATTGATTTTAATGGCAAGCAAAGCGGCATAGGTGCCGGTTTACAAATCGGTGCTCAATACATGCTGAGTAATAAAATTTCATTGGACATCTGGTTAGCCGGTCCGTATCTCTTCGCTGATAAAATTGATGTAAACTCTCTCACTGATTTATCTGATAAAACTGACCAGGATTTGCAGGAGGTAAAAAATGACATTGAGAAATACGCTAAAGATTATTTACCGGGTCACACCGTAACCGCTACTGTATCTCACAGTGGAGCAACCTTAAATGCAAAAGGAACTTTTTATGGTGTAAGAGCTTTGGGCTTAGCACTTGGTTATCGTTTTTAATTTTTCCATCAGCTTCTATTAACTTGCATCTATGGCTGTAAGGCGCATAGATATCGATACGTTTTTATCCCTGTTTCAAACCATGCCGGTGTTTGATGTAAGAAGTCCGGGTGAATATAATCATGCACATATTCCAGGTGCTTACTCTTTACCATTATTTACTGATGAAGAAAGAAAAGTAGTAGGTACAACTTACAAACAACAAAGCCGTGAATGGGCTATTAAAGTTGGGTTAGATTATTTTGGAACGAAGATGAGAAAGATGGTGGAGGAAGTGGAAGCAATAGTTGCAGGCTTCAAGCTACAAGCTGCAAGCACTACAACTCCCCCTTCAGGGGGCCGGGGGGTTATTGTTCATTGCTGGCGTGGTGGTATGCGCAGTGCCGGTGTTGCCTGGTTGCTGGATTTATATGGCTTTGAAGTATATACATTAGTTGGCGGTTATAAAGTTTTTCGCCGTCATGTACTCAATACATTTAATCAATCCTTTCATTTCAGAATATTGGGTGGTTATACCGGTTCAGGTAAAACTTATGTGCTCAATGCATTAGAGAAATCTGGTGAAGCTGTTATTGATTTGGAAGGATTAGCTCACCACAAAGGTTCTGCATTTGGTGCTATTGGAATGCCCGTACAGCCATCGCAGGAAATGTTTGAGAATTTATTAGCTGTTGAATTAAATAAAAAAAGAAACAACACCATTTGGCTGGAAGATGAAAGTCAGCGATTGGGTTTAGTAAACATTCCTCAGCCCATGTGGCTTATTATGCGACACTCTACTGTTTTCTTTTTAGACATTCCATTTGAAGAAAGATTAAAACATATTATTGCCGAGTATGGAAAGTTAGATAAAGAAAGAATGGTAAATGCTATCATTAGAATAAAGAAACGTTTAGGCGGTCTTGAAACTAAAACAGCTATTAATTATTTAATTGAAGACGATATTGAAAAATCATTTGAAGTATTATTAAAGTACTACGATAAACAATATTCCAAAGGATTACACAACCGGGAAAACCTTGAATCCTTTTTAAACAAAATACCCGGTGCTACTGTTGACGCCACTAAAAATGCGCAACGATTAATTGCTTCACTGCAAATGGAAAAGTTTGCATAATACAAATGATGATGATGGAAGATTTAAAGGAAATACGTTTAACGCAATACTCTCACGGCGCCGGATGTGGTTGTAAGATTTCTCCTAAAGTGTTGGATGAAATTTTACAAAGCAATATCAGCATGCCCGATAATGATAAACTGATTGTGGGCAATCATAGTAAAGATGATGCGGCAGTATATGACCTTGGCAACGGAACAGCGCTGATATCAACAACCGATTTCTTTATGCCGATTGTAGATGACCCTTATGACTTTGGAAGAATCGCCGCCACCAATTCTATCAGCGATGTATATGCAATGGGAGGAAATCCTGTACTGGCAATTGCTATATTAGGGTGGCCGGTTGATAAACTTCCGCCAGCAGTTGCACAAAAAGTTATCGAAGGTGGCAGAGCTGTTTGCAAAGAAGCCGGTATTCCATTGGCTGGTGGACATAGTATTGATTCTCCTGAACCCATTTTTGGTTTAGCAGTAAATGGTTTGGTTGATTTAAACTATTTAAAACAAAACAATACTGCTACTGTTGGTGATTATCTTTTTCTTACAAAAAAACTTGGCGTTGGTATTTTAACTACTGCTGAAAAGAAAGGATTACTCAAACCAGAACATAAAAATATTGCTGCTAATCAAATGATGCAGTTAAATAAAGTTGGTGCCGGGTTAAGTAAGATACACGGTGTAACAGCCATGACTGATGTAACAGGTTTTGGTTTGTTGGGTCACTTAACCGAAATGGCTGAAGGAAGTGGCTTAAGCGCTGAAGTGTATTTTGAAAAAGTTCCAACCATTATTGATGATTTGATTTCTTATGTGCAAGCTAAATCAGTTCCCGGTGGTACCAACCGCAACTGGGCAAGTTATAGTGATAAAACAGGAGACGTTACAGAATACCAAAAAGCATTATTAGCAGATCCGCAAACAAGTGGTGGTTTATTAATCGCCGTAAAAGGAACTGCTGTTGACGAAGTGAATACTGTGCTTAACAATTTTGGGTTAAACAATTTTACTGAACCAATCGGAAGAATTGTTGAGAAAGGAGAGAAGGTAGTGTGGGTAAAATAGCTTGGTAATGGCAACTGTAATTATTAACTTAGAAATATCGTTCACCTAAAACCAACTTTAATATGGACGCAAAAACAATTGCCTGGTTATCTTATATAACCATTATCGGCTGGATAGTTGCAATAGTACAACACAGCAATATGCCGCAAAAATCTTCATTAGCTGTTTTTCATTTGCGACAATCTTTCGGGTTACTAATAACATGGATAGCTTGTTATATTGTAGGAATTATTCTTGTAATTGCTACGCTTGGGATCGGCTCAATTTTTTTGTGGATATTATATCTTGCCATTTTTGTTTTATGGATCCTTGGGCTGATCTCCGCAATTAATGGAGAAGAAAAACCGGTGCCTGTATTGGGTGATCTCTATCAGAAATGGTTTACATTTATTAAATAACCTTAAATACTAAACCCCGCTAACTGCGGGGTTTTATTTTATTATCGCATCAATCTTTGCTGCGAGTTTGCGGTCTTTATCTGTAACTATATCTCCCGCATCATGGGTAGATAACCATATCTCCACTTTATTCCACACATTGGTCCATAATGGATGGTGATTCATTTTTTCTGCTTCTATCGCCACTCTTGTCATAAAAGCAAAGGCTTCGCTGAAATTTTTAAACTCAAATTTCTTATAGAGTGTGTTATTCTTTTGTTCCCACATAACGATAATTAAAAATTAAAAAATAAGATGTTGTTTATTCTTAATCTTATCTGTCGATAATTCCATTACTAATTGTACGCCATTAATGGCTTTAATTGATTGCTGCAAAGAACTTACCATATTATCATCCGCTTCTTCTCCTGTAATCAGCCACAAAAAGTCCAGGTGCTTGAATTCGGGTAATAAATATTCTCCGTCAAACTGGTTATTGTATAAATAATGAACAACAGCAGTATTGCCTTCTTTAAATTTATAAATGGAGAAAAAGTACTTGCGGTTTTTTTTGCTTAACTGAATCTCTAAATCATTACTGATTCTAAAATCAAAACGCAACACCTGGTTTAATTGCCAGCAAAATTGATAGTCTTTTACCGGGGCAACAATACCCAGCATTCTTGTACCGTCGAAAAACTCTTCGGCTAATGCATCGTTATCAATCCGCAGTTTTAGTGTTGCCATGTTTTTTAAAAACCTCACAGGTTTATCAGTACTCAAAAATTACTAACCGCTACTAATAAACCTGTGAGGTTTACCCGGTTTGTTTCATTATTATCAGAAAGTTACATCATATTCTATCTCTTCATTCCCTCTTTTCAATTTTACTTTGGTATTATCTCCTTTTTTAAACTTACCCAAAGCCTGCATATAAGAAGTAACATCGTTAAACTTAATATCGCCGAGTTGTGTGATTACATCACCAGCCTTGATTCCTAAACGCTGAGCTAATTTTCCTTCACTCACTCCATCTACTCTTACGCCTGCACCTGTGAAGGTATAATCGGGCATGATGCCGAGTGAAACCGTAAAGCTTGATCGAACGGTTTGTTGTTCTCTCGTTTTGGTAAATGCCAGCTTGGGCTGATTATTTGTTTCTTCCACCACTTTATAAACATACTTCACCACATTGTATTCACCCATAAAGTTGATTTTATCTGCATCATCACTCGGCTTATGATAATCACTGTGTGTACCGGTGAAGAAGAATAAAACAGGAATATCTTTTCTATAAAAAGAAGTATGGTCACTTGGGCCTGTGCCGGAAGAATCAAATTTTACCGTTATATTTTTATCTTTTATATCAGCAAACAATTGTCCCCAGTAAGGTGATGTACCATAACCACCCACGGTAATTTTTGAACTGTCATTCAAGCGGCCAACCATATCCATATTCAACATGTAGTTTACTTTACTTAAGTCAATGGTTGGATTATCGGTGAAATGTTTGGAGCCATATAATCCCAATTCTTCACCGGAGAAAGCAATAAAGAGATAGTTGTTCTTTCTTAATTTGGATGCAGGAATCATTTTAGATAATTCCAGCAATGCTGCTGTACCACTGGCATTATCATCAGCTCCGTTGTGAATAGCAGGAGCACCAGTGTTTCTTGAATTACCATCTTCGCCATAACCAAGGTGGTCGTAGTGTGCACCCAGAATAACAGTTGTAGCGGCACCATTATCTGTATAACCAATTACATTGTGTCCCCATCTTTTCTTTTCGCTGATATCCACTTTTACTTTTATATCATAGGTGGCAGATTCATCTGGCATAAATTTTTTCTTTGCTTCATTGCTGATGTACACAACGGGAATTTTTAATAAAGCTGATTTATCTCTTTTGTTGTATTTAATTCCATCATCGGTTGAGGAGCTGTTGTAAATTATCAGTTCTGTTGCGCCACGTTTTGCCAGTACACCTGCTTTATCATATAATGCTGCTGTCAAATCAAAATGCGGATTGTTTTTATTTTCTTCCATCAGTTCCTTTACATCATAAAACCAGGGGGAGTTGCTTTCCTGTAATGCCGGTGTTACCGGTGCTTCTAATGAGGTGTTGGCTGAATAGGGTAATGGAAAAAAATCTTTATCTCCTTTTATTTCCTGGTCGTTTACCAAAAAGTGTGTGGCAGGATTGATGGTTCGTCCGTCATTTACTTCAAATTCCTGGATGTATGTTCCTTTATCGCCTTTGGGTTGAAGCCCATTTGCTTTAAACTGACTCACAATATATTCTGATGCTAGTTTTTCGCCGTTGGTACCGGTTCTTCTGCCTTCTAATTTATCATCAGCTAAATAATTTACGTGTTGCTGAATGGCGGCAAAAACTACTTTCTCGTTCTTTTTTAATTTCTGGGAGTACGATACTAGTGCAAGCAATAAAAAAACTAAACTGAATAAACGCTTCATAAAAAGGTTGGTGTTTCGTTAATGGCAACAAAGGTAATACCAGAAAAGAATTGAATTGATTAATAAATGTTATTTGTTTTTGAAAGAGGCGACAAGGCACAGAGGCACAAAGTGGATTAGATATGTAATTAGCTGCGCTGTGTTCCCAGGCGTATAAGTGTGCGACGCAACAGAAGATGAACATAGAATCTATAGCTGGTTACAAAATAATCTTTCGCCATCGTTCAGGTCGCTTGCAGCGTCCCAGCCGATTTATTTACCCATTTCGCAAACTTCGCCTGTCATTGCTCGTTAAATTTGCAGGCTAATAGTGGAAACAACAGCACATAGTATTCAAATAGCCTTAGTAGGCAATCCCAATAGCGGAAAGACCTCCCTGTTTAATGCACTTACCGGACTGAATCAGAAGGTGGGCAACTTCCCCGGTGTTACCGTTGATAAAAAGACCGGGCTTTGTGCAATTAGTCCGGGTATTACGGCTACCATCATTGATTTGCCCGGCACTTACAGTTTATATCCCCGCCGTGAAGATGAGTGGGTGGCTTACCGTGTGCTGATGGGCCAGGATAAAGAAGTAAAACCAGAACTGGTGGTATTGGTTGCGGATGCCAGTAACCTTAAAAGAAATTTATTATTTGCTTCGCAGATAATTGATTTAAAAGTTCCGACAGTAGTAGCATTAACCATGCAGGATATCGCCAAACAAAAAGGAATTGAAATTGATGTGCAGCAAATGGAAAGAGAGTTGGGTGTGGTGATTGTTCCGGTTAACCCGAGAAAGAATAAAGGTCTTGCTCAGCTAAAGAAAGCCATTGTAAGTACACTTCAATTATACTCTGCTCCTTCAAGAGATTTTATTGCAACAACTGTATTGGCCGGTGATGCTATTAATGATGTAAAAGAATTATTACCTGAACTGAGTGATTACCGTGCGGTGCATTATTTAATCAACCACGAATCATTTGCACTGAGCAATGAACTGCAGGACAAGATTGAATCGGTTGAAAAGAAAAACAATTTTAATCATACCAAAGTACAGGCAGAAGAAATATTGCAGCGTTACCAGCGCATTAAATTGGTAATGCAGCAATCGGTGAAAGAACCGGACCCGAAACAAAAACAAATTATGGCCGACCGGCTGGATAATATTTTTCTTCACCGTGTATGGGGTTATATGATATTGCTGGGTGTGTTGTTTCTGTTGTTTCAAAGTGTGTTTTGGTTTGCACAGTTCCCTATGGATGGTATTGAATGGAGTTTTGCCAAAGCGGCCAACTGGTTTTCATCGTGGATGCCGGAAGCATGGTGGAGTGATTTGTTCATTAATGGAATTTTGGCGGGGCTGAGTGGTATTTTAGTTTTTGTTCCGCAGATAATGATATTGTTTGGACTGATAACGGTGCTGGAGGACAGTGGCTATATGGCCCGTATCAGTTTTCTTACCGACAGGATAATGCGTAAAGTTGGATTGAATGGAAAAAGTGTGATGCCGATGATTAGTGGTTTTGCCTGTGCCGTGCCGGCCATTATGAGTGCAAGAAATATTGAGAATAAAAAAGAACGCTTGCTTACCATTCTTATTACACCATTAATGAGCTGCAGTGCAAGATTGCCGGTTTACACCATTTTAATTTCTTTGGTTATACCCAATAAATATTACGGAGGGTTTTTGAGTTTACAGGGATTAGTAATGATGGGATTGTATTTGCTGGGATTAGTAATGGCGTTGATTGTTTCTTATGTGATGAAGCAAATCATTAAGATTAAAGAGAAAAGTTTTTTCATTTTGGAATTACCATTGTATCGTCCGCCAAGATGGAAGAATGTAATTGTAACGATGGTAGAGAAGGCCAAGATATTTGTGTTTGATGCGGGTAAAGTGATAATGATGATAAGTATGTTGTTGTGGGCATTGAGTTCCTTTGGTCCAAAGAATAGAATGAATGAAATAACTCAGCAATATGAGCAGCAAATAAAACAACAACCGGATAAAGCAACTGAATTAAATAAAGAAAAGAAAGCCCTGTTACTGGAAAATTCTTATGCAGGTATTGTGGGACGAAGTTTGGAACCGGCTATTCAACCATTAGGTTACGACTGGAAGATTGGTATTGCCTTAGTAACTTCTTTTGCTGCCCGTGAAGTATTTGTTGGAACAATGGCCACCTTATATTCTGTTGGCGATTCCGATGACTCAGATGCTACCTTAAGACAAAAGATGCAGGCTGCGGTAAAACCTGATGGAACAAAAGTTTACACATTAGCCACCGGCTTATCTCTCATGATATTTTATGTACTGGCTATGCAATGTATGAGTACGCTGGCTGTAGTAAAAAGAGAAACAAGAAGCTGGAAATGGCCCGTATTTCAGTTGTTTTACATGACAGGCCTTGCTTATTTACTGAGTTTGGTTGTTTACCAGTTGTTCAAATAATACCGGCTACCATTCGGTAAGTTGCTGCAGCCTGTTTCTTATATCGTAATACACTTTTTTTGTAAGCTCATTCAGCACATCATCATTGGTATAATATTGCTGTCCCCGGTTATTATTGTTGATTAAAGTCCAGTCAGGTGATTCTAATGCCCTGCTATCACCGGAATAAGTTGCATATTCATCCTGCCAGCTTACATAAGCAGGAATCCTGTTCCATTGCACACTTTTGTTTTGTTTTGCATCTGTAACCTGGTATTCCAAATCTCCGTTAGCGGTATATGATAATCTTGAAATCCTAACAGTAGCATAAACTGTTTGATACACCGGTCTACCGCTGGTGTCTTTTCCTATCTCAATCTTTTTGGAACGGTTTCTTGTATAACTGCTTTCTGTTGGCCTTGGCACATAAATGTTTTGCCAGCTTAAATCTATTATCCAGTCGGGGCTAATGCTTTTTCTTCTTGCATCCCAATCGGTATAAAACCGGGCAGGATTTGAATTACTATTGCTTCCGCCCAAATCCCTGATAAGTGTTTGCTGCAGGTATTCTTTGTTATAACCATAACCACGGTTATTCCAGTTATTATTAAAAAAGTTATCGTCATGCACAGGATTAATCACTACCACTAAAATACTTTTATCAAAAGCTTCCTGCATTTTTTGGCGACTGTCTTTATAATTGTTTACATACTGGTCTGCCTTTTTAAAAGCATAATATGCCTGTTTCATATTCTCTCTTCCTTCTCTTTGGAAATAATCCTGTGCTGCCAAATAATATTCTGAGGCGGCGCTGTCTTTAGCAACTGCAATAGCATTAAAATAACTTTGTGCATTGGTTGCTCTTAATAAATTGGCGTTGCTGTTAAAGGCATCATACATTCCCTGCAAAGCATTCAGCTCTCCAACGATATTATCCCAGCGGCTAACGTCATTATTATTCCGCCAGGTACTAATTCGTTCCTGTCTGTTTTTTACTGCCTGCTGGTAATTAAATTTTAGTTCTCCCAATGCATACGCATCTTCAGGATGTTTGTTTAAAAACTTAACTGCTTTGTAAATTATTTCTTCGTTTGTTCCTTTAGCTGAAAAGTTTTTGCTGCCGCTGCAGGATGTAAATACAATTACAAATGCAAGAATGGTTAGTGATAGTGTAGATTTAAGGTGCATAGTCGGTTCCTCCTTTTGTTATATAAACACAAAGCCAGTACCACGGTAATCAAAGATATTTATCTTATCGTTTTTTTAACAGCTTATAATACCCGTAAAGATTTTAATTCTTCCCTTAATTGTTCCGGCGAATTAAAATGAATGGTGTGCATTCCTAATTCCTGTGCCGGGTAAAGGTTGCGTTTATTGTCATCAATATAAATGGATGATGATGGATTAATAGAAAATCGTTCAATCAGTTTTTCATAAATATCCATAAACGGTTTGCGTGTCATCTCTTCACCGGAAACCAATCTTCCGTTAAACCAATGCAGGAAATCATATTTCTGTAAGGCTATAGGAAAAGTTTCAGCACTCCAGTTAGTGAGTGCATATATTTTATTGGCCGTATTGTTTCTTAATTCACGAAACACTTCTACTGTTCCTTCAATTGGTCCGGCGAGCATTTCTTCCCAGCGACCATAGAATGCACGGATGTTTGCTTCCTGTTCAGGAAACTTTGCTACCAGTTCTTCTGTAGCAGATGCCAGTGTTTTTCCCGCATCCTGTTCTTCGTTCCAGTCACCCGTAGTGATGTTATGCAAAAACCATTGTACCTCTTCTTCGGTATTAAAAATGGTACGGTAAACATATTCGGGGTTCCAGTCTATTAAAACTCCGCCTAAATCAAAAACGATGGTATCAAATTGTTTCATGCTAATTAAAAATTCAATAGTATAATGCTTAAATGTCCGCTAAAGTTATTTATTGTTCAACAGATAGATTTAATTTGAATTTTTTTATTCCCGTTTTAAAAAAATATTTTTTTGCTCCCCGTAAATTGAATAGCTTTTACATCTTTTCAAAATAACGATTATTATGGATATTGAGTTGCTGAGAGATTATTGCCTGCAAAAACCCGATACTACCGAAGAGTTACCCTTTGGCCCGGACGTAGTGGTATTTAAAGTAAGGGGAAAAGCGTTTTTATTATTGTCATTAGATACTGAAGATCTTCAATTCAATGTAAAATGTGATCCCGACCGGGCTGTTGAACTCCGTGAAGAATACAGTTGTGTACAGCCCGGCTACCATATGAACAAGAAGCACTGGAATACCATTATTGTTGACGGCACACTTAATACCAAACAAATAAAACAGATGATTGATCATTCATATGAACTGGTTGTAAATTCACTGTCAAAAAAAGTTAAAAGAACATGAGTATTTCAAAAGCAACCTTAGCTGATATTCCTGAATTAAATTTACTGGTTAACTCTGCTTACCGTGGAGATTCTTCAAAAAAAGGATGGACCACTGAAGCAGATTTGCTTGGTGGTATAAGAACGGATGATGAATCACTCGCATCATTGCTGAATAAAGAAAATTCAGTGATGCTGGTGCATAGAAATGATGAAGGAAAAATTATTGGTTGTGTAAATCTTCAGCGCAACGGAGATAAAGTTTATTTGGGAATGCTTACCGTAAATCCTGAATTGCAGGGTGGCGGTGTCGGTAAAATATTATTGAAAGCAAGCGATGATTACGCCAAAGAAACCGGTTGCCCTAAATTGTTTATGACGGTTATATCTATCAGAACAGAATTAATTGACTGGTATAAACGTCATGGTTATAAAGAAACGGGTGAAAGAAAACCATTTCCGATGGATGATCCAAAGTTTGGACTTCCAAAAGTGCCGTTGGAATTTATTGTGCTGGAGAAAGAAGTTTGAGTAAAGAAATAAATAATCCCGCCATTGCTGACGGGATTTGTTTTTTATTGGACATCTATCTGTAATACTTGTCCCCCTCCTTTAGCTGGCGGACCAAAGCCCCAGTTAGAAACATATAGTTTTCCATCAGGCCCCATTGTCATTCCTGTTGGTAAGGAAAGACCCGTGGCAATAACTGTTCTGTTACCACCAGGATCAATTCTCACCACTCTTCCTGCGCCGGGTGAAGGAAAATCTGGTGTGCCGGGATCATTATCTGCAGGCACTGTCATTTCTAAAACATAAAAACGACTATTCTTATCAATCACTATTCCTAATACGGTATTCAATCCTTTTATCCAATCCGTAATAGAACCATCAGGTGTGATCTTCATAATTTTTGATGCTCCTCCGGGAATAGGAAAAGGATAAAGATTTCCTACAAAGAAATTTCCCCGGTAGGCCATTACCGTTGGTACAATATGTCCCTGGCTGGCTGATATATCAACCACTCTTTTAATTGTTCCGGATGGCATGCTTACTTTATCTAATTCACCATGGTTGGGTTCTATCACATACAAATCACCTCTTACATTGATCATACTATACCAGGTTCCGTCTGGTTCAAAATCATCTTCTTCCGGATGAGCTACCGGGTTAGCCTGCAGGAAAGAGCTGAGATCAGCAATTAATGACCAGTTGCCATCATCGTCCACTCTCGCAATTCCATTAGGACTTGGGGAAACACCATGAGAACATCCGGCTCCGGCAAGCAATGCATATAATTGTCCGTTCACCCATTCCACATCAGCTACGCCTTCAATATCGCCACCAATAATTTCATTGGCCTGGCTACTTGGAAACTTATCACTCACTGTATGCCTTACATGATCGGAAGTGATCATAGATATTCTGCCACTGGTTGCACTGCCGGTATAAGGACCCACAGGGAATACCACCTGAACACATTTACCGGCCGTGGATTCATTACCACCCAATCCGCCCTCGGCCACATAAAGATTTCCATCGGGACCAAACTTTAATCCTCTTGGATTATTTAATCCTCCGGCATACACATGTACCTTGTTTGATAAGTCAGCAGGGGATACTACTTTTTGAAGAGCCGCAACTCTTTTAGCAAGTTCCTGTGACTCTTGTTCGGTTTTTGAGTTAGTTAGTTTTTGACACGAAAAGATCAACAGGGTTAACGGCAATAATACCATCATCCCTTTCAAATTTTTTGAAAGCATAAACCCTCCTTGTTTTGATTGTTTACAATGATGTGGCAGTTGTAAGCACAATGAGGTGAATTAGAAGGACTGTTTTGTTTTGAGGGGATGCGGGTCAAGTGCCTGTCTGATTACTATACCTAAGCTATGAAAAAGGAATGTACTTCTACAAGAATGGTTTTGTTCTTTTTGATACTGCGTTTCTTATTAACAAGAAAATATGAGTGCTGACCGGATCAGTATAATTTTTTGATCTTATACACATCTATCTTTCTTCGAATTGAGAAACCCAAATATTCATACAACCGGATAGCTCTTTCGTTGCTTTCCGCTACATGCAGGTAAGGAATTAATCCTGCTTCAAAATTTTTATTGGTTACGTGGGTTACTAATTGCTGCGCATATTTTTTACCTGTGTAATCAGGATGCGTAACTACGCCGCTTACTTCTGTAAACTCAGCCATACAAATTCGTTCACCGGCAGCCGCTACTAATTTACCATCCTGCCAGATGCCATAATACTCACCCATGAGCTTAGTACCCGGACTGTAATAACCAGGCTGCACTAAATTAATAAGTGCTTCCAGTTCCTCAGCTGATGCATCTTCTATTTTTTTAATGGCAGCAGTTTGCTGATGATTACTGATGGGTTGTTCACAAATCATCTGCAGGCAATGAACGGTAGTTTCATGAATATAATTTTCTGGTAATGCTGGTAACACATCAAATACATAACAACTTTCGCCTGTTGCTACAAAAGGATCAATCTCTGTTAATATGTTTGAATTAGATGAATGATAAGCCAACCAGGGCGCCACATAACGCTGATATTTTTTTATTGCATTGGTTCCTATAGCAAACTGGTGATGCTTTTCTGTTAAAGCATACCAGGCCGGGTTATCTAATTTGAAATAGTTTTGGGGTAACACAAGAATGTAAAAGTATTAAATTAAAAAAGCTGCTCCTGTTTAAAATGGAACATATTCCTCAATTATTTTTACTTGCCTGGTAAGTCCTCTTTTAATTTTTTTATAACTGATTCTTTTATCCGATCCCCTGCTGCGATAATACAATTGGCCCTGGTGTACTTCCGGAATCATTAGCTGTTCGTTGGGAAACTGATATACAATTTTCCAGTCCTTCATCCCTATTTTTAATTTTTCATTGTAGTATTTTAGCTCAATCATTTGTATATATTTAGATTGAAGTTCAGTCTTTTTTTATACAAATCATTGCGTATATTTATGTGTTGGGCGTCATTTTGGACAGCCTGCTAACATAGACAGAAAATAGAAATGTGCCACTTTATAACAGCAATTTGTTCATCAAAAACCAAACTAATCGACATTAATTTAATCGGTAAGACCTATGGTTTGGAATTTGAGGACTGTAACAATGAACACATAACAAAGCAACTTTCAAAAACAGAGAAATATCTTTGGAAGAAATCAAAAATGTGTGACTGTGGGACAAGTTTAGGCGAAGCTTCTTTTAAAAATGACAAAACAGAAAGGGTACAGAAAAGTGAAATTGACAAACTCAAAAAGAAAGGTTGGACTGAAACAAAAATAACAAGGTATCTAGCAGACAAGAAAAAAAGTGAAGACAAGGTTGCCCAACAAAATGACGCAATCCTAAACAGTAAAAGCAATGAACTTGACAACTATGTTAATTTTATACAAGAGGTTATAAAAAATACAGACACAGAAATTTTCGGACTTCTTTTACATTGGTATAGTAAAGGAACAGAATCTGAAAATATAAAACTTACAGACAGGAAAATCATTCAATCAAAAACACTGACAGTATTAGACTTGAAAACATTAGAAGAAAACAAGTTACTATGTGTGACAAAATAAAACGAACGCCCAACATGGGGTTTGCTGCAATTGGGGCTGGACGTTGAAGCAATCATCGGCAGTGCATATCCAGGCTTTGGTTTCGGCAGACGGAATTCTGCCGGGCTTTTGTTGGTTAACTTCGGCTTTTAGTTATTAATTTAGCTTCAGTTCCGGGCGGACAGTTGGTCAATTCCCCAACTGCAAGCAAGCCCTGTTCGTTGTGCGTCATTTAGAAAGACCAACGACCATATTATTTCAAATAAAAAAAATGGCAATATTTCCTCTAAAAATGACTTTACGAAAGGCGGCAATATTCGCTGGTTTTGGATATATTTTAATGTTTGGAACTGCAATTGCTGAATTCACAGTTATGGGTAAACTTGTGGATATGAATAATGGAGACTTGACTGTCAAAAACATCTCAACTAACCTGCCCCTTTTTCGTCATGGGATTATGTTTTACACCATTAATTTTATTGGAGACATAATGGCGGCATGGGGGATATATATATTATTAAAACCAGTAAGTAATTTTTTTTCACTAGTTGCCGCTTCATTACGACTTGTTTTTACAATACTTAGCTTAGTTGTTTTAATGAACTTGCTGACTGTTTTACAACTGTTGCAACCGCATGACTATTTAAATGCATTCAGCACAGGACAATTACAAGCCCAGACAATGATAGCTCTACGTGCCTTTAGAGAAGGCTGGCTATATTGTTACATATTTTTTGGGCTTTACCTTATTTTAATTGGTTATTTAGTTTTCATCTCAAAATACATTCCTAAATTAATTGGTGTTTGTCTAATTATTGCAGGCTTAGGCTGGCTTACCGATAGTATTCAGCCCTATCTCTTCCCAAGTATGAAAATGAGTATTGGAATGACCACAGGGATACTGGAATTAGTATTTATGTTTTGGCTTTTTATCAAAGGTTCAAAATTAAAAGAACGAGACTAAAAGAAAGATAAACGAACGCACAACATGGGGTTTGCTGCAAGTGTGGCTGGACGTTGTTAGCTTCGGCTTCATCTCTGCATTGTGCTTCAGTCCGGGCTTGACGAAATGCTGTTGGGCTTTTGGTTTTTAACCTGTACTTTTAGTTCATCAATCAGCAGCGGTTCCGGGCAGACGGAATACTAATGCCACACCTGCAGCAAGCCCTGTTCGTTACCAGCTATGCCGTTGGACAACTTTTCGGTCAGTTACAGTCAGACAAAAATTTATTATGTTTTATTGGTAAGACTTGAACCAAAGCCCACATCGGCTTGACGTTCTTTGTTCAGCTTTTGTACATTTTTTGTTCTTCGGTTTTTCAATTTGGCTTTTGGTTCGGGTGGACTTTTGTTCAAGTCTAAGCAGCAGGACACG
>JACQDV010000035.1 GCA_016200915.1 Sphingobacteriales bacterium
CAGTGATAATTGTGATGGTGATATTAGTTCAGCAATTGTGGTAACAACAACCGGTCCAACCGGCCCTGCCTGTGCCCGTACGCAAACATGGACTGCCAATGTAAGTGACGGTTGCAGTAATGCAGCAACAACTGTAAGCATTACTTATACATGGAAAGAAGATTCACAGGCACCAACCGTGACTAAGGGTATTATATCGGGTTGTTATACAAGCAAGGCAGCGGCAGAAGCAGCGGTATTGGCGGCTACAACGTATAGTGACAACTGCACAGCAAATGCAAACTTAAATGTTGATATAG
The DNA here is from genome assembly GCA_016200915.1 of Sphingobacteriales bacterium. Classification (GTDB taxonomy): domain Bacteria; phylum Bacteroidota; class Bacteroidia; order Chitinophagales; family Chitinophagaceae; genus AWTP1-9. The sequence continues at coordinate 300 of JACQDV010000035.1, forward strand.
CATCAAATATTGACGATCCATGTAATGCAAAAATTATAGTAACTGTTATTGATGGTTGTAATAATGTAGGATTTGTTGATTATACAGTAAGTATAGATGCTACAATCCCCGTGATAACTGCTACCGGAACTACATTGTCGATCCCTGGTTATAACCCTTCAGCAGCAACTATAGATGCCGCCCTGGGTAGTGCAACGGCTACTGATAATTGTTCAGTTGGTACACCAACTTATACAGATAGTCCGGTAACAGTGGATGGATGTGAACATTCACAAACAAGAACATGGAATGTTACTGATGGTTGTGGTAACCCGGCTACACCAGTTAGCCGTACGGTAACATGGTTAGTAGATGTAACACCACCATCTATTACTTGTCCGCCAATGCAAACAGTAACATTAAACGTTGCATGTGGAGCAGTATTGGCTGATTATACATCTTTAGCTGTTAAGAGCGATAATTGCGGCGGACCAGTTTCAATTACACAAAGTCCTTTACCGGGAACTGTAATTGGCGGAACCGGTACTACACCTGTTACATTAACTGTTACAGACGAAGCTGGCAATACCAATTCCTGTACATTCAGTGTAATTAAATCAAGCAGCCTGGGCCCTGTAATAAATTTAACTGATCCGTCATTGGCAAATGGGTCAACATCTTTATTTGCAACAGACCCGGGAGCATGCAGTACTATAGTACTATTTGATTATTTTGTGACTATGCCTTGTGGTGGAGAATTAGGTTCAGTTAGTGCAACAGGAATACCTTCAGGTCATGTATTCCCCAAAGGATCTACGTTAGTAACTATAACTGCTACAGATCTGTCTGGAAATACATCCACCTATTCATTTACAATTAAAGTATATGATGGTGCGCCACCAACTATTAGTTGCCCGGCACCGGTAACAGTTTATACTTCAGGTGCAGCCCCTGTTAACATACCTGCAGCCACCATTGGTACAGCAACAGGTAGTGATAACTGTGGCGCAGCAACTATAACTGCCATACGCAGCGATGCTTTAGCACTCTCATCGCCATATCCTGTTGGTACTACCACTATTACCTGGATGGCAACAGATGGATCGGGCAATACGGCAACCTGTACGCAAACAGTAACAGTAATAGATATTGTATCAATCAGTGTAACGTTAACGCAGGGTCCTGCAATAACTTGTAATGGTGGTAATACCACACTCACTGTGTCAGCAACCGGTGGTACAGGAAGTTACAAGTATAAGTTAGATGCGGGCAGTAATATTCCGGCTTCGTCGTACACGTCAGCTCCTTACACCTTCCCCGGTGTAACGGCAGGATTGCATACCGTAACAGTAACGGATAACGCAGGCAATACCAAAACGGCAACTATTACAATTTCACAACCTGCTGCAATCACTCCAAATTGTAATAACAACAACCCGGTATTGTACTTTGGTTATACAGCAGACCAGTCGGCAACTATTACCGTAACACCAACTGGTGGTACTGCTCCATACACAGTGAGCTTTACCATGAACCGCCCTATAGCCTGCAACGTTACCAACAGTGCAGGCGATGAAGTATGGACTGCAGTAACAGGTGGTTCAACAACTAATGCAACCTGTCCGTCAAGCGGATCTTTAACATTGGCCCCTGTTTCAACGAAATCAGGTATTGCGGCTGGTGGTTCTTATGGAGTAAATATAATCCTTCTTAGCAATGCTACTATTACTGCAACGGTAACAGATGCCTGTAGAAATACAAGTACCTGTACAAGCCAGGTAATTGCTGAGGATGTAAGATGCTATCCCGGCAACAACAGTAATAATATCAACAACACCAAGGTTACAATATGTCATAAAACAGGAAACACCTGTACCACCCTTTGTGTATCTCCGGATGCGGTAGCCGCACACTTAGCGCATGGCGACTTCCTTGGTCAGTGCCAGCCTAACAGCTGTACAAATCCTAACGCCGGCAATAATGGAAATGGAAAAATTGCAGCTACCAGCAGCACAGGTAACTTTAGTATTGCATTGTTTGAAGCGAAAGCTTATCCAAATCCAACAACCAATACCTTTAACTTGCAGGTAATAAGTTCCGGTAAGGAGGTGATTGATGTGGTAATTACAGATATCCTTGGCAGACAAGTACAGCAACTGAGAATAAGACCATACCAAACGGTAGAGCTGGGCAGAGCAATGAAGAAAGGTATTTATATGGTACATATTTTACAGGGAGATCGTCACGAAACACTTAAACTGCAGAAATTATAATTGCTCTATAAGTATTTCTGATAAACAAATTAAGACCCCGCAGCTGCGGGGTTTTAATTTAAATGTGATAGCCGGTCAGTATCTATGCCTTACATTTACTGCACCATGATGCTGGAAAGAAAGATAGCTTTGATAGTTAATCCGCTTGCCGGTAAGGGTAAGGCAACACAAATAGCCGGTTTGCTTGCCGGCAAACTTTATCATCATGCTGTAGAATATACTTTGTTTAATGGGGAATGGCCTGAGCATTTTAATTCATATACTGATGCCTGGATCATTGGTGGCGATGGCACTATTAATTATTTTATCAATAAATATCCTGATATAACTATTCCGTTAGCTTTATTTAAAGGAGGAACGGGTGATGATTTTGCCTGTGCATTGTATGGTGAGGTTGACTGGAAACAACAACTGGATTTAATAGTTGCTGCAAGTGCAAAACCAGTTGATGCAGGTATATGTAATGGTAAATTGTTTTTGGTGGGAGCAGGGCTTGGTTTTGAAGGTGAGATATTGAAGTCAATGAACGCAATCCGGTTAATTGGCGGGCACTTTGGGTATTACCTCGCAGTGCTGAGAAAAATATTCGGCTTTAAAGAAAAAAGATTTAAAATCAGCAGTGATGATTTTAATTGCGATGAAAAATTATTGCTGGTAGAAATAAATAATACCCGGCAGACAGGAGGAGGATTTTTAATTTCTCCAAAAGCAGTGATAAATGATGGATTATTGGATTTGGTTATCAGCAAACCTCTTTCCCTTTTGCAGCGATTGAAATATTTGCCCATTATTGAAAAGGGGAATCATCTTTCTCTCCCTTTTATCAAACATGTTACCGGAACAAAATTTAGTATCGAGTGTGAACAAATCATTTCGGGTCATATGGATGGAGAAATGATTACAGGAATAAGATTTGAACTTGAAGTGCTGAAAGGGAAATTTCAATTTTTGTACTAAGAAGTTTAAGCCGCAGATTCGCAAATTGAGACAGATTTATTTTAATTCGTCTTTTAATACGGGATAGAGACTGATAAATTGAATTTTCCAGTCGCTGCCTTCTTTTTGCAGAAACGCATTCAGATAAACAGCACCGTAATGTTCCATGTTCATTACCATCTTTTGTTTGCTGATATTGAGAAAACTTACTGAGTCCTGTGCGGCAGCAGACAGACCCGTATAAGCCACAGTTATTTTTCTTGGACCCGGTAAATAGTTAAAAGGAGATTTTAAATCAATAAGTGTAGTGTCTTTACTGTCCTTAATAAATTGAAGAAATTCCTGTCTTGTAAAAAACTATGTTCAGCTATGCCAGTGATCATTAAAAAATCATCCGACAATAAGTTACTCAAACCAATAGTGTCTGAAACGTTATACGCTTTACTGAATTTATTCATCACTTCACTAACTGCAAAAGAAACACCATTCGTGTCAAATACAACTTGTCCTCCACCGCTTCTATATACTAATGGTTCGTTGGAATTAGTTTTTTTGTCTACAGGTAACCAATACCATACTCATTACCATGAGCAGGAATATCAACCGTTTCATCATCTTCTTTTGGCTGAAAGTTATGATGATGATATGCCTGTTTCAATGACGGCACTCAATTAAAACACCAATTGTGATTATGGTTTAGTAAGGTGACTTGTAACCCTGTTTCTCCTTAACAGGCCATATAACAATGGCGGCGCAAATGATGATGATATTCTTCATAATGTACTGACCAACCAATGTAAATCCATATGGTGCATACTTAAATGAAACCGAAGGGAAGAACAATAGCGGCGTAAATGTACAAACCATGTGTACGAATAATAAGATCAATGCTGTGCGAATACCTTTGCCAATAATTAACGCAATACCTACCGCACATTCCCATGCTGCCAGTAATATGATATTAACGGGTTGAGGTATCAGGTCAAAGGTGAGTTTATTGATAGTGTTGATAGCTAAATCTTCAGCAGGACTATAGCCATGAAAAAATTTTAAAGCACCAAACCAGAGGTAAATAATACCGATACTGATGCGGAGTAAGTTGATGGAACGTTTGCTAACGTTTACAGATGCAGCAATCATTTTTGTAAATGTTGGTTGAGGCGAAAAATTAAAAGGATTGCCAGTTTTAGCGACTGATAAAAATCAACCGGCCTTTTGAGATTAGTCAAAAGGCCGGAATCAGAATTCAAATGGGTGTTATAATCTACAAAGGAATGTTACCATGTTTTTTACGGGGTCGTTTAACCACTTTATTTTCGAGCATAGCAAATGCTTTAATTAGTTTTCTTCTTGTTTCTTTTGGTTCTATTACTTCATCTATAAAACCACGTTCAGCTGCCTGGTAAGGAGTGGCAAATTTTTCAGCATACTCCAGTTCTTTTTCGTGGTGTTTTTTTGCAGGATCGGCAGATTCAGATATTTCTTTTTTGAAAATGATTTCGCTGGCTCCTTTAGCTCCCATTACGGCAATCTCTGCTGATGGCCATGCATAGTTCATATCCGCACCAATATGTTTGGAGTTCATCACATCATAAGCGCCGCCATACGCTTTACGGGTAATTACTGTGCAGCGTGGTACTGTAGCTTCACTCAATGCATATAACAATTTTGCTCCATTAGTGATGATGCCATTCCATTCCTGGTCAGTGCCGGGTAAGAAACCCGGAACATCTACCAATACTAATAATGGAATATTGAAACAATCGCAGAAACGGGTAAATCTTGCACCTTTCTTTGAACTGTCAATATCCAATACACCGGCAAGGCTCATGGGTTGATTAGCTACAATGCCCACACTTCTTCCGGCTAATCTTGCAAAGCCAACTACAATGTTAGTAGCATAATCTTTATGTATCTCAAAAAAACTATCTGTATCACAAATACCTTCAATCACTGCTCTCATATCATAAGGCTGGTTTGGGTTATCCGGAACAATCGTTTCTAATGCTGCTCTTGTTTCATCTCCCGGAGTAAAAGGTAACTTGGGTAATACATCTTCACAGTTCTGCGGCATATAACTCAGTAATTTTTTTACCTGGTTAATGCAGTCCATATCATTCATGGCTGTTAAATGTGTAACGCCTGATTTAGTGGAATGAGTAGAAGCTCCACCTAATTCTTCTGAACTTACTTCTTCATTGGTTACTGTTTTTACAACGTTAGGCCCTGTTACAAACATATAACTCGTATTCTCCACCATAATAGTAAAGTCAGTCATAGCCGGAGAATAAACAGCGCCACCGGCACAGGGCCCCATAATAGCGGATATTTGAGGAATAACACCAGATGATTGAACATTACGATAAAAAATATCTGCATAACCACCCAATGAACGAACACCTTCCTGTATCCTGGCACCACCGGAATCATTTAAACCAACCATCGGTGCGCCACCCTTCATTGCTAAATCCATGATGCGGCATATTTTCTCTGCATGTGTTTCTGATAAGGCTCCACCGAATACCGTGAAGTCCTGGGCAAATACATATACTAATCTTCCGTTCACTGTTCCATAACCGGTGATAACACCATCACCGTAGTATTGCTGATCTTCCATTCCAAAATCTTTGGTGCGGTGTGTTACCAATGCACCTATTTCTTCAAAAGAACCGGGATCCAATAACAACCGGATGCGTTCTCTTGCAGTAAGTTTTCCTTTTTGATGTTGTTTTTTGTTTCTGTCATGGCCACCACCCAGTTTTCCTTCCTCAATTTTTTCCCGTAGTATATCAATCTTAGCTTTCATATTCAATGTTTGTTTCAATAAATGAATAATGATCAGGCCAGCCTGCGTTTCCAACTGGTTGTTTTATGTTCAACCGGTTTTAAAATATTTTGCTGATCGAGCCAGTATTTAACTGCCACAATAGCAGCTATCTCAGCATTGGCTTTTTGTTTTTCTTTGATGCTTTCCGGGGTGTAATATTTTTTTACAAAGTGTGTATCAAAATGACCGGAGAAGAAAGCATCATGTTCAAATACAAATGTTCCGAATGGAAGGGTAGTTGATACACCTTCTATTTTATAATCTTTAATGGCCTGCAACATTTTTTGAATGGCTTCTGTTCTTGTTTTGCCATGCACCACCAGTTTGGCGATCATCGGATCGTAATAGATTGGAATAGCCATTCCTTCTTCATACCCATCATCCACTCTTATACCTTCACCAACAGGTTTTTGATATTTAGTTAATGTACCGATAGATGGTAAGAAGTTATTGAGCGGATCTTCTGCATATACTCTCAATTCAATGGCATGTCCATCGGGTTTGATATCATCCTGTGTTAATGATAATACTTCACCTCTTGCTATTCTTATTTGCTGTTCTACTAAATCTATTCCCAATATCATTTCAGAAACGGGATGCTCCACCTGTAACCTTGTATTCATTTCAAGGAAATAGAAATTCAGTTTATCATCTACTAAAAACTCCACTGTTCCTGTGCTAACATAATTACAGGACTTAGCAACCATTACTGCAGCATCACCAATCTTTTCTCTCATCTCAGGTGTTACAACAGAGGATGGTGTTTCTTCCACTACTTTCTGATGACGACGCTGAATACTGCATTCTCTTTCCAGTCCGTGAATTACATTACCATGTTTATCAGCCACCACCTGTACTTCAATATGTCTTGGAGAAGTAACATATTTCTCAATGAAAACTGAACCATCGCCAAATGAGGAAGTGGCTTCGCTGATGGCTCTTTCCATTTGCTCTTTCATATCTTCCGGTCTGTCAACTATACGCATTCCTTTACCACCACCACCTGCAGATGCTTTAATTAAAATAGGATAACCAATTTTATCAGCAACAGCAATGGCTTCTTTTACATCATCAATGGCATGATCCACACCAGGAACCATCGGAATATTATATTTCTTTACGCTGTCTTTAGCTGCCAGTTTTGATCCCATGATGCGCATGGCTTCAGGAGTTGGTCCAATAAACTCAATACCCGCATCAGTTACTTTTTGTGCAAAATCAGCATTCTCGCTCAAAAATCCATAACCGGGATGTATTCCATCCACTCCTAATTCTTTACAAATAGCTATGATCTTATCGCCATTCAAATAAGACTGATTAGAAGGCCCGGCGCCAATACAAACTGCTTCATCAGCAAACAACACATGTGGGGAATGACGATCCGGCTCAGAAAAAACAGCGACTGATTTAATTCCCATTTTGCGGATGGTACGCATAATGCGTAAAGCAATTTCTCCACGGTTGGCCACTAATATTTTTTGCATAAACTAAAATTTAAATTATGAGTGGTGAATTGTGAGTGGTCAGTATCAGCTATCGTGAATTAGCAAATAAATAAATAATCGATCATTCACTATTCACCATTCACTTCTTACTCCAATTCAACAAGCAATTGTCCTTTTTCAACAGCCTGCCCCGATTTAACTGCAATGCGTTTGATAACCGCATTCGTTTGTATCATGATGCTGTTTTCCATTTTCATAGCTTCGAGGATCAATATTTTATCACCTTCATTTAAAGCCTGGCCTTCCGTTACATCAATCTCTAATACCAAACCTGGCATAGGTGCTTTGATCTCTTTAACATGTTTGGTTGTTGCGGTACTGAACCCCATCTGGTCAACCAATATATCCAGCTCATCTTTTATCTCCATGTCAAAAGTTTCTCCTTCCACCTCTACTGTTACTTTTTTACCTGAACTATCTGTGCTAATTAATCTGGCTGTTACAGAACGATTGTCTTTAATGAGGTTGAATTCGTTTGGAGAAATTTTTACCAGGTCGGCCGATTCTATTTCTTCTTTAGAGAAGGAAAACTCAAAGGCATTTGATTTTACCTTGTATGCAGTTTTACTGTCAGGCATAGCAGCAATTTTTCAGTAATTTAATTGATTTCGCTTAAAACATGTTAAGCCTTTTAAATCAATCCGCAAGTTGGTGGGTATTCGGTGAGTAATTTATGATGTTACTCAATGCACGGGAAAACAATAATCAGTTTAAAAAGAAGACGATAGGGATTTGCTTTTCTTTAACGAAACATGGCCTGATACTTTTATAAGGATATGGGAAAATCAATTTGTAAACATCAAAATTGTATAGCATGAAAAAGATAATATTTACATTAGGTAGCGCTGTTTTATTGTTATCGGCCTGTAATACCACTTCCAAAGTACAGGAGCCCGAATTCAGGGACGTAAAGGATGTACGGTTGGTAAATGTAGGTGTGTTGAACACCACTGCAGGTGTTGACCTTATTTATTATAACCCGAATAATTTTGGAGTAGAACTCGCAGACGCCAGGGGTGATGTGTATGTAGATGGACAATATCTTGGAAGATTTAACCTTAATGACAAGGTTAGCATCGGAAAAAGAAAAGAGTTTGTTATACCTGCGCTGGTTAGCGTAGATAATTTAGGATTAGTAAAAAATCAACGGGATATATACAAGAAGAAAGAAGTGACGATAAGAATTGATGGTTTTGCCAGATTGAAAAAAGCAGGATTTTCAAAAGAAATTCCGGTGAAATATGAAGGAGTGCAAAGCGTTGATAAATTCAGAAGTATAGTTTCGCACTAATTGAATAATAAAAAAACATCCGCCAGCTGGCGGATGTTTTTTTATTGGATAACTACTGTATCACTTTTATTGTTCCTGCTCCATTATAACTGTGATATTCTCCGTTGTACATTGCATCTGCACTAACTGGTCCCATTTTAAATACACCTGGTGATACGGCACGAACAGCATAATAATATTTCTGCTTTTGATAATACAAATCAGTAAACATATTAATGCGGTCGTCTCTTACATCCAGGATAGGATTGGAAGCATCTTTAATCCATTCCATACCCGGTAAATCTTTTGTTCGTGGATTTTCAATTTCAAAACCGGCAGGTAATAAATCTGTAATCACAATATTGTTCACAGAAGTATTATAAGAGCCTTCCAGACTAATCGCCACAATAATCAAATCATTTTGTTTGAAAGTATTGTTGGTAATTAATCTTCCGTAACGGTCGTAAAATTCTTTGCGTACTTTAATAAAATTATCTTCCTGTTTGTAGCTGCCGCTGGCACTAATACCTTCTGCCTGCCAGAAATAACAAATGGCTCCACTTCCTTTAGTTGATATTTCAATATTGGTACCGCCGAGTTCTTTCGAACTGATAGCAATATCACTGCCTTTTGTTTCTTTTATTACTTTGCCATTTGCCTTAACAGCAGCGGTAACATCACTCTTATTAGCGGCTCTTGCCATTTTACCCAATGCCAGGAAAGAAAAAGCTCTTTCCTGTGTGCTGAGCCAGTAACGTTGTTTGAGTTTATCCGTTAAATGTTTTGCCATGATGCCGGTTTGATTGTTGGTTGGGTCAACATCCAATAAACAATTTAACGCAATGGCTTCATCTCTTACATCACTGTAAAAACTGCCACCGGTTTGTGCTACACTTTCTTCACCGGTGAAATTAGTTGGCAATAACTCACGGAATTTATTTTTATCACCAGCTAATGCAAAAGCTACACTCAGCATATACTTACTGTCTAAACTCAGTAAATCAGGATTGCTCTTATAATAGTTCATTGCACTTACCTGTGGCTGACCTGCCAATGCCAGTACATATAAACTATACGCTACTTCTTTTGGTGCAATCTTCTTTTGTTGGTTACGATTATAATAATAGCTGATGGTTTCTTTATTCTTCAACTTGCTGGTTAAATAATTAAGCATGGTGCTGAATAAACTATTGTCCACATCAAAACCTGCTTTCTTTGCTTCGAGTAAGAAATGTGCTGAATAAACCGTAGCCCACCAGTCTGCTTCACCTTCATCCCACAGTGTAACTGCACCGTTGTACAACTGCCGCATCTTTATTTTACGGATGGCTTCAATAATATTATAATTAGCACTGGCTTTACTGCCTTTAAACTTCTGAATCAAATCAGCAATATCAGAGAAGTATAATTGCGGGAAAGCTGCACTCACTGTTTGCTCTGTACACCCGTAAGGATATTGCACTAAATAACTCATCTGGTCAGCTACTTTTAACACAGGCGATTTGCTTATCACTAATTGATAATTGACAGAAGAAGGAATAAAATCATTCACAGCAAAGTTGATGTTTTGTGAACTACCACCATTGATGCTTCCATATCCTGTTACTTTTTGTAAAGAAGAAGCAGGACGAACAGTGATATCAGTTTCATCAGTGAATTTTTCACCGAGGCCATTTACTTCTACTTTTACTTTGCCGGCATTAACGGATGGCAAAGCAAGCACTTTAAACACAACACGGTTCTCAGCATTAGCTGCTAAACTTACTGATTGTTTATTGCCACCTACAACCTGCATGGGACCTTCTACTTTTAATTCGGCATTGGCAGTAGTTGCTTTTGCCGTGGTGTTGGTGATAGTAACAGGAACAGTTACTGTGTCACCCGGACTTAAAAATCTTGGTAAGGTGGTGCTCAGTACAATTGGGTCAGCCACCGTCATTGCTGCTTCGGTTGAACCAAAACTTTCATCTTTGTATGCCACAGCCATCAATCTTACTTCACCGCTGAACTGTGGAATATCAAATTCAAAACTTGCATCACCACTTCCGTTGGCAGTTTGAATACCGCTCCAGTAGCTTACTAATTTTATCCGGTCGTTACGAATGGGGTTTACTCTTTTTTCCAAATCATAACCATCACCACCGGTGCTGCTTAGTTTTGCTTTTATCTCCGGTAATAACAATGGATAAATATCATAACCATCTACTTCCAGCGCTTTCTTTTGATAATAATAATCATAAGGAGCCGGTGTTTTAAAATCTGAAACCTGCAATACGCCATTATCAACTGCAGCCAATGTTACTTTACAGTTTGGTGCTGCTTTTACTGTTACTCTCTGATTTGTTTTGGAACGAACAGATTTTGCTGCCACAATCTGCACATCAATCTTACGGTTCTTGTTATCTACTTTCAAACTCTTATAACCATGTGCAACAGTCAATGGAATATCACTCACTCCATGCGATTTAAAAAGAGTAGCAGTAACATACACATTGGGTAAATAATCATCAGAAAGTTTAATGTCTAATGAGGCATCTCTCTTTTCCACATTTATATACTGGTAAGAAACGATTTTATCTGTTTCAAATGTTACCAGCATTTTTCCGTCAAAAGGAGTTTTAAAGTGAATTTTTGCAGATTCGCCGGAATTATATTTTTCTTTATCTACATCAATATCAATATTACCCTCATTGTTTACTTCAAAGGAATTATTATCGCCACCCCACCAGCCATAGCTGTAGAATGATTTACTTACATAAGTTGCTACGCCGGGTTTCATGATGCGTACTTCATAATCGCCGGGAGTTCTTGGAGTAAAGGAGAAATTATTTTTGTCTCCATTCAATATCATATAAGAGTTGTGGACGACTTTATCTTCTTTCTGTGATTCATACCGGAAATAAGAACCGCTTTTGCTGAGCACAGTTCTGTATTCATGTTTAATAACCTGTATTTCTGCTTTTACATTGCTTGCAATCTTTTCATCTTTGGTTACAGCTAGTAGCGGGAATTCTATTGCCTGGTTCAAAGGATAGTAACCATAGCCATCATCTCTTACGCCATAAAAAATATCCTGTGTGTAAATATCAGAATAGGACATACGGTTTACCGGTCTTCCTATTTCATCAAATACAGTAGTATAAAAACTTGCCTGTAATAAACCCATGTTTACATAAGCTGTTGGCACAGGATAATTTTCAGTAGCATTACCCGCTGCATCTGTTTTTCCTTCATTGGTTTTATCATCAAAGAATGTTTTTTGATTGGCCAAAGAGAAATCAAATTTGTCATAACCTTTTGGACTGAACATTTTTTGCCTAACCTGTATCTGGCATTCATAATTTCTATTGGCAGCAGGCGGACCAAAAAAGTTTTGTGCGTTGATGGCAACGCTGATATTATCTCCCGGAACACTGGTTGGCTTACTTACTTTCGTAGCTACTTTAATTCTGTCGGGAACAAATTCTTCAATCATAAAATTCTTGGAAGAAAGTAACACATCATTACTGGTATAAACCTGCAATGCATAACTACCGGTGATGGCTGCTTTGTTGATGTCAACAGAACCTTCACAGCTTCCCTGTTCATTTAATGTTTTACGGAGCTGTGTTAATTCTTTTCCATTTGGGAAAAGGAATTTCAGTTTCAGTAACATTTCGCCTGGACTCTTCCATTGTTTATCACGAACGATAACAGAAAAATGAACTCTTTCACCGGGGCGATAAATATCTCTTTCCGGATAAATGTATGCGTCTAAACCTGATGGATTACTTCTTTTGCCACCTACATCAAAACGACTTGTTTCAACTTTAGTACTGCTGAATGGCATGTAATTAAAATCATCAGCAGTTTTTGCAATCACCATGGCCGGTTTAAAACCACTGAACTCTTTTTTAGTGTATTCAATCTCTGCCACACCATCACCATTGGTATTACCTACACCTATCACCTGGTTATTGTAACCATACACCGTTACTGATGCTGAAGAAATGGGCAGAGTAGTTTTAATGCTGTTGGCAAATACCAACACTTTGTCTTTTCCTTCTTTTGCAATCAATCCTATATCACTTACACTAAGGAAACGACTGTCACGAACCCAGTAATCATCCACACTGCGTATCATTACATGGTAAATGCCTTTAAAGTCCTGCAGTTTGTCACTGGCATCAAAATGCAGCACACGGCTGTTGTTGTATTTGGGTAAATCTTTTGTGTCTATCTCTTTACTATAAATAACATCGCCATCTTTTACTTCACGGTATTCATATTCGTAATCATCGCCGCTGTTATCATTAGGATAATAACCGCTTTGCTGTGAATGAAGGATATTGTTCTCGTATATTTTAGAGATGATGATTTTTACTTTCGGCACATTCACCATCTTTACTTCAATATTCTTTAAACCAAGACTGCTTAAATAAATGCCTTTGCTGTTTACAAAACTTATTTGTGGTTCCAATTCACCAAAAGCAATGTTGTTGGTATAATCATCTTTCAGCGTTCCGCCTATCCGCCCTTTCATTCCTTTTAATAAACGCAGATCATAAGTTTTGCTGGCGTCAAACTTATCGCTGGTAATAAGGAAACCATCTTCCAATACTTCTGCAGTAAACTTAACGGCTGGGCTGATACTGATGAACTTTTCCAAATCTTCCTGTTTCACCTGCTGACTGGTTAATATCTTAACTGTTCCGCTAACACCATCGTGTTCGGTTTCTATGTTTTGAATATTTAAAGCGAAAGGAGATGGCAAACCAACATTCTCGGTAATATCTTCTTTGGTTTCGTTTTTACCATTGATGGGAATAACACCCTTGCTAACCGTAACAGTAGCACTATAATCTTTGTCTTCGTTCTTTACATTTAATATATGCAGTAAAATTTTGTTGTCACCAGAAACTGTTTTGAGCATATAATCTTTATTCTCACCATCCACTTTTACACTCAAATGGTCTTTCAATGTGTTGGGGTCAACAGGGAAGTTGAAGTCAAGCGTTACCTGAGGCATAGCCTGGCTTTTAGTTTCATCCTGCACCACCCACATTACATTGGCCTGGTCTAATTGCAGCGATGGTGTGTAGAAACTGAGTTCACCGCCATCTAAGCTTTGGTACTTTGTTCCTTCCAGCAATTTTTTGCTGATGGTTGCTTTGAAAGAAGTAGCAGGTGGTAAAGCTTTCGTTGGTGAAAAGACCAGTTCGTTGTTTTGTTCCCAGCGAAAATGTCCTTCAATCTTTGGTTCAAATTCAACCAGGTCATCGGCCTGCCAGTTGTTGAGCATACTGTCGGCAGCGATAGAGTGATTAAACTGAAAACGGAAATTGCCAAGCACGGGCACTTCATTTTTGCAATTAGTGTCCACGAGTTTAACAGTGTTCCTGTTGCAGGCGGCCAACAGGAGCACAGCTGCTAACATTGCCAGCAGCGGCTTCGGGTGATAATCCATAAAGGGGAGTTTGAGCTTCGGTTTTTGAAGAGAAGAAATTTGTACACCAAGATAGAGCATGTGTTTTTCAATTTCCAAATAAACTTCATTAAAACTTTCTTAAATCAAAAATTCTTTTTTCAACAAGTTATTAATTCAACTAATTTCAAACTGTATTTATAAATGTTATGACATCAACCGGAGACAGATACTCCCACCTCATTTTTTTAATTCAATCATCTGCTACCAGGATTTTTGCTATTTTTAAAAAGCATTGACCATAATTACTCTTTTAATTTTAGTGTATGCGCTTACAGAAAAACAATTACAAAAAATTGCTTGAAAATATTGGAACAGCAATTGAATCGGCGAGGAAGAATGCAGTGGTGGTGGTGAACTCGCAATTAGTAAAAGCCAATTGGGAAATTGGCAGACACATAGTGGAATTTGAACAACAGGGTAATGAAAGGGCAGAGTACGGAAGTGCCCTGCTGGTGAGGCTTTCAAAGGATTTGGCACACCGGTATGGGAAAGGATTTGGCAGACGGAATATATTAGATATGCGAAGGTTTTACCTGAGTTATCAAAAATGGCAGACAGTGTCTGCCAAATTAAGCTGGAGCCATTACATCTCATTAATAAGTATTAGCAATAATACAGCCCGCAAGTTTTATGAGAAGCAGGCATTGAATGAAAACCTTTCGGTAAGAGAGTTAGAAAGACAAATTGATTCTTCTCTGTTTGAACGCTTAGCATTAAGCAAGGATAAGAAAGGTGTTTTAAAACTTTCTAATAAGGGACATATAATTACTGATTATACCGAAGCGGTAAAAGACCCTTATGTACTGGATTTTTTAAAAATACCACAAAGCCATAAGATGACAGAGAAAGACCTTGAGCAAAAGATTATTGATAACCTGCAAATGTTTATACTTGAATTGGGCAAAGGGTTTGCTTTTGTGGCAAGGCAATACCGTATCACTATCAGGAACAAACATTACTCGATTGACCTTGTTTTTTACCATCGTATTTTAAAATGTTTTGTTTTAATTGACCTGAAGATAAGAGGCGTGGCCCATTCGGATATTGGACAGATGAACCTTTATCTTAATTATTTTAAATCGGAAGAAAATGTTGAAAATGATAATGAACCCATAGGTATCATTCTTTCAACTGAAAAAGATGAGGTGTTGGTTGAATATGCCACCGGCGGTATATCCAATAAAATATTTGTTTCAAAGTACCAGTTATACCTTCCTGATAAAAAACAATTGCAAAGAAAAGTAAAAGCGATTATGGAAAGCAGATGATAATAAGTAGTAACATGCTAACCTTTCTGTGGTTGATAAATTTTTAAAAGTATGACAGCTATTGAGGACAATCATTCCCACCCTTCATTCTTTCAAAAGACCAAACAAAGATTGTGGAAATGGACTAAGCGGTTGTTTGTTGGTTTATTGGGTTTACCGGTGCTCTTTCTTGTACTGAATCTTTTATTTCCCCTGCCGGATAAAATTGAATACTCCACTATCATTACCGATAATAAAGGTGAAGTGATACATGCTTTTTTAACCAAAGATGAAAAATGGCGGATGAAAACGGAGCTGGATGAAATTTCACCTTTACTGAAGAAGACGATTGTAGAAAAGGAAGACCGTTATTTTTATTATCATCCCGGAGTAAACCTGGTAGCGGTAATAAGAGCATTGGGTAAAAATATTTTCCGGATGAAAAGAACTTCCGGTGCCAGTACCATTACCATGCAGGTGGCCAAATTGCTGGAGCCAAGCAAACGGACTTATGGCGCCAAACTGGTAGAAATGTTCCGGGCTTTTCAATTAGAATGGAAGTACAGTAAAGATGAAATCCTTCAACTCTATTTAAACCTTGTTCCCTATGGTGGAAACATTGAAGGAGTGAAAAGTGCTTCTGTTTTGTATTTTAAAAAATCACCAGACCATTTGAGTCTGGCAGAGATAACCGCTTTAAGCATCATACCAAACCGTCCTTCATCTTTAGTGATGGGCAGAAATAATGATTCGATTGTAAAAGAAAGAAACCGATGGCTGCAATACTTCGCCCATGAAAAAGTGTTTACACAAAAAGAAATTACCGATGCATTGAATGAACCGCCAACTGCTTCAAGAACAGAAGTGCCCAAGCTGATGCCGCAGTTCAGTTATAAAATGAAGAAGCAGGGCGGTGATATAATAAAGAGCAATATTGATTTGAATACACAGTTGAAGACAGAGAAGCTGGTGGAAGATTATATTAAAGCGTTGTATAGTCAGAACATCCGCAATGCTTCGGTGATGATTGTTGACAACCGGACGCATAAAGTAATTAGCTATGTTGGCTCCGCTGATTTTAAAGACACGGTTGATTACGGACAAGTAAACGGAGTGAAAGCGGTAAGAGAACCGGGCAGCACTTTAAAACCCTTGCTCTATGGTTTATGCGTAGATGCAGGATTACTAACACCCAAAACCATTATCACCGATGTGGCGGTAAATTATAATGGCTATGCACCGGAAAACTATGATAAAAAGTTTAATGGTAATGTAACGATGGAATATGCGCTGGAACATTCATTGAATATTCCGGCGGTAAAAGCATTGCAGCAGTTGGGAACGGAGAAGATGATTGAAACATTAACGGAGTGTAATTTCAAAAGCATACAAAAGAAAAAGAAAGGATTGGGCTTGTCATTGATATTGGGTGGATGTGGCACCAGCTTAGAAGAACTCACCAGTTTGTTTGCGGCCTTTGCCAATGATGGTGTGTATTATAAACCGGTGTTTATGCAGGGCGATACGGTGTATAATAAAACGAGGATACTTTCTTCCGCTGCTGATTTTATGATTACCGATATATTGAGCCATGTGAACCGGCCAGACTTCCCCGTTAGCTGGCAAAGCACTTCACACTTACCAAAGATTGCGTGGAAGACAGGGACGAGTTATGGCAGGAGAGATGCCTGGAGTATTGGTTACAATAAAAATTATACGGTGGGAGTGTGGGTAGGAAATTTCAGCGGACAGGGAATACCGGAGCTGAGTGGTGCCAGCATTGCCACACCATTATTATTTAAAATTTTTAATACGATTGATTATAACAGCGATGCTGAATGGTTTACTCAACCAAAGACCTGCGAAACAAGAATGGTATGTTCAGAAACAGGAATGGTGCCCGGTGAGTTTTGTACGGGTACAGTAACAGATTATTTTATTCCGCTGATTAGTTCTTCCATTGTTTGTAACAATACACAGGAAGTAATGGTGAGTCCGGATGAAAAAATAAGTTACTGCCGCTACTGTGCACCCGAAGTTGGATATAAAAAGAAACTCTATAAAATCATTGCTCCTGATTTGCAGAATTATTTTAAAGAAAATGGAATTGCTTTTGAAATGATTCCACTGCATAATCCCAATTGCGAAAAGATATTTAAAGAAGGGGCACCGGTGATTACCAGTCCAACTAATGGAACGGAATATTATATCAGCACCAAAGACCCGGAGCCGATTGCTCTAACCTGTGAGACGGCTATTGATGTAAACAAAGTCTATTGGTACATCAACAATAAATTTTACAAAGCAGCTGATGCTAAAAGCAAACAGTTTTTTATTCCTGATGAAGGCCCGGTAAAAATTTCCTGTACGGATGATAAAGGGAGGAACAGGGATATAAGGATTAATGTGAAGAAGGTGGATTTGTGAGGAATCTTTTTTTGAGCAATCCAAGATACTTGTCAGCTGATTCAACTAACGTTTGCTCCAATATTTTTGAGTCTTCCCATTTTCCAATTCCTTTCGTTTCAGAACTTATGATTTTCCCATTGTTGAAATAAAACCTCCCTTCATGTACTTTCTCAGGTTTGCTGTAATCTAATTCCTGAGAGGAATCATTAAACTTAAAGTGCTGTTCTTCTGCATAAACAAAAACGAGGCCCTCTTTATTAAAGTAATATTCAAATTGTTTGTTGCTCGAAGAAAGGCCAATCCACTCCGTTATTTTAACTAAAGTGTCGCTTTTGAAATACCCAATCAAGGAACCTCCACGGTCAGTTGCATGTTCAAGGAAGTCTTCGCCTTCTAATTGATAGGATTTTAAAGCACTATTCTTATTGATTTGTTGAAATATTTTACGAATTGCTTTTTTCTTTTCTTCAATGGGTTGACTAAAAGAGGTAATTGAGAAATAATTTGCGATAAGCAAGAAAATGAAAGTTGGTTTAATCATTTTTTTCTCTTATTATTTTTTAAACTTCTTCTTCGGGTTTCTTCTGTGATGGAATATAGAAGATATAATAACTGCCTTTATATTTTCATCAATAAAGTACACAATATTAAATGGAAACTTTTTTAATGATGTTTCTTTAAAGAAACTGTAAGTGGTTTTATAGCGATAGGCGTCTTTGCAAATTTCTTTTACTTTTTCATTAATGGCTGCGGCAAATTTTTCTGCTGCAACATCACTTCTTTCAAGGTACCAGGAAACAGCATCTTTATATTCATCTAAGGCTTCAGGATTATAAATGGCTTTGTAGCTCATTTATTTTTCTTTTTTAAAATGGAGTTTATTTCTTTATTCACTGCTGAGGAGCTTATCATTTTGCCGCCATTTTTATAATATTCATAGCGGCGGTTTAATTCCTTTTTAAAAGCATCAGAATATTCAGGGCTTTCCTGCTCAATTTCATCTTCTAATAAGAGGTACATGCCTTTAATTTTTTTGTCATCAGCTTCAGCTATATAGGTCATTAATTTTTTCCGAATGGCTGTTGTAGTCATGTAAATTGCTTTAAACAAATTTACTTAAAAGATGAGAATTTTTATTTACTAATAAATACTTCTTTTCCATCTACCACAGTCCTCAAAACTTTCACATCCCAAATTTTATCCGGCTGAATAGAAAACAAATCATCACTCAGCACCACAAAATCTGCCAGCATACCTGCTTTTAGTTTCCCCGTTTTATTTTCAAAGAAACCAGCATAAGCATTATTTACTGTGTAACATTTTAAAGCCTGTTCAACCGTAAGCTTTTGTTCAGGATACCAGCCATTGGGGTTTTTATCATCCAATGTTCTCCTGGTTACGGCTGCATAAATTCCTTCAATGGGTTTTAATGGAGCTACTGTCCAGTCTGAACCAAAGGTTAAAGTGGCGCCTGCATCTAACATACTTTTAAAAGCATAAGTTCCTTTCAGTCTTGCATCATCCAAACGTTTTGCCGCCCATCTTCCATCATCAATGGCGTGGTAAGGTTGCATGGAAGGAATAACATGTAATGATGCAAACCTGGCGAATGCAGATTGTGTTACATGCTGTGCATGCTCTACTCTGAATCGTCTGTCCCTGTTTCCATTTTTCTTTTCAGCTTCTTCAAAAACATTCAGTATAAAATCATTTGCATGGTCACCAATCGCATGAACAGTTACATGCAAACCTGCTGAGTCTGCACTTAAAACCCATTTTCGCAAATCATTGGTATCAGTGACAGTAAAACCATTGCTGGTTGGTGCATCCAAATAAGGTTGATAAAACCACGCAGTAGTGGAACCAAGTGAACCATCCACAAAACCTTTTAATCCTCCCCAGCGGAGCAAATCATCCCCTCTGCCATTTTTCTTTACAAACGAATCTAATTTTTGCCAGGTGTTTAACGCAACAAAAGAATAAATGCGTAAATCTAATTGTTTGTTTTGTTGTGCCCGGCGATAGGTTGCCATGTCAATCCATCCGCCATAACTTCCTACATCGTTAATTTGTGTTACACCATTTTCAAAAGCATGTTGCTGTGCTCTTTGAAAATATTCGTCTAATTCTTTTTCTGTTGCTACAGGAATAATGTTAAACATCAAATTCATCGCTTCATCTTTAATCACACCAGTTGGTTCATCATTTTTATCTTTTACAATTACACCACCCGCAGGAGCTATTGTATTCTTATCAATTTTTGCAATAGCCAATGCTTTTGAATTAGCAAATGCCATATGTCCATCATAGCGACTAACAAACAATGGATGGTCACCTGTGACAGAATCAATCCAGTTTTTATTGGGTAATTCGCCGCCCCATGCTTCATGGTCCCAGTCACCACCCTGTATCCAGCTATCACCGGGATGTTGCTGACAATAAGTTTTTAAAGTAGAAATGAATTCCTCTTTTGTTTTAGCTGTTCTTAAATTAACACTGGCGAGGTTGTATCCACCCGTTAAGAAGTGAGTATGATTATCAATAAAACCGGGAACAATCATTTTGCCGCCCACATCAATCATTTCCGTTTTATCTCCTTTTAATGCAGCATAATCTTTCCCGACAAAAATGATTTGATTGTCTTTGATGGCCATAGCTTCTGCTGATGGTTGTGCAGAATCTCCCGTCCATATTTTAGCATTGAAATAAATTGTATCTGCTGTTTCTTTTTGTGAACAGGCAACCAGGATAATATTGATAAATACAATCAGTCTGAATAATTTTCTCATATAATATAATTAAGCCCCTTTAGGGGTTTGGGGTTTAAGCAACTTCATGACCAGTGGATGCTCTCCATAACATAAACCATTCCTGTCTTTCCATTTTTATTTTTACTGCTTCCAGAGCTTTCTTTATTCTTTCTGTTTTGGATGTTCCCAATACAGGTATAATGCCGGAAGGATGTTGCAGTAACCAGCTCAATAAAATCTGGTCAGGAGCTACACTATATTTTTCTGCCAGTAAATTTGCAACTGCAATAATGCGTTTAGCTCTTTCATCTTCTTCTGCCTGTGCAAATAAATTACCTCCACCTAAAGGACTCCAGGCAGCAGGGATAATATTTTTGGTGATGCACTGATCTAATGTTCCATCAATAAATGGTTTTAGATAAAGAATGGATATTTCAATTTGATTGGTAATGATGGGAAATCTTGAAGCAATCATTTCCACTTGTGATGGAGTGAAATTGGAAACACCAAAGTGTAAAACTTTTCCCTGCTCTTTTAAATGCGTAAAGGCTGCTGCTATTTCATCGGGATGCATTAAGGGATCGGGACGATGAATCAATAGCAGATCAATATAATCAGTATGTAAATGTTTTAAGGATAGATTGGCTGAATGAATGATATGCTCTTTTGATGTATCATAATGCTTAATGGTGTGATGCGGACGGTTAGGTGTAACCATTTTAATTCCGCACTTGGTTATTAATTGCATTTGTGAACGCAATTCTTTTCTTTCAGCCAATGCTTTACCAAATTCTTCTTCTGTTGTGTAATGCCCATAAATATCTGCATGGTCAAAACTGGTAATACCCATCTGCATGCAATCATCAATCAGTTGCAGGTACTGGTTGGTATCGAACTTACTTCCCCATATACCCCACTTCATTGTTCCGGCAATTACAGGAGAGAATTTTATTTGATTCATTAGTAAGAATAAATTGTAATGAAAGTTAGTTCAATAAAATTGAAATGAGTTTTTGAACGTATTTTCAAAGCGTTCATGATAATAAAAAAATCCTCCCGTACAGAGAGGATTCAATATTTTTTGAACTGCTGACTTAATTAATAGTCGTTACCACCACGGTCACGGTTATAACCACCGCCATTACCACGGTCACGGTTGTAGCCGCCACCACCTTTGTAACCGCCGCCACCGCCGCGGCCACCGCCACCACCTTTGAAGCCGCCACCGCCGCCACGACCACCGCCGCCGCCGCGGAAACCGCCGCCACCACCGCCGCGAAAACCACCACCACCGCCGCTGCGTTCTGGTTTGGCTTCTGCTTCGTTTAGTTTAAGGTTGCGACCCATAATTTCTTTGTCGTACAAACTGCTGAGTGCATTTTGTGCTTCGCTGGCTTCTGGCATTTCAACAAATCCAAAACCTTTGCTGCGACCGGTAAATTTGTCCATGATAATTTTTACACTGGCTACAGTACCGTACTGTTCAAAAAGAGTTCTTAAGTCATCCTCACTCATTTCCCAGGAGAGGTTGCCTACATAAATGTTCATTGTAACAATTGATTTAATGAAAAAAAACTTTTAAAAAACCCAAATGCAATAAGCTGTTACAATGAACTGAAGAAACCGGACAAGGTTAGCTTAATGTCAGCCATTGAAAAAACTATGCATAAAGAGCATAGTAAAGATAGTATTTTTTGATAAAGTGCCTAAAAATTAAAAGTCCCCAACTTGTTGGGGACTAACAATTGTTGTTATGGGGTAAGAATTATTCAGCTACCACCTCAAATTGTACTTCAGTTTCGTTACCGTTACCAAAGTCAATTTTGGCTTTGTAAGTGCCCAATTCTTTAACATCGTCAATGATGTGGATACGGCGACGGTCAATTTCATAACCTTTCTGATCACGGATAGCACGGCCAATTTGTACAGAGGTTACGCTACCAAAAATCTTTCCGCTGGTACCAGTTTTAGCACCAATTTTTACCGGGCCTTCCTGTAATTTGGCAATTACGCTATTGATTTCAGCTAACATTTTAGCTTCTTTCTTTTGTAATTGCTTCATTCTTTCTTCCAGTTGAGCCAGGTTAGAAGGAGAAGCTTCTACCGCCATTTTTTGAGGAATTAAATAATTACGGGCATAACCATTACGAACTTTTACCACTTCGTTGGCACCGCCAAGGTTATTTACATCCTGAATTAATATTACCTGCATTGTTTTGCATTTTTACCCAATCCCAAACTTGTTCGGGACTTTCATCCGTTTTACCGGAATTAGGGTGGTTAAAAAATTTGTTTAAACTTATCCTTACCCCTTCAGGGGCAGGGGTTTTATTTCATTAAATCTGTTACGTAAGGTAACAATGCCATTTGACGGGCTTTCTTAATAGCATCGCCTACTTTACGCTGATACTTTAAAGAGTTACCGGTGATACGGCGGGGTAACATTTTACCCTGTTCGTTCAGGAATTTCTTTAAAAATTCAGCATCCTTGTAATCGATATAACGGATGCCCATCTTTTTGAAACGGCAATATTTTTTGCGGGGCTGTTCAGCCTTCATCGCCGTTAAATACTTGATTTCGTTTTTTGCCATGGTATTAAGCCTCCACTGCTGTTTCTGTTTTTGCGGCTACACCACTTCTCTTTTTGGCATTGTACTCGACGGCGTATTTATCGAGTGCAGTGAACATGTGACGCATCACTGATTCGTCACGCAGGAGCTGAATTTTCAGCTTCTCATTGAAGTCGGATGGCGCCTTGTATTCCATTACCCAGTATAAACCTGTGGTTTTTTTGGCAATGGGGTACGCCAGTGATTTTAATCCCCAGGGATTTTCGTGCAATACTTCTCCGCCGTTTGTTTTAACGAGAGAAGCAATTTTTTTCTGCCCGGCTTTAAAATCCTCGTCAGAAAGCACAGGGGTAAAAATCACCATCAATTCGTAATTGTTCATTTCCCTGATTTTTGGTTAAAAAATAATTTTTTAAAATGGACGGCAAAGGTAGGGCTTTACACTGTAAGGGCAAAGGGCCTGAGCGAAAAAATTTAAAGGAATTTCATGGTCATTGATTAACCCCGGAATGCATTATCAGCCTGATTTTTATATGCTGGTTACCAGCAGCTAAGTCCTGAAATAGCTCTGACGGCGATTCTACCACCGTAAGAATCGAAGGCTCCGTTCAGTGCCGGTAAATCTATTTGACTTTTTACCTGAACAAATCGAATCTTCCTATCGCTGAATAAACAACTTTTGTGTTACCGAACCTTTAGCGTTGCTAACCCTCAAAAGATATATTCCATTTGCAAGGTTGGCAGTATTCATACTGGAAGTGGTGGTGCCGTTGAAAATTTTTGTTTGTGTTTGTTTCAGTATTCTCCCATTCAAATCTATTAACTGCAGGTTGCATTCAGCAGCAAAGGTTGATGTAATCTGAACATTGAGATTTCCGCCTGTACCAAATGCTTTAACTGACAGACCAGAACTACTGATTAAATCATTGACGCCTGTAACAGTTGAGTTAAAGAAATATTTTGTTTGAACCGGATAGTGATCTGATGTAGTGGTTCCATAGTTAGTGATCCAGCTTTCGGCTTCAGTCTTTAATATTTTGGCCGAATTGGCTACATAGTAACTGTTCATTTCATTACTGAGTGTTACATGATCAATCACATCAGGATAGTTAACTGTTGAGTTTTGTCCGGCCAAACTTAATGGTAATGTTACCGGAATATATTTGTCAGGCTGATTTAATACCGGATTATAGGAAGAGGCTGTAATGGGTGTCATTTCTGTGGTGATGGTTTGATCAAGGTCATCGTTATAATCACCCAATAAAATAAAATTGGAAGATGAATATTGAAGATTTAAAGAATCTCTTACTTCCGCAATTCCATCCTGCCGGCGATAATAGGAATTGATTTTTTCATTGGTGCTACCGGTGTTAGCTTTTGCATGAACAGCGATAAATACAATTCTTTTGGTGGTATTGTTGATGGTTACATCAGCCTCCATTAAATACGGGAACCGTCCGCTTGCCCAATTGGTATAGGCTCCGGAACTTCCACCGGCTCTAAGAACACCGTACACTTTTATTTTATTAACTCTTGATGTTCTGTAAACAAAAGCAAGTTTTTGGGCGGTAGCGCAACTGCTTACAGAATTTCCTCCCGAACAAAAATCAGACACCACAAAATCATATCCCGGCAAGGAGGAAACAATATTTTGAAGTCTGTTAATACTGACAATTTCAACCAATGCATACACATCTGCATTTAAATTCTGAATGATCGTTTGGACATTCGCTTCCTGTAAATTATCATCAGACGGGCCATTGGAACTGCTGCCAAACCAATTCAAATTCCAATTCACCACTTTCAATGTGTCAGTAGTTATCTGGGCATCGGTATCAATTATGAGCAATAAAAAAAATGCCCATACTAAGAGTCGTTTGGCAATATTCATCTTTAAAAATGCTGAGGCGTTAAAAATTAAGATGAGGCTGAATGGATTTGCCGCTTACCGGCTTCAAAAGAATATCAGGCAGCTAATATCGCTTTTTATTTCTGAAAAAATTGCCTCCGCCCTCCCTAATTTTGCCAACCTGTCATTCGGCATGTGAATGGCATTTTATTTGAAAAGAGCAGCTTAGTTTTAAAACGATTTCTATTATGCAAAAAGGAAGTATCAGAGTACAAACGGAAAATATTTTTCCCATCATTAAAAAATTTTTGTACAGCGACCATGAAATTTTTCTCCGTGAATTGATCAGTAATGCTGTAGATGCTACGCAAAAATTAAAAACATTATCCTCCATTGGTGAAGCAAAAGGTGATTTAGGTGAATTAAGAATTGACGTGAAGCTGGATGCTGCCAATAAAACCATCACTATTTCCGATAAAGGTTTAGGTATGACTGCTGAGGAAGTAGAAAAATACATTAACCAGGTAGCATTTAGCGGAGCAGAAGAGTTTGTAAAAAAATACCAGGGGCAGAATGAAAACAGCATCATTGGCAAATTTGGTTTAGGTTTTTATTCTGCTTTTATGGTGAGTGATAAAGTGGAAGTGATTACCAAAAGTTATAAAGATGATGCTAAAGCAGTACGATGGGAATGTGATGGAAGTCCTGAATATAGTTTGGACGAAACGGAAAAAGAAACGAGAGGGACTGAAATTGTTTTGCATATTAATGAGGACAGTAAAGAATTTTTAGAGGCTCATCGTATCAGTGATATGCTGAATAAATTCTGCCGCTTTTTGCCGGTGCCAATTTTCTTTGATGAAAAACAAGTTAACAACACCAATCCTGCCTGGACAAAGAAGCCTTCTGAATTAACAACAGAAGATTATCAGAATTTTTATAAAGAATTATATCCCTATAATGAAACGCCTTTGTTCTGGATTCATCTCAATGTAGATTATCCCTTTAATCTTACCGGTATTTTATATTTCCCTAAGATTAAACAGAGTTATGAAATACAAAAAGACAAAATACAGTTGTACTGCAACCAGGTATTTGTTACAGATGAAGTAAAAGATATTGTTCCTGAATTTTTAATGTTGTTGCAGGGTGTTATTGATAGCCCGGATATTCCATTGAATGTAAGCCGCAGTTATTTGCAGGGTGACCCGAATGTAAAAAAGATAAATGCACACATTACAAAGAAGGTTGCAGATAAACTTGAGGAGATATTCAATAAAGAAAGAAGTTCTTTTGAAGAGAAATGGGAAAGTCTTGGCTTGTTTGTAAAGTATGGAATGATGACGGATGATAAGTTTCTTGATAAAGCGAATAAGTTTCATATTATGGAAGATGCTGTTGGCGGTAAATTCTATACTTTGGAAGAGTACAGAGCTGCTACTGAAGCATTGCAGAAAAATAAAGAAGGTAAGTTGGTTATTCTTTATACTACCAACCCGGTACAGCAGGATGGCTACATCAAAGCCTGTAAAGAAAAAGGTTATGTGGTGGTGAAATTAGAAACGATTGTAGATGCTTCCTTCATCAATCATATGGAGATGAAATGGGAGAATGTTCACTTTACAAGAGTAGATGCAGATGTGGTAGATAATTTAATTGACAAACAGGAATTGAATGAGAGTGTTTTGGGAAAAGATGAAGAAACGAAATTAAAAGAGTTGTTTACCAAAGAAACACCCGAACTGCAGGTTACTGTTGAAATAAAAGGCCTGAGCAAAGAAGCCCCACCAGTAGTAGCTACAAGACCTGAGTTTATGCGTCGCATGAAAGACATGGCTGCATTAAGTGGACCAATGGGAAGTTTTTATGCCAACATGCCCGATGAAGTTACGTTGACAGTAAATGGTAATCATCCCATCTATCAAAATGTACTGGCGGAAACGGATGCACAAAAACAAGAAAAGGTGGTACACAACTTAGCTGATTTGGCTTTACTGTCACAAGGGCTGCTGAAGGGAAATCAATTGACAGAATTTATTAACCGGAGTGTGGAGTTATTGAAAGGAGAGGAGAGGCCGAAGATAATTATGAATGAATAATATATAGTAAACAAAAGGCTTTACTTTTTTTATGTAGTGCCTTTTAGTTATGTGTTTTCTGTAAAATGGTGCCTTCTAATAAATTCATCGTTTTTAAATGAAATATTTCATTGAATCCTGATAACAGAAATAATTCTTTTTCCTCTGGATTCATATAAGCGATATACAAATCTCTTGGGTTTCTTTCCAGGCTGTCATTAATATGTTCGAGTACATGCTGCATGACAACAGCGTCAAATGGATTGTATAAAAAAAAAGTAGTTACTTCATCCGGAATCAAAAAATCCGAAGCATTGGCATGATAAATATCAAAAAAGGTTTCGGTAAAATTATCTTTATGTGCTGCAATATTTTCATTGGCATCATTGCAAAACTTGTCTGATAGCTCTGCTCCAATCAATTTTTTGAAACCATAATGTGCTGCAACAATCAACACTCTTCCCTTGCCGCAACCAATATCAAGCAAACAAGTATTGCCCGGAATTTCTTTCAGTTTTTCCATCAACTTTTCAAGGATATAATAATTGGCCGGCATGTACATGGTGGAGTGGGCAATATCAACACCTTGTTTCTTTAAATTGTTTAGTTCATCATAGCCAGTAGTATGCAGTTTGTATTTTCTTTCGCCTTTTATTTCGTGATAAATAATAAAAATGGCCAGTACCGGGTTCCAATACCAGGCGAGGTAGAAGAAATAACGTATGTATTGAAATACTTTCATGTGCAACGGATGCTTTATCCGTTTTATTCGCTCAGCTTCAGATCAATCATTTTAATTTGGATAGATTTTTCACCATTCCATTCATTTTCATCCAGTGTATAAACGATGTCGATAGGTTTTTTCATTTGTAACAATGGAAATTTATCTGCCATATTAAAACCAATTCCATTTACAGTGTAATTGCCTTGCCTTAATACAAATTTGATGTGTTGTTCTTTTACAATACGGCTCCAGCCTGTATCTATTACTTTGCGGGTAATAAAAACCGGCCGCATATTTTCAGGACCATAAGGTTCCATTTGCGAAATGATATTGAAGAAAGATTGTTTGATGTCTTTTAGTTCAATCTCAGCATCAATAATTATTTCAGGAATCAGTAATTGCGGATCAATAGTAGTGGCTACTACTTCTTCAAATTTATTGCTGAATGCTTCAAGTTGTTCAGGCAACAAAGTCATTCCCGCTGCCGCAAAGTGGCCGCCGTATCCCAATAAATGTTCACGGCAGGCATGAATAGCTTCATATAAATTAAAACCCGGAACACTGCGGGCACTGCCTCCCAATATTTCACCACTTTTTGTAAGCACAATAGTCGGTCGGTAAAAATTTTCAATCAACCTCGATGCAACAATCCCAACCACTCCTTTATGCCAATGTGGTTGGTAAACGACAGTCGATTTTCGGTTGATGAGTTTTTCATTTCCGTTGATCATTGCTAAGGCTTCTTCAGTTATACTGGCATCAGCTTCTTTTCTATCTGTATTGTCGCTGTGTAATTGTTCTGCAAAATCTAATGCTTCCTCATCTGTTTTGGCTACAAACATTTCAACTGCTTTGGTAGCATCATCCATTCGTCCGGCAGCATTCACCCTTGGAGCAATCATGAACACAAGATTGGTGATATGCATTTCCTTTTGCAATCCGCTCAACTGTTTTAATGCTTTAATACCACGGTTAGGGTTTTCATTGGCTTTCCTTAATCCATGATAAGCAAGGATGCGGTTTTCACCGGTCATCGGAACGATATCAGCAGCAATGGCGGTTGCAACTAAATCGAGGTATTCAAAAATATATTCATCAGCAAAACCAAAATTGTTGGCTAATGCTGTGATCAACTTAAAACCAACGCCACAACCGCATAATTCTTTGTAAGGATAATTGCAGTCCGTTTGTTTAGGATTCAATATTGCCACTGCCGGAGGTAATATTGCATCGGGAAGATGGTGATCGCATACGATAAATTCAATACCAATATCTTTCGCATATTTAATAAGGTCAACTGATTTAATGCCGCAATCAAGTGAAATGATTAATGTGAAGTTATTTTCCGCGGCAAAGTCAATCCCGGCTTTAGAAACGCCATAACCTTCCCGGTAACGATGTGGTATATAAAATTCCAGCAATGATGGTTCATAAATGCGGTTGAGAAACTGAAACATGCAGGCTACAGAAGTGGTACCATCCACATCATAATCGCCAAACACCAGTATTTTTTCTTTTTGCTGAAATGCCTGCAAAATTCTATCAATGGCTTTTTGCATATCCTTCATCAGCATCGGATCATGTAAATCGTTTAATTGAGGACGATAATAATGTTTCGATTTTTCAAAATCATCGATGTCTCTTTGGACTAAAATTTTACAGATAGCCGGATGTACTTTCAGTTTTTGGTAAAGTGTATTTACTTTTTCACGGTCAGCAGAAAGTATATTCCATCTTTTCTCCATAAAACCACTAAGGCTGAGGTTTAATATTTTCGGTCAGTAGTATATTCTACCAGTTGTTTTAGTCCTTCACGAACAGGATTATCCGGGAAACTGTAAAGTAAGTTGAGTGCTTCATTTTTTATTTGCAGCATTTTTTTCTCTGCATAGTCAATGCCACCGGTTTTTACCACCGCATCAATCACCCATTTTACTTTCTCTTTATTCTTATTTTGATTTTTTATAATGTAAATTATTTTTCTGCGGGTGGCTTCATCACATTTATTCAGTGTATAGATGAGTGGCAGCGTGAGTTTTTTTTCTTTTATATCGTTGCCGGTTGGTTTGCCCACTGCCTCGTTACCATAGTCAAACAAATCATCTTTAATTTGAAAAGCCAGTCCAACTTTTTCGCCAAACAAACCCATCCTTTCGGTAATTGTATCGTCTTTACAGGTACTCCATGCGCCTGCCGCACAGGCTGATGACAGGAGTGAGGCTGTTTTGGTACGGATGATTTCAAAGTAAATATCTTCTTTAAGATTCAGGTTCCTTGATTTTTCAATTTGAAGCAATTCACCTTCACTCATCTGTTTTACTGCTGTTGAGAGAATCTGCAGAATCTTGTGGTCGTTATTTTCCAGCGAGAGAAGGAGTCCTTTCGATAAGAGATAGTCTCCCACCAAAACGGCTACTTTATTTTTCCACAGTGCATTGATCGAAAAAAAGCCTCTCCGTTCAAAAGATTCATCTACCACATCATCATGAACAAGGGTAGCAGTGTGCAGAATTTCTACAAGTGAGGCTGCCCTGTACGTAACATCATTTACCTCTCCATGAAGTTTGGCACTTAAAAAAACAAACATTGGACGTAATTGCTTCCCTTTTCTTTTAATAATGAACTTCATTATGCGGTCAAGCAACGGTACCCTGCTGGCCACAGCATCATTAAACTTCCCCTCAAATAGCCGCAGTTCCTGTTGTATTAAGTCTTTTGCCTCTTTCATGTTAAGCCAGCAATTTACTTCATACAAATTGGATGGAGACAGAATTTTATAAAAAGAGGCAACTTTTTGATATAGAATGTGGTCTAACTTACCTGAAAGGCTGATAAATAAAGATGATGTATGCAAAAAAATTTGGTTTTTAACACACTATATCTATTTTTGCACCATCACTTAGCGTAATTTTTTTCAACGAAATACTTAAAACTACATTATGGCAAGCAAAAAGTACACCTTATTGATAGGACTTGTATGTCTTATCTCTACTGCATTTGGACAAGTAGGCTCAGGTGGTTATAACTGGAAAGACTCCTCTCTTATCCCTACCAAAAGAATGCCTCAGCACCAGGAATTCCTTAACAACAATTATTCGTTTCCTGCTAAACCACGTAACCAATGGGAAATTGGTATCAGCGTTGGTGCTGTAACAGTTAGCAGCGACGTTTCCGCTGTATTCCCAACACTTGGTGCCGGTCTCTCTGTTAGAAAGGGGTTGGGCTATGTGTTTTCTTTAAGAGGTGAATATTTCTATGGAACTGCAAAAGGTCAAAACTGGGTTGCTTCCTATAACTATGGATATAACCCGGCATGGAATAAGAAATATAATGCTCCAGTTCAAGTTTATGGTGCCCCTGGTAATCCCACCGGCGTTGTTTCTTTAGCTGGGTCAGTAACAAACGAGCCAATGAATGGTCCAGGTCAGGGCATATTCTACAATTACCGTACAACTATTAATGAAGCAGCACTGGAAGGTGTATTTACGTTAAATAATATTCGTTTTCATAAAAACAAAACTGGTTTAGTTATATACGGTCTTGCAGGTATTGTGGGAATGACCTTTGATACTAAAGTGGATGCTTTAGATGGCAATGGTAATCCATACGATTATTCCAGTATTTTAGGCAATGCTAATATTTATAAGAAAAGAAAAGAAGTTCGTAAGGCATTGAAAAAATTACAGGATGGGAAATATGAAACAAGGGCTGAATCTGAAGGGAACAGAAGACCTAAATTGTTTGGTAATACTTTTAAGCCAGGTGCCACAGTAGGGGCTGGTATAGCATATAAAATATCTAAGCGGGTAAATATTGGTCTGGAAAGTAAATTCACAGCAGTTAAGACGGATTTGTTAGATGGTCAGCAATGGCAGGAATCTCCACTTGGTGCTCCGGCTCAAACAAGAGATTATGATTCCTACCATTATACAACTGTTCGATTTAATTATAACCTTGGTGCTAAGTCTGTAGAGCCGTTGTGGTGGGTTAACCCATTGGATTATGCTTATAACGAGTTAAATCGTCCGCAGCACATCCTCTTCCCTAAACCAGTGTTACCTGATGCTGATGGTGATGGTGTAACAGATCAGTTTGATAATGAACCAAACACTCCACAAGGTTGCCCTGTTGATTCACATGGTGTTTCTTTAGATACAGATGGTGATGGCGTTCCTGATTGTAAGGATAAAGAAAAAGTTACACCTACCTATTGTCAGCCAGTTGATGCGGATGGTGTAGGTAAATGTCCATGTCCTGATTCATCTTGTTTTGCAGGATTTGCAAAACCAGATAAATCATGTCATTTAGGTTATGTACCACCTGTAGTATTTAAGAAAGGTGCAGATAAGTTAACTGATGATGCTAAATCAATTTTAACCAGTTTAGGCGGTATGCTTAAAGCAAGTGAAAACTGTAAGGTTAAGATCGTGGGTCATCCTTTAGCTGATAAGCGTAGCCAAAAACGTAATCAGGCAAGAATTGATGCGGTAGTTAAATACTTAGTGGAAACACAAGGTATTACTGCTGATAGAGTTGAGGCGGTTTATGATGGTGGCGCTGGTGATGAAAACACAGTTGATATTATTTCCGAAACCATTGGTGGCGGAAACTAAGTAAATAGATTTTTGCTTGCAGAAACCCTCCTTAAAATGGGAGGGTTTCTCTTTTATTACAGCTTTAGTAAAAGATTAACCTCTTCGTTTTGGCTATAAAAATGAATAAGGCAAAATTTGCCTGAAACCCTTAACTTTGCGCACTTTATGAATAGGAGCTGGCTAATTTTGTTTTTTACTGTTTTGCTGGTTGGTTGTTCCAGGTATAACAAAATTTATAAGAGTAAAGACCCGGAATATAAATTGAGAATGGCCGAGCAGTATTATGCTAATAAAAAGTATAATGTAGCCCAGCAGTTATACGAAGATCTTTTTACATATTACAAAGGTGATCCGAGGTACGAGGATATGATTTATAAATATGCCTATTGCTTTTATTACCAGAGAGACTACCTGAGTGCTGAAAATTATTTCAAGAATTTTCTGGAGATATTTCCTAAAAGCCCTAAGGCTGAGGAAATGGATTACATGCGCTATTATTGCTATTACAAACAATCTCCAAAAGCAGATCTTGATCAAAGCAGTACGGTTAAAGCAATTGGAGCTATGCAAACCTTCATTGCAAATCATCCCGGATCTTCAAGAATTGCAGATGCTAATAAAGTAATTGATGAGTGCAGGGCTAAGCTTGAAGTAAAGGCATTTAAAGCGGCAACATTGTATTATAATATAGGTCAGTATAAAGCAGCGGCGTTAACATTCACCAATCTTATTAATGATTACCCGGATTCTAATAAGGGGGATGAATATAAGCTGATGGTTGTTAGGTCATATTACCAATATGCGTTGCTGAGTGTTGAGGACAAACAAAGAGAAAGGTACGAACAGGTGGTAACTGAGTACCATGATTTTGCAGATCGTTACCCTGACAGTAAACTATTAAAAGAAGCGGAACACTATTTTAATTTATCTCAAAATAATTTAAAAGCCCTCACAAAATGAGTAAACTTAGAAAACAATGGGGTGTTAACACCAGTAATGTTGTTGAAACTAAAAATGTAAACGACATTAAGGCTAAAACCGGTAATGTATATGAGTCAATAGCCATTATCGCTAAAAGAGCCAATCAAATCAACATTTCTTTAAAAGAAGAGTTGCATAACAAACTCGAAGAATTTGCCAGCCACACGGATAGCCTGGAAGAAATTCATGAGAATAAAGAGCAAATTGAAATATCCCGTGCATACGAAAGAATGCCTAACCCGGCATTACTGGCTACACAGGAATTTATGGAAGAGAAAGTATATTACCGTAAGCCGCAGGACGAACTCTTCAGCTAATTGCTGGTGTGCAACTTATTAATTAATTTCACAGGCGATGGAACTCATCGCCTGTTTGCATTTAATGCCATAGGGCTGACATTTAATTTTTTTTGCTGTTATAGCTTTGCTTCATCATGTTAAAGGGTAAAAAAATAATTATCGGAATTACCGGGAGTATTGCGGCATATAAAGCCATTTTACTGGTTCGCTTATTAATTAAGGCAGGGGCAGAAGTAAGAGTGCTATTGACCCCTGCAGCAAAAGACTTTGTTTCTCCACTAACTCTTTCTACTCTTTCTAAAAATAAAGTACTTATTGAACTGTTTGATGAAGACTCATGGGCCAACCATGTAATGCTTGGACGCTGGGCAGATGTGATGGTGATTGCACCATTAAGCTGTAATACGCTGGCAAAAATGGCCGGTGGATTTTGTGATAATCTTTTATTGGCAGTATATCTTTCCGCAACTTGTCCTGTGGTAGTGGCTCCTGCTATGGATGAAGATATGTGGAAGCATCCCTCTGCAAAAAGCAATTTGGAAAAGATAGTTTCCTATGGTAATAAAATAATTCCTGTTGAAAGCGGTGAATTAGCCAGTGGATTAGTTGGCGAAGGAAGAATGGCAGAGCCGGAAGCGATTGTAAAATACCTCGAATCAAATTTTTTTTTGCCTAAAACATTAGCTGGTAAAAAAGTATTAGTAACGGCCGGGCCTACATACGAAGCGATAGACCCTGTTCGCTTTGTTGGCAATCATTCATCTGGTAAAATGGGTATCGCTATTGCGAAAGAACTATTTGCCAGGGGTGCTGAAGTAACATTAGTGTTGGGCCCATCATCTCAATCAATAACAGAAAATGGAATAAAAGTAAAACGGGTAAGATCAGCAGAAGAAATGTATAATGCCTGCACCGAAGTATATGCCTCAACCGATATAGCTGTTATGTCTGCAGCAGTGGCTGATTATACTCCCATTAATACGGCCACAGAAAAAATCAAGAAAAATGGGGAAACCTGGCATCTCGAATTTAAAAAGACAAGGGATATATTGAAATCATTGGGTGAAAAGAAAACAGCCCAACAATTTTTAGTTGGTTTTGCGCTTGAAACCAATAATGAGAGGGAATATGCGTTAAACAAACTGAAAAGCAAAAACGCTGACATGATTGTTATGAATTCATTAAGAGATGCCGGAGCAGGGTTTGGACATGACACTAACAAAATCACTATTTTTGACAAGTCTGGCAGGGAATATAATTTTGACACTAAATCAAAATCAGCGGTTGCAAAAGATATAGTTGACACTATAATCCATTTGATAAATGTATAATTTCAAATTATTTCTTTTATCGTTAACTCTATTACTGGTGCAATCATTAAATGCCCAGGAATTAAAAGCTAAAGTTTCTGTAAATGCATCCCGAATTCCATCTACAATTGATAAAAAAGTTTTTCAAACTTTACAAACCGCCCTTACTAATTTTATTAATACCCGTAAATGGACAAGTGATGTGTTTCAACCAACTGAAAAAATAGAATGTAATTTTAGCTTAACACTTACACAATTGATTGAGACGGGAGTATATCAGGCCTCATTAACCATACAGGCGGCAAGACCAGTGTATAATTCAAGTTATGTTTCGCCATTGGTGAATTACCAGGACAATGACATTACTTTCAAATACACCGAATATCAGCCTGTTGAATTTAACGAAAGCAATGTACAGGGTAACGATCCAACCGCCTCTAACCTTACTGCTGTTTTTGCTTATTACGTGTATATGATATTGGGGTTTGATTACGATTCATTTTCTGCAAGAGGCGGAGATCCATATTTTCAAAAAGCACAGAACATTGTAAACAGTGCACCGGAAGCAAGAGGAATTACCGGGTGGAAACCATTTGATGGAACAAGAAATCGTTATTGGCTCATGGAAAATGTAACCAATAGCCGGTATTCCCTTTTTCATGATGCCATGTATAATTATTACCGTAATGGAATGGATAAAATGTATGATGATGTAAATGCTGCAAGAAGAGGCGTATTAGAATCGTTACAAAATATAGATAATATTAATGCTGAAGTACCTAACACCATGATTGTTCAGTTTTTCTTTCAGGGAAAGGCTAATGAATTGGTAAAGGTGTTCAGTAAAGCTAATGGTTCAGATAAATCAAGAGCTTTGGAACTGCTTCAAAAATTAGATGTTTCCAACACAGCTTTGTATAAACAGGAATTGAAATGAGGTTTTTGTTTTTTATTGTTATTATAATTGCTGCAATTGCCTGTGCAGACAAACGGCAGGAGAAACCTAAAAATCTTTTGAATAAAACTTCTATGACAGCCATCCTGTCTGATGTGCTGGTTGCGGATGCGGTTGCTACTGAAATAAAAACCAGGGATTCTTTAATAAATTTGAATGCACTTTCGGCAGCATATTACCAGCAGATTTTTAAAATACATAATATTTCAAAGGAGCAGTTTACGTCCAGTTATAATTACTATGTAAGCCATCCGGATGAATTTAAAGAAGT
The DNA here is from genome assembly GCA_016200915.1 of Sphingobacteriales bacterium. GTDB lineage: Bacteria > Bacteroidota > Bacteroidia > Chitinophagales > Chitinophagaceae > AWTP1-9. The sequence goes on from JACQDV010000035.1 coordinate 36,596, forward strand.
ACTTGATTCTGCTACAAATGTGCTGAATAAAAAAATGGCTTCAGACAGAAAACCAATCAGCGTTCCGGCCAAAACGGCCCCCCCCAAAGTTCCTCACATAAATCCTAAACTAAAAAATAAAAAATGAACAAAGTAGTAGCAGGCCCTGCTGAGGCCATTGCGGATATTCATGATGGAACTTCATTAATGTTGGGTGGTTTTGGATTATGCGGCATCCCGGAAAATTGTATTGAAGCTTTGGTTGAAAAGAGGATTAAAAATCTCTATTGCATCTCTAATAATGCAGGTGTGGATGATTTTGGATTAGGCTTGTTGCTGCACCAGAAGCAAATAAGAAAAATGACAAGCTCCTATGTTGGTGAGAATGCAGAGTTTGAAAGACAGTTATTGAGTGGCGAGTTGGAAGTTGAATTAATACCCCAGGGCACATTAGCTACACGTATTCAAATGGCTGCAATGGGTATTCCTGCTTTTTTTACGCCTGCTGGTTATGGGACAGAAATAGCAGAAGGAAAGGAAACAAGAAAGTTTAATGGTAAAATGTATTTAATGGAAAAAGCATTGCATGCAGACTTTGCCATAGTAAAAGCATGGAAGGGCGATACAATGGGAAACCTGGTATTCAGAAAAACTACACGGAATTTTTCAACCAGTATGGCAAAAGCCGGCACCATTACAATTGCCGAAGTGGAACATTTGGTTCAGCCGGGAGAATTAGATCCGGATCAAATTCATGTTGCAGGAATATATGTACATCGCATTTTCCAGGGTAGCAATTATGAAAAGCGTATTGAGAGAAAAACGGTTCGTATTGCCAATAATTAATTGTTGAATCATGGCTTTAGATAAATATGGTATTGCCAAAAGAATTGCCCGGGAGTTACAAGACGGTATGTATGTCAATTTGGGCATTGGTATTCCCACATTAGTATCAAATTATATTCCTGCAGGTATTTCAATAATGCTTCAATCAGAAAACGGAATGCTGGGGATGGGGCCATATCCGGAAGAAAAAGATATTGATCCCGATTTGATCAATGCAGGTAAAGAAACAGTAACTGTTTTACCTGGCGGAGTTTTTTTTGATAGCGCTGAAAGTTTTGGAATGATACGGGCAGGTAAAGTTGATTTAACAGTGTTAGGCGCAATGGAGGTTTCTGAGAACGGTGATATCGCCAACTGGAAAATTCCGGGTAAGATGGTGAAGGGAATGGGTGGGGCAATGGACCTGGTTGCTTCCGCTAAGAATATCATTGTGGCCATGATGCACACTAACCCCAAAGGGGAATCAAAATTATTACCCAATTGTACTTTACCGTTAACAGGAGTTAGATGTGTGAAAAAAGTAGTTACCGAATTGGCAGTGCTGGATATATTACCTGAAGGGGCATTTAAATTATTAGAAAGGGCTCCTGGAGTTTCTGTTGAAGAAATAGTTTCAAAAACAGCCGGTAAATTAATTGTTGAAGGAGAAATTCCTGAAATGAACCTTTAATCTATCAGTGAATTCTTCATGGCATAGAAAACTAAACCAACAGAATTCTTAACGCCAAATCTCTCCATCAATCTATCCTTTATTGCTTCCACTGTTCGTGGGCTAATGTTCATTTCTGTAGCAATTTCCTGGGCTGTATATTCCATGCATAACAAACGAATAACTTGTTTTTCTTTGTCATTGATAACAATTTCGCTGTTAAGGTTAGGAATGGTCTTGGTACGGTTATGCGATTTCTTTAATAAAATTCTGTTTACAAAATTGTTGAGATAATAACCTCTTGCCATTACTTCCATAATAGCTTTTTTAATTTCTCCCGGATCAGAACTTTTTAATAAATAGCCATTGGCGCCATTTTCCATCAGGTGAGTAACAAACCGCTCATCTTCAAACATAGTTAGCACTATTATGTGAATGTGGGGATAAGTTTTACTGATGATCTTGGTGGTTTCAATGCCATCTTTGTTAGGCATCCTAAGATCCATTAAAATAACATCGGGCTGGGCTTCAGCAAGCCCTTCGAGTAACTGGTCGCCATTTTCAGCTTCCAGTACAAACTTGATATTCGCAAAAGGCCTTAGTGAAAGGATTACGCCTTTGCGAAAAATCTGGTGGTCATCGGCAATAGCTACTTTGATTATGCTCATAAGGATAATGAAAAATCTAAATTACTAAATTTCTTCTTTATTGCATGGCATCTGCCGGTAACTCCAGAGAAATTTTATAATAAGTCTGTGAGGGGTCTTTTTCAAAAAACAACCTGCCATTCAGCAAACTTACCCGGCTTTGTATGTTTTTTAAGCCTAATCCCTGTGTTTTATTCTTCAATTTTTCAAATTCCGTTTGCGTTAAGCCAGATCCATCATGATGAATACGGATAAAGAATTGCTCATCATTTCTGTTTTGAGTTAAATGAATAAAACTGGCGTGACTGTGTTTAAGAATATTATTGATCATTTCCTGAATCACACGATATACAGAAAGTTCATGTTCGGGTTTCAGTCTTCTGCGGTAATCATGAAAACGGCAACTGGCATTAATGCTTCCTGAACCACTTAGTTTTTGGAATACGTCGTTCACTGCTGATTCCAATCCAAAGTTTTTCAGCGTAGGGGGCATCAGGCTGTGAGAAATATTACGGATGAGTTGTATGGTATCGTCAATAATTTGCTTGGCGTTATAAATTGACTGGAGTTGGGTGGCATGGTCCAGGTTGATCATATTTTCATTAAGGTATAAGCGTACCGTTGCTAATAACGGGCCGGCATCATCATGCAGGTCTGCAGCAATACGCTGCCTTTCTTCCTCCTGTAATTGAATGGAGGCCTCCAGCAGCATCTTTTGCTGATCTTCTTCCATTTTCTGCAGTTGGTGCTGAAAACGGATGATACGGCGCTGATGGAACACAATAAAAACAACCAGGCCCACTGCTAAAGCAAGCATGCCAAGTGTTCCGAAAAAAAGTACGCTGGGTATTGATGAGGAGTTTCCAGCGGCTTGTAATAAAATCATTTTATGGGTTCTGGTTTTGGATTAAATGGGTGTTCTTTCATTAGGTTATTTTTCGATATCTTGAAGGCATTGAATTTTCAACGGGACCTTTCGTGAACATTGCCACAGACAACAAAATATTTTTTATCAATACAAAAACGCCATTTATCAGGTTATATTGGATATATGCATCAGATCCCTTTGCAAGATCCTTATTTTGAGAATAAATAAATAAAAAGAAAGTGCCGGCAAAATAAATAAGATAAGCAGCCACCACCCAAAAGGCGGGGGAACTATACAAGAATAGTTGACTATTATCTGCAGGTTTTGTCAACTGTTCATAAAAGAAAACAATGGACCATGTAATTACTAATATCGCCAGAACAGCCACATTCATTGAATTAAAATTACCGCTATTGTGGCCAATAAATATTTGGGAAATAAAATAAACTGTTATTCCAATGCTGGAAAAGATGACCAGTTTGCGGGACTTTTCTCCGCTAATAATTGAAAAATATAATAGAAATAAAAGAATAAGGGCAACAATGGTAAATAAATTCAGGCTCACCCCAAAATAGGGACTGTTTGATTTTTTAAGAACACCATTAAAAATATCTGAAATAATACTGGTTAATTGACATATAAAAACAAACCTTAATTCTTTTATTTTCCTAAGTCTCCGAAAAAAAAAGAGAATCAAGATGATCAACTCAGAAAGTATCGCTATAGAAATGAAAAACCTTATATCTGGATGTTTTAATAACCAAATATAAGGTAACAAACTTGTTAAAGCCTAAAAAAGAATAGATTAGTTGATTAGAACCAATCAAACAACCACCAATTTAATTTTACGCTTTTTGTCTTTCCAGCAGTAAGTTTACTATTCATCATAGTAGTAGAATTTAAAACGTTTTTAATGTAATTACACCTCTAATTTTCCTAAAAACCCCTCTTTGTGCAATAGGGGTATTTTCATATGTGAATCTAAATATTGAATAAAACCCAATGTGGTACAATGTTTCAGTTAATAGGCAAATAGAATCAAATGTGTAATTTTGGGTAAATGTACTGATAAAAAACAGTAAAATTACCATAGTTAAATCTCGTAAATCAACCTTTTTTGGAGGGATTAATTCGATTTTTAAATAGTAGGCTTACGCTGTTGGTAACTTGTTGGTAACAATTTAGAAGAGATTTGTCTAATTTTTTCTTTCATGTACCGGTAATTAATTAAAACGAAAGAGGGCTGCCATTATTTTATTATGCTTATTTAACCATTGGATTCGGGTAATTTATGTAATACCGGGCAGGCAAATGTTTTGGGCAATTTTGACCATCCGATTATTTTATATTGAGGTGAATTGAATATAATTTACATTGACAAATTATTATCATTATTTATAACTGCTTCAAAATTCTACTTAAAACCCTTGGATAACAAAAATGGATTAGTAATTTTACGAAAAGGGAATTGCCCGTTTGCATATTCCATAATAGTAAGTTAACTTGCAACGAACCCGTTTAAAACCAATAAAATCCAAATGTCTACAACTGCCACTGCCACTAATCACATCAAAGTCGCTATAGCCGACGATCACAAAATCTTTAGAGATGGTATTAAAATGGCTCTCAGCAGCCGTCCCCACATTAAAATGTTATGGGAAGCCGAAGATGGAAAAGATCTGATGCACAAGATCGCTATTAAGAAACCCGATTTATTATTAATGGATATAAGAATGCCGGAAATTGATGGCATTAATGCGTTACAGCTAATCCGTAAAGAATATGAGGATATCCGGATCATTGTTTTAACCATGTATGATGATTCGCAAATGATCGGAAAAATGATGGAAATGGGAGCCAATGCCTATCTCACCAAAACATCCGACCCCGATGAGATTTATGATGCCATCCTTACCTGTATGAACGAAGATTTTTATTTTAACGACCTGGTTAATCAGGCTGTTCTATTAAAACTTCAGCATAAGAAAACCGTAAAACAATTCTATCCTAACCCAATTAAGTTTTCGGAAAAAGAACTACAGATTCTGAAACATTTAGCCGATGATAAAACAACGGAAGAAATTTCAAAACTAATATTTCTTAGTCCCCGTACTATTGAAACAATCCGCCAGAATATGAAATCAAAAGTGGGGGCAAAAACAATTGCCGGTTTAATTATGTACGGCATGCGCAACAAATTAATTGAATAACAGGCTGGTTTTCAGAAAAAGGGTACCGTAATTTCCGTAAGAAAAAACTTGGGTACTTATGCTGTTTAAAATCTGCGTAATTATTCCAAATTTGCAATCGTAAACTATCTTATGTAATTACTGAAAAGTCCGATTTTATGAAGACCGACCGTAACGAAACTGCAAACATGATCAATATTGCAATAGCCGATGACCACGTCCTTTACCGTGCCGGCGTTAAAACAGCACTTTCGCAAAAGAAAGATATTAAAGTAATAGCAGAAGCTGATAATGGTATGCAGCTGCTTAATATGCTTAAGCATATCCAGCCCGATGTGATTTTGCTGGATATTGAGATGCCAATAATGAACGGTATTGCAACACTACCTGAAATAAAGCAGTTATATCCCCAAATTAAAGTGATTATGCTTACTATGCACGATGATCACTCGATGATTGCAAAGTTAATGGAGCTGGGAGCCAATTCATACCTCACTAAAAATTCTGATTCAGAAGTTATTTACGAAGCGATTAAAACCTGCTATGAGCAAGAATACTTCTTCAATGCACTTACCAATAAAGCGTTGATAGACGGATTACGTAACAAACGCAGTGATGATGGACCAAGTGATGTTAAGCTGAATGAAAAAGAAATAACTATTCTGCGATTAATGTGCGAAGAAAAGAGCACCAAAGAAATTGCAGATATAGTTGATCTGAGTCCAAGAACAGTAGAAGCTATCCGTGACAAACTTAAATCAAAAGTAGGAGCAAAATCCACTGCCGGGTTAATTATGTATGCAGTGAAACATAATATTGCCGAGCAATAAAAATTTTTAATTGATATTTGAAGTCCTGCTTTCATAGCGGGACTTTTTATTTTGTCTATGCCTGAGTTTTATAACTATAATGGAAAGATTTGCGAAGCTGGAGATTTTTTTATTTCTCCTGATAATCGTGGTTTTCGTTATGGGGATGGTTTATTTGAGACAATGGTTGTTACGGATGGTAAAATAAGATTGGCTGATCTCCATTTTGACAGATTATTTTCCGGAATGAATTTGATGAGGTTTGAAATTCCTAAACTATTTACGTCTGATTATTTTAAAGATGAAATACTTTCTCTGTGTAAGAAAAATAAATTAGTTAATGCAAGAGTGAGGCTGGCTGTTTTTCGGGGTGATGGTGGTTTGTATGATGCACAAAGTATGCTGCCCAATTTTGTCATCCAGGTATGGCCATTGCCTGATCATGTATTTCAGCTAAATGAAAATGGATTAGTGATTGATGTATATCAGCAGACAAGAAAGCAACAGGATATTTTTTCTAATATTAAATCTGCTAATTACCTGCCTTATGTAATGGCAGCTTTGCATGCAAAAGAAAATAGACTGAACGATTGTCTGGTTCTCAATTCCAGTGGAAATGTTGCTGATGCTTCTATTGCCAATGTGTTTTTACTAAAAGACAAAATATTGTACACGCCATCTTTGACTGAAGGCTGTGTTGCAGGCATAATGCGGCGTTTCCTCATAGAGAATGTGAACGCTATAGGATTAAGAGTTCATGAGAAAACAATAACAGTTGAAGAGGTGGAACAGGCTGACGAGGTTTTTCTCACCAATACTACCTCTGTTCTTCGCTGGGTTAAACAGTTCAAGAATAAAGTTTATGATAATGCCCAGGCATCAAATATTTATAAAAGACTGATGGATTTACTCAACAATTAACCAGATTCGTTGTTGTTTCTCAAAATTATTTCTTGAAACAATCAGTAAATATTTTTTGGTTTCGCCGAGATTTAAGACTGGATGATAATGCGGGACTTTATCATGCATTAAAATCCGGACTACCAGTGATTCCTGTTTTTATTTTTGATAAAAATATATTAAATAAACTGGAAGATAAAGCTGACAGAAGAGTCCAGTTTATTTATGAAGCATTGAACGAAATGCAGAAGAAGTTGATGAAGTTGGGTAGTTCAATGGAAATATATTATGGATTTCCTGAAGAAGTATATAAATCTTTACTGGAAAAGTATAATGTAAAAAAAGTAATTACCAATCATGATTATGAACTGTATGCAGCAGTGAGAGATGATTCCATAAATAAAATTTTAAATAAAGCTGGTGCAAGCTTGCATACTTACAAGGATCAGGTAATATTTGAAAAAAAAGAAGTAGTAAAAGATGATGGCAATCCTTATACTGTTTTTACTCCATACAGCCGCAAATGGAAAGCAACACTGAATAATTTTTATTTGAGCAGTTATCCGACTGAAAAATATTTTTCTAACTTCCATAAGCAACCGTCGGTTGAAATTCCATCGTTATCAGAAATGGGTTTTATTGAAACGGATAAGCACTTCCCCGCTAAATCACTCAATGAAGAAATAGTAAAAAAATATTCTCAGCAGAGAGATTATCCATCTGTTAACGGAACTTCTAAAATGGGAGTGCATCTCCGCTTTGGTACAGTTAGCATTCGTAAACTGGCACAAAAGGCAATGCAGCTAAATGAAACTTATTTAAATGAACTCATCTGGCGGGATTTTTATCATATGATCCTGTGGAACTTTCCTCCTATTGCAAAGGATAAAGCTTTTAAACCTGAATATGATTTTATTCAATGGCGCAATAATGAAAAAGAGTTTGATGCCTGGTGCAATGGACAAACAGGATACCCCATTGTTGACGCAGGAATGAGAGAGTTAAATACAACTGGTTACATGCATAACCGGGTGAGAATGATTGTCGCTTCCTTTCTTACGAAACATTTATTAATTGACTGGAGATGGGGCGAAGCTTATTTTGCCAAGAAACTATTAGACTTTGATTTTGCTGCTAACAACGGTGGCTGGCAGTGGGCGGCCGGCAGTGGATGTGATGCAGCTCCATATTTCCGCATCTTTAATCCTTACCTGCAAACACAGAAGTTTGATCAAAAGTTAGAATATATTAATAAATGGGTTCCGGAGTTAAATGAGCTAACCTATCCTCAACCAATCGTTGATCATGAATTTGCGAGGAAAAGATGTTTGGAAGTGTATGGGAAAGCGTTAGGAAAAATTAAGGTGTAAGAAAAACTTCTTCTGTATTGATCGTAATATTATTCATCTCCGAATAAATTGATAGCAGTTGTTCAATCGCCACTCTTCCTTTTTCACCCTGGTCAATCGAAAAATCATTTACATATAATTCAATGTGTTTACGCATCACGTATTCTTCCATTTCCTGTGAATGAATTTTTACATAATCAGTCAGCGCAGGGTAGTGCTGAAATGCATATTCAATACTTTGTCTTATTAATTTATCAATTTGTAAAGCGGTTTCTTTGTCTATGAATTTCTTAATAACAATTCCACCCAATGGAATGGGACAGCCGGTTTGTTCTTCCCAGTATTCACCCAAATCAAGAATTTTTTTCAATCCTCTTTTCTGGTAAGTAAAGCGATTTTCATGAATGATCACTCCACAATCTACTTTTTCAGAAAGAATAGCATCTTCAATTTTATTAAACACTATAAACTGTTTCTTCTTTGCATGAGGAAAAGCTAAAGAAAAAAGCAAATATGCGGTGGTGTTCTCCCCGGGAACAGCAACAGTACATTCATCAATATGAAGAGCAGCAATATTTTTCTTTGAGATTAATAACGGCCCCACACCGTTTCCCAAAGCTCCTCCTGAATTCAGCAGCGAATAATTTTTAGTAAGTAAAGGCAATACACCATAACTGATTTTGGAAATATCCAATTTGCCTTCTAATGCCCATTGATTGAGAGTTTGTACATCTTCCAGCACTACTTCAAAATCCAATCCTTCAGCATCAATTTTTTTATTTACGAGTGCATCAAAAATAAAAGTGTCGTTGGGGCAGGGGGAAAAACCTAATGTAAATTTCTTGCTCAAAATATTTAATTCAGGATACAAATGTAAGCAAGCCGTAACAATCTGTTGTGCATTCTTAAAGTCCTTCCAGTAATCGTATCAGTTCTTTATTGAGGTTGACAATAGAATCTTTCAGCAACCATTTCTTTTTATTTCGTTCTCCTATGTAATTACAAACACTGCGAATCTGCAGAAAAGGAATATCTTCCATCAGGCATACATAATGCAAAGCCGCACCTTCCATTGATTCCACTAGCGGATCAAATGTTTTTCTGTAATAATCAACCTTCTTTTTCCCGGTGGTAATTTCATTTACTGATATGCCGGCTACTTGTTTAAGCTTTGAACGCTTTAGCAAAGTTTTATTAGTATTAACCAACCATCCTTTTGTATAGGGAAGTTCATTGGCATTTGCCAGTTTTAAATCAAAAAGATTTTTATATGCACTTTGTTCAAACACCACCTGGTCTGCAATTATATCTTTTTGTATACTGAATACTGAGCCAAGTTCGATTGATTTATCAAAACACCCGGCCACACCGGCTTGAATTACTAATTGTGGTATGCTGATATTAACTTGTTTGGAAAGAGCGTAGGTAGCAGCAGTGAGTCCCACGCCGGTTATCAGTACATCCAGCTTAAAATCAATATAGTTAAGCTTTTCAGTATTGCGGTAATGGTTTACAAACGGAGTTATTTCTGCTGCGGTGGAAGCTATTAACAAACAATTCATCATTAAAAATAAAGAACCAATAGCATTCTGCATGAATTAAATTGAAATGTTACCTTTGCGGCCGCTATGGTTTACTTAACAAGGATAGAACATTTTAATGCCGCTCATAAACTCTACAATCCTAACTGGAGTCCTGAGCAGAATGAAACAGTGTTTGGCAAATGTGCCAATCAAAACTGGCATGGCCATAACTATGAATTGTATGTAACAGTTAAGGGTTCACCCAATCCTGATACCGGTTTTTTATATGATGTAAAGAAGCTGAGTGTGATCATCCGTGAAAGAGTAATTGAAAAAATTGATCATCGTAATTTAAATATGGATGTTGATTTTATGCAGGGTAAAATGTGCTCCACAGAAAATCTTGCTGTCGGCATATGGAATGAATTAGCTCCACATTTACCATCGGAAATAAAACTGCACTGCATCAAGTTATACGAAACAGCCAGTATTTATGTAGAATATTACGGCGAATAAACCGAACCTTTTTGTTTTAGCACTGTTATAAATCCATCATCTTAACGCTGTTGTAAGTATGACATTGGCTTCCGGTTGAATTTTTGTAATTTGTATATTGATATGAGTAAAAAAGTGGCCGTTTACAGGAAGGAACATTTTAATGCAGCACATCGTCTGCATAATCCTGACTGGAGTGATGAAAAGAATAAAGAAGTGTTTGGTAAATGCAACCTGCCGCATTATCACGGTCATAATTATGAGCTGGAAGTAAAAGTTGCAGGTAAGCCAGATAAGAAAACCGGGTATGTAATGGATATGAAACTGCTTTCCGATCTCATTCAAAGAGAAATTCATTCACGGTTTGATCATAAAAATTTAAATCTCGATACAGAAGAGTTTAAGAACTTAAACCCAACAGCAGAGAATATTGTGATAGTGATTTACGATTTACTGCGGCCACATATTGATAAGAAAAAGGATTTGCAAATCCGTTTATATGAAACACCAAGGAATTTTGTAGAATACCCGGTGTAATGTGATGATGAGATAATGTGCTGATGTGCTAATGAACACTAAGAATACATTATCAAATTATCATATTATCACATCATCAAATTAGAGTTATGGCTTATAAAAAAACAGAACAGTACGAAGATAAAATTACATCGGGGCTGATTGATGCTTACCGAAAAAGTTTGGAATTGCTGGGAGAAAATCCTGACAGGGAAGGATTATTAAAAACTCCTGAAAGAGTGGCAAAGGCAATGCAATACATGACGCAGGGTTACCAGATGGATGCACTGGCAATTTTAAACTCCGCCAAGTTTCATGAAGATGTAAGTGAAATGGTGATTGTAAAAGATATTGAATTGTACAGCATGTGTGAACATCATATGTTGCCCTTCTTTGGTAAGGCACATGTTGCTTATATTCCCAACGGATACATTACGGGGCTGAGTAAAGTGGCAAGAGTGGTGGATGTGTATTCAAGAAGACTACAGGTACAGGAAAGATTAACTACACAAATTTTAGGTGCTATTAAAGAAGCGTTGAATCCGCTGGGTGTGGCAGTGGTTATTGAAGCGCAACACTTGTGTATGATGATGCGTGGTGTACAAAAACAAAATTCTGTTACAACCACTTCTGCCTTTTACGGAGAATTTCAAAAAAACTCTACCCGCAGTGAATTTATGAAGCTGATTACGGCAGATTTGATGGGGAGACGATAGAAAAATTGTTAGTGGAAAAAGAATCCCGGCATTTACCGGGATTTTCCTTTTTTTGCACAATATAAATCGATTGATATGGCACATGCGTATGTATTTCCGGGTCAGGGTTCCCAGTTTAAAGGGATGGGTAAAAATTTGTACGATAATAATGCTTCTGCCAAAAGATTATTTGAGCAGGCAAATGATATATTAGGCTTTCGTATTTCTGATATTATGTTTGAAGGCAGCGATGAAGATTTGAAGCAAACAAAAGTTACTCAGCCTGCTGTTTTCCTTCATTCAGTCATTGCTTATAAAGCAATTGATGGTGCAAAGCCGGATATGGTGGCGGGACATTCGTTAGGTGAGTTCTCTGCATTAGTAGCGAACGGTGCTTTAAGTTTTGAAGATGCTTTGAAGTTGGTTTCTATCCGGGCACAGTCAATGCAAAAAGCTTGTGAGTTAAATCCGTCAACTATGGCTGCTGTATTAGCTTTAGCGGATGACAAAGTAGAAGAAATATGTGCAGCAGTAACTCAAGAAACAGGAGAAGTAGTAGTAGCTGCCAATTATAATTGTCCCGGACAATTAGTTATTAGTGGTTCATTAAAAGGAATTGACATTGCCTGCGAAAGAATGAAAACAGCAGGAGCGAAGAGAGCATTAGTATTACCTGTTGGTGGTGCTTTTCATTCCCCATTAATGGAGCCAGCAAAAGAAGAATTACAGAAGGCAATTGAATCCACTTCCTTCTATGCACCTACTTGTGCAGTATATCAAAATGTAGCGGCCAAAGCTGTGTTAGACAGAGATGAGATAAAGAATAACCTCATTGCTCAATTAACAGGTGCTGTTCGCTGGACTCAAAGTGTACAGTCAATGATAGCCAATGGTGCTGATAAGTTTACCGAAGTTGGTCCTGGAAAAGTTTTGCAGGGATTGGTACAAAAAATTGACAAAGCAATGGTAGTGGATGGAGTGAGTTAAATATTCAATGGAATTTAATGATAACATGAGGTTCATATTATATGAGCCTTTTTCTTTTGGGATCGATTGAAATGAAAACCCCCGCATAAGCGGGGGAATTATTAACCAAAAAATAGAAGTACTATCCTTTTGCTTTTTTGTTTTCTTTAAAACGCTTGTCGGGTGTACCATCTTTCTTCATATGCTTCTCATGCTTTGCTTTATCCTTATTTTCTTTATACCTCATATCAGGTGTACCATCTTTTTTAGTGGAGGTACCTGATTTAGTTTCTTTCTTTTCTTCTTTTTTCTCTTCTTTCTTGGCGACTTTTGTTTCTTTTTTAGCTTCTTTTTTCTCAGCAGGTTTTCCCTGTCCAAAAGTAAATGCGGTAAAGGCAAACAATGTTAGCGCCGATAGAATTAACTTTTTCATGTTGTGTGAATTTTTGTTATAAAAAATATTTACAGGAAAGCTAATTCAAATCAAATGCCTGTAATAGAGTTTGGTACCTGTTTAACCGTGGATTAACGATGGTTAAATGATTGTTAGTGGAAAAAAAGAAAAGCGTCCGGCAATTTGCGGACGCTTTTTCGGTTGGCCTACCTGGATTCGAACCAAGACAAACAGAACCAAAATCTGTCGTACTACCATTATACTATAGGCCAATCCTGTTTCCCGTTTGGGAGCGCAAAAATAAGGCTAGATTCTTTCTCTCCCAAATCGTTTTTCAAGCTTTTTGGTTGTTTTTATAGCCAGATAAATAATGTTACTGATGCAATAAAACTGTTTTATTTAAGTGAACATCCTCTCTTTCTTTCAGCTCCCTTATTTTGTCCAGTGCACCGGCCACCACATCACACATAATGGTGTATAAAGCTCCCTTTTTGGGATTTGCATAAATATGTTCCAACGCTTCGTTCTCATTAGCAATTTTTATTATTGGCACTGTTGGGTTCACTTTTCTTATGCCTTCTTCCAGCAGTCCCATTATTTCTTCAGCAGTACGGCCACGCAGATTTTTATCGCAACGCATAATGATTTCATCAAAATACTGACCAGATATTTCTCCTAGTTCCCGTATATCATCATCTCTTCTGTCACCAGTTCCGCTAATAACCCCTACTTTTAGCGGATAGTCAAGCTTGCTTACAAAATCACACAACAGTTTTAACCCATGCGGATTGTGAGCAAAGTCGGCGAGGAAAGTAAAGTTTTTAAAATGGAAGAAATTTAATCGTCCCGGTGTTAAACTTTCACTTGGTATAAAAGTTTGCAATCCTGTTCTTATATCTTCAATTGATATATCACGGAAAAGATAAGCTGCTAATACAGCAGGCAAACAGTTATTGATGTTATGGATTGCCTTGCCTTCATACGTTAAAGGAATATTCTTCACATTCAATACCCTGATCTTCCAGTTGCCTTTCATAATGGTAACAAATCCATTTTCAAATACACAACTCAATCCATTCTCCGCAGCATGTTCTTTTATGCGTGGATTATTTTCATCCATGCTGAATAAAGCGATATTACATTTTAAATCATCCTTCATCTTATACACCAAATCATCATCAGCATTTAATACGGCGTATCCATGTGAGAAAACAGTTTCCGGTACTACTGCTTTTACTTTTGCCATTGCTTCTACAGTGTTGATACCACCTAATCCAATATGGTCTGCAGCAACATTAGTTACAACAGCTACTTCACAATTTTGAAATGCCAATCCGCTTTTTAAAATACCACCACGGGCACATTCTAATACAGCAAAATCTACTGTTGGGTCTTTCAATACAAATTGTGAAGAGATGGGACCGGTACAATCACCTTTCATCATCAGTTGATTTTGTATATACACACCATCGCTTGTTGTGTAGCCAACTTTTTTGCCGGCACTTTTTGCAATATGAGCTGTTAATCTGGTAGTAGTTGTTTTGCCATTTGTTCCGGTAACAGCAATGATAGGAATACGACCTACACTTCCTTTGGGAAATAACATATCCACCACAGGCTCGGCTACGTTGCGGGGCAAACCTTCTGCCGGTTCAATATGCATTCGGAAACCGGGAGCGGCATTTACTTCTAATATGGCGCCACCATTTTCTGATACAGGTGTACGTAAATCAGTTGCCATTACATCAATACCACAAATGTCGAGTCCGATGATTTTGGCGATGCGTTCAAACATAAATACATTGGCAGGATGTACTTCATCTGTTACATCGGTGGATGTACCACCTGTTGAAAGATTGGCGGTTGGTTTTAATAAAACTCTTTCCCCTTTTGGCGGAACATGTTCTAATGTAATAGCTGCATCATCCAGCATCTTTTGCGTAAACTGGTCAATAGTAATTTGCGTCAACACTTTTTCATGCCCATAACCACGACGAGGGTCTTTATTGGTTTCTTCAATCAGCCATTTAATATCATGCACACCATCACCTACTACAGAAGCCGGGGTACGCAATGCTGCACAAATAAATTTATAGTTAATTACCAAACAACGGAAATCATAACCGGTGATAAATTTTTCTACAATCACATTTCTTCCATATACTTTAGCTGCTTCTAACGCCTTTGTTGCCTGTTCCCAGGTAGTGATATTTGTTGTGTTGCCTTTACCATGATTACCATCAATAGGTTTTATCACCAAAGGATAACCATATTTTTCAATCGCATCTTTTAATCCTTCTTCTGTTCTTATTACAGTTCCTCTTGGCACAGGAATTTCTGCTGCTTCCAGTAACAGTTTTGTTTCTTCTTTATCGCAGGCAATGTCAACTGCAATGTTTCCGGTTGTAGAAGCAATAGTTGCACGAATACGTTTTTGATTTACACCATAACCTAACTGCACCAAACTTTGTTTATTCAATCTTATATAAGGTATTCCTCTTTTCGCCGCTTCATCAACTATACAACCGGTTGAAGGTCCTAATCTGGTATCTTCTCTTATCTCTCTTAACCGTTGTATATCCTCACTTAAATCATAAGGTGCACCATCAACCAATGCCTGTGCAATTCTTACTGACGCTTTTGCTGCATACACACCGGCATCTTCTTCCATATAACTAAACACTACATAGTAAACACCTTCTTTTTCTCCATCGGGTGTACGGGTGCGGCCAAAACCAACTTCCATACCGGCAAGGGTTTGGAGTTCGAGAGCAATATGCTCAATTACATGACCCATCCAGGTGCCTTCATCCACCCGCTTAAAAAATCCGCCACGCATTGCCTCGCTGCAACGATGTTCAATCATGGTAGGAAACAATTTTTCTAATCGTTCACGAAAGCCGGGAATTTTATTGGTTGGACTTTGTTCGAGTTCTTCCAAATCTAATTTCATTTGAATGAGCTTGTTCCGGCGAACACTCCAGTAGTTGGGTCCTTTAAGCACTTTAATTTCAAGAATCTTCATAAGCAAAAAGTTAGATTTTCAATATAGGATTTTTTGGCTATGTGACCAACTGTTTAATCCTTGCTTATCGTTCCTTGTGTCACTCACTTCAGGGTCAGGTATTTCTGTTCAGCTATAATTGATAATGGATAGTTGATAGTGGATAATGAAATGCAATAAATACGAGATAATTATTCACTCTCCACTATCAACTATCCATTATCCACTCACCATTGTCCATTCCCACCATTTCCCTTATTTTTGTTTTAACCCAAAAAATTATTGATGCAATACCCCAAGGGAAAACTTATCGCTATAGGTGGAGCAGAAGATAAAGGAACCGACCTGGAGAAAGGAGAAATCTACCGCAGTAACCTCAACTTTTTTGAACTTGGTATTCTTCGCCGTGTGGTGGAAGAAGCCGGTGGCATTTCAGCCCGGATAGAAATTATTACTACAGCGTCAACGATTCCTTACGAAGTAGGAGAAAATTATATGGATGCATTTGGCCGCATTGGTTGTACCAATATCGGCGTTATGCATATCCGTAACCGCCAGGATACCATGGATGCAGATTTTATGAAACGCATTAAAACCTGTGATGCGGTAATGTTTAGTGGAGGCAATCAATTGCGGTTAAGTGTAACAGATGGCGGTACAGAATTTTTAGCCATCATGAAAAAAAGATACCAGGAAGAAGAAGGGTTCTTAATTGCCGGTACCAGCGCCGGTGCAATGGCAATGAGCAGTACAATGATTTATGAAGGCAATGCTACAAGAGCTCATTTGAAAGGTGAAGTTAAAATGACTACTGGTTTAGGTTTTATTGATGGTGTAATTATCGATAGTCACTTTGAAAAACGTGGAAGATTTGGAAGACTGGCACAAGCAATTGCTACTAATCCACAATGTATTGGTATTGGATTGGGTGAAGATACCGGTATGCTGATTACAGAAGGAAATAAAATGGAAGCGATTGGCAGTGGATTAGTAATTATTGTTGATGGATTTGATATTATGCACTGCAATATTGCTGATATACCCGATGGTAATCCTATCAGCATTGAAAATTTAAAAGTTCATTTCTGCGAAAAAGGAAATGGATATATACTTTCTGACAGAAAATTTTTAATGGAGGCAAGTGAAGGTTCTGTAATTCCTAAACAGGTGGATGTAGAATAAAAGGCTGTACCCCGAAGCTCCGGCTTCGGTAAACCAATGTTTACTAAGGGAAATAAAGTAACTTAGTAAAATATTTCCCTTGTCATGCCCAAAA
Source organism: Sphingobacteriales bacterium (assembly GCA_016200915.1). Classification (GTDB taxonomy): domain Bacteria; phylum Bacteroidota; class Bacteroidia; order Chitinophagales; family Chitinophagaceae; genus AWTP1-9. The sequence continues at coordinate 53,701 of JACQDV010000035.1, forward strand.
TATTTTATCGAAAAAAATTACCCCACTATCAGCCGCCGGAAGCATTGTTTTTTATAACCTACCGGTTAGCAGGATCTATACCTGTAGAGGTAATAAGAAAATTGCAAGACGATTATCAACGTTTAGAGTTAGAATTGTTTGCGTCTTCAGCAGAGGGTGATAAATTACAGACAGCTATAGCAGATATTCGGGAGGGCTATTTTATCGAAACAGATAATTTCCTTGATAGAAATCTTAACGAACCTTATTGGTTAAAAGAAGAACCGGTTGCAAAAATAGTTGCTGATTCACTTCATTTTCTTGAAAGAAATAAAATTAAACTTTATTGCTATTGCATTATGCCAAACCATGTTCATGTTTTATTTAGTCTTAAAAATGCTGACGATGATCTATTCAGAATAATGCAGCGGCACAAAAGTTATACAGCGGGGGTATCCAACAGGATTTTGAAACATAGCGGACAGTTTTGGGAAAGAGAAAGTTATGACCATGTAGTAAGAGATGGAGAGTTTGAGCGGATAGTTAATTACATTTTAAACAATCCTGTTAAAGCGGGATTTGTAAATAATTGGCTAAAATGGAAATGGAGTTACTTAAACCCCGAATTATTATAAGCCCAAGTGCTGATCGGTAGCTTTCCTGAAGCAGGAGCTTCAGGCTACACCGCTTTTACTAAATAATAATTTCTTTTTCCTTTTTGTACGAGCAAGTATTTACCGTGTAAAAGCATAGAACTGTCAACAGTCAACTGCACATTCTCAACTTTTTTACGGTTGATACTTACACCACCACCCTGAACTGTTTTTCTTGCTTCGCCTTTGCTGGGGAAAATATTTGTTTCAGCTAAAAAGCTTACTACATCAATACCAGCATTTATTTTTTCAGCAGGAAAATCAGATTTAACCACACCTTCCATTCCTTCCAAATCTTCCACACTCAAACTTTCAGCAGGAGCTGTTTGATTAGCGAATAATTTTTCTGTGGTGCTGATGGCTTCTTGCAAAGCGACTTCGCCATGAACAAGCTTAGTTATTTCTTCTGCCAATCTTTTTTGAAGCAATCTTTTACCAGCATCTTGTTTATGTTCTTCTAATAAAGAATTTACTTCACCCTGTTTAAGGAAAGTAAAAATCTTAATCCATTTTTCTGCATCGGCATCGGTAGCATTTAACCAGAATTGATAGAACTGGTAAGGAGAAGTTTTATTGGCATCTAACCATACGTTTCCTTTTTCTGTTTTTCCAAACTTGCCACCATCTGCTTTTGTAATTAACGGACAAGTAAAAGCAAATGCTTCGCCACCAGCTTTTCTTCTTATTAATTCAGTTCCTGTAACAATATTTCCCCACTGGTCACTACCGCCCATTTGCAGTTTGGCATTCATGTTTTCATAAAGCCAGTAAAAATCATAACCCTGTACTAACTGGTAAGTAAACTCTGTAAAACTCATACCTGTTTCGCCTTCTAATCTTTTCTTCACACTATCCTTGCTCATCATGTAGTTAATAGTAATGTGTTTACCCACATCACGAATAAAGTTTAAGAAAGTTATTCCTTTAAACCAGTCGTAATTATTAACCATCACTGCACTATTGGGTTTGGATTCATCAAAATCCAAAAACTGCATCAATTGTTTTTTTACACCGGCTTCATTAAAACGAAGCACTTCTTCACTCAATAGATTTCTTTCTTCGGTTTTACCACTGGGATCTCCCACCATGCCGGTGGCACCACCTACCAGGGCAATAGGTTTATGACCGGCTTTTTGCAAATGAACCAGTAAAAGAATAGGAACTAAGCTGCCGATATGCAGGCTATCGGCTGTGGGGTCAAAGCCAATATAGGCAGAAGTCATTTCTTTTTGAAGTTGTTCTTCTGTACCTGGCATAATATCCTGAATCATGCCTCTCCAGCGTAATTCTTCTATCAAGTTCATTTCCAACAAAAAATTTTCGCAAAAGTAGGGAAAATGCTTTGTGAATCAGTACAATAAAACCAGCCGAATAACGTTTTCCTCAGTTTGAGACCAACACTGGCTGTGAATGCTTTATTAGCTGATTGTAAGTGACTTGAAACCCAAAGCAGCATCGCTTGTTAATACGGCCTCTTTATTAATTGCTTATCCAGAAAATGGCTGTAATGAAAAAATACACCCTCGCACTATCCGTCCTTTTACTTTTTGCCATCACTGAAACCGATGCGCAGTTCCGCAAGTATTCCAACGAATTTTTGAACATAGGTGCCGGCGCCCGTGCTATGGGTATGGGTGGTGCACAGGTAGCTACGGTTGATGATGCTACTGCAGGATATTGGAATCCTGCCGGCTTAACCCATGTAAAAGACAATCCCATTGTTACTGCCATGCATGCTGAATATTTTGCTGGCATTGGTAAGTATGATTATGCTGCACTGGCCATCCCTTCTTCCAACAAGAAAAGAACAATTGGCGTTTCCTTTTTGCGTTTTGCAGTTGATGATATTATGAACACTTTGTATCTGGTGGAACCCGATGGATCCATCAACTATAATAACATCAAATCTTTTTCATCTGCTGATTATGCTTTTCTTCTTTCCTACGCTCAGCAATTAAAACAAACAGATAAGAAGAGTGTAAGTTTTGGTTTTAATGCCAAAGTTATTCATCGTAAAGTGGGACAGTTTGCCACCGCCTGGGGATTTGGAATAGATGCGGGTTTGCAAATTCAGACGAAGAAAGCAAGATTTGGTATTGTTGGCCGTGATTTGACCACCACTTTTAATGCATGGTCATTTACTTTCAGTGAAAGAGATAAAGAAAAATTATACCTCACTAAAAACGATATTCCGGTAAAATCAACCGAATTAACTGCGCCAAGATTAATACTTGGAGCTGCCTATGATTTTAACCTGAATAAATCTTTAGTACTTACTGGGGAAGTTAATTTCAATCTCACTTTCGATGGAAGGAGAAATACCTTATTGTCTGCTGATCCGGTGAGTGTTGATCCAAATCTTGGGTTTGAGTTAGCTGTTAAAAATGTATTCTTCCTCCGCACCGGTATTTATAATTTCCAAAGAGCATTGAAAGATGGGGATACTTTAAACCAAAAGAGAGTATGGATTTATCAACCAGGGGTAGGGGCAGGTTTTAAATTAGGTGATGTGAAAATTGATTATGCCTATAACAACTTAGCCAATCAATCGAATCCTTTATATACCCATGTTTTTTCCTTGAGTCTTAATTTAAAGAACAAGAAAAAGAAAACTAATTAATTCACACTAACGTTATGAAAAGAATTATACTATCCGCCTTATTTTCATTATTAATGCTGGGTGCATTTGCACAGGCTTACAATAATGAATGGATTGACTACAGCAGAACTTATTATAAGTTCAAAGTAAGTACAACAGGTTTATGGCGTATTAATCAGTCCACACTGGCAACTGCAGGTTTGGCAAATGCTAATGCTGAGGATTTTGTTTTATGGAGAAACGGGGAAGTGGTTCCTGTATATACCTCTGTGGCATCAGGTCCTATTCCAGTGAATGGGTTCATAGAATTTTACGGACAGCAAAACGATGGGAAACCTGATAAACCACTATATCGTCTGCCCGAATATCAATTACATGACAAATACAGTTTAGAAACAGATACATCAACTTATTACCTCACTGTTCAACCTGGCGTTGCCAACAGCCACTGTTCCACCGATGCTAATAATGTAGCCGGTACCAGTTTAGCCCCTGAGCCGTACTTTATATATACACAGGGTATCTATTATAATTTTAAGATAAACACAGGTAATGCAGCTGTGGTAGGAAGCGATTATGTTAGTTCCTCTGCTTATGATAAAGGCGAGGGTTGGACTTCGGGAGATATTGGAACAGGTGCACAAATAAACTTTACAATTGGAAGCTTAAATGCCGATCCCTCAGGGCCAGATGTCAGTTTTAGTTATGGTGCTTTTGGTAATGCCAATAATACAAGAACACTTCGTATAAGTCTTAACGGATCCCCCGTTGCGGCAAAAGTGATTAATTATTTTGAAGATGCACAGGAAACAATTAATAATATTCCTGCCTCGCTGTTTAGTAGTAACTCGGTTACATATAATATCTTAAACGATGCCAGTGTTGCCAGTGACAGGGTGGTAATGTCCTATTCCCGGTTAACATATCCCAGGAAATATAATTTTGATTTCAAAACAGTTTTTGATTTTAAATTGCCTGCCAGACCCGATTCATCATTTATCCAAATTAGTAATTTCAATGTAGGCAGCTCGTTGCCTGTTCTTTATGATCTTACAAACAAAAAGATAATGATTGGTGACTTGAGTGACCCCGCATATATAAAATTTGTATTACCTCCAACCGCAACTGAAAGACAAATGGTATTGTTAAGCAGGGATGCCGGGGCTGTTCGTTCAGTAACTAATTTAACACCCAGAAACTTTATAGATTATTCCAATACAGCAAATCAGGGAGACTATCTTATTATCAGTAACCCGGTATTGTATAACGATGGCAGCGGAAATAATTATGTTGATCAGTACAAACAATACCGGGCATCAGCTGCGGGTGGTAGTTTTAATGCGAAGATTTATGATATAGGTGAATTAATTGATCAGTTTGCCTTTGGTATCAAAAATCATCCTTCCTCAATAAAAAACTTTTTAAGATTTGCCAGAGATAAGTTTAGCCAGCAGCCTCAATTTTGTCTTATTATTGGTAAAGGCGTAACCTATCCCGAGTTGCGGAAATTTGAAAATCTCGCTGTGACTTCAAGAATAAACCTTGTGCCAACCTTTGGATGGCCTGCCAGTGATAATTACCTGGCATCAGAAACTCCTAAAAACCCTACTCCGGCTACTCCCATTGGACGAATAAGTGTGGTTTATCCTAATGAAATAAAAAATTATTTGGACAAAGTAAAAACATATGAGTCAAATATCGCTATCAACTCCTGTACAATAGCTGATAAATCCTGGATGAAACAGGTAATGCATATAATTGGTGCAGAAGATGCGGTTGGAAACCAGATTGATTATTACATGAGTAACCCATATACAGATACTATTCAAACGGCTCAGTATAGCGGATTCGTAAATAGGTTTAGAAAGACTTCCGACATAACTATTCAACAGGTGCATAATGACGAGGTGCCGAAATTGTTTCAGAATGGTTTGGGACTTGTTACTTATTTTGGGCACTCTTCTCCTAATACATTGCAGTTTAGTTTAGATGAACCGGCCGATTTAAAAAATGTTGGTAAGTATCCATTCTTTATTGCCAATGGCTGCCAGGCCGGTAACAATTATCTTTTTGACACACTTCGGTTGGCTCAAAACTTAACACTTTCTGAAAAGAACATTGTAACTCCTAATGCAGGAAGCATCGGCTTTTTAGCAAGTACACATTTGGGAATAGTAAACTTTCTGCATTTCTATACAAATGAATTTTATACTGAGCTTTCAAAAAAATCATATGGTAAATCATTTGGAGAAATTACAAAAAACACGATAAACTATATAATGCAAACTTTTACTGACGAGGATTATTTTAATCGTCAGAACTCCGAACAGGTGAGTTTAAATGGTGATCCTGCCGTACATGCATATTCATTTCCTAAACCGGATTATGTAATTGAACCGCAACTGGTAGGGATATCACCGCAAATTATTTCTATAGCCGAGCCCAGTTTCAACGTTTCTTTAAAAATGATGAACATTGGAAAAGGTACTACTGATTCAATAAGAGTGATTGTAAAAAGAAAATATCCATCTGACGGGCATGAAGAAAATATTTTTGATCAGAAAATTCCGGCCATTCAATTTGAGGATTCAATACAATTAGTGGTTCCTGTTCAACCTTTGCGGGATAAAGGATTGAATAAGCTGACATTTATTGTAGATGCAGATAATACAACCGATGAGTCCTGTGAAACGAATAACACCATATCAAAAGATGTTTTCATTTATGAAAACGAACTACGGCCGGTTTATCCTGCAAACTATTCAATCATCAACAAACAAAACATAACATTCAGCGCTTCTACCGCCAATGCCCTGCAGCCAAGCCAGCAATATTTAATGGAGATAGATACTACTACGGCATTCAACTCTCCATTAAAAGCAACTGCTTCCTCCGTTAGTTCCGGCGGTATATTAACGTTTACGCCAACAGTAACATTTAGTGACAGTACTGTTTATTACTGGCGTACCGGTGTGGGGGATGCAAGTACAGGTAATGTTATATGGAATGTGGCATCCTTTGTTTATTTACCAAACTCAACCGAAGGATTTAATCAATCTCATTATTATCAGTTTAAAAACGATCTTTATTATAATATCAGTCTTGATTCTGCAGACAGGAAGTTTAAATACAAAGTTTCTGACCGGAATTTAAAAGTAAGAACCGGTATCTATCCATATTTCAGCTTTGATCGTATAGATGTTAACCTCGATTTTGAAGGTATTGATAACTATGGTTGCCGCTACCTTTCCTTCCAGTTTTATGTACTGGATGGCAAAACATTAAAGCCATGGCATAATACAGGAAGCTTATATGGCAGTCAAGCTATTTGTCAACGTACACCACGTAATTTCTTTGAGTTCTCTTATCAGGATTCTTCGAGCAGAAGGAAAGCTATGGATTTCATGAACTTTGTTCCGGATAGTAATTATATCTTAATTACAAACCTTGGAAGGGATTTTGTCAGCTCCGTTAATGCCTCTACTTTAATGTCTGATACATCTTACCTGGGAAGCGGAGTTTCGTTATATCATACTTTCAAAAAATATGGATTTGATTTGATTGATTCGTTCAGGGCTAATAAGCCTATGATTTTCATCTTTAAGAAAAATGATCTCTCATTCCCGGCTCAACAGTTTATAGGAAATACAACAGACTGGTTAGTGAAAGATTTTAATTTAAGAGGATTAATTAATATTGGGACAATTGAATCGCCATGGTTTGGCCCTGCTAAAAAGTGGAATGACTTGCATTGGGATGGAAAAGACCTGGAGCCTCAGCCTGATCAAACCAGTATTGAGATATTAGGACAAACGGTTGCAGGCGATGTTGTTTCATTGGCTACGCTAAGCCCGGCAAAAGATACATCTGTCAGCTTTATTGATGCGGCTACTTATCCTCACCTGAAGTTGAGAATGACTAATGCCGATACAGTTAACTCATCACCCAACCAGCTTAGATACTGGAGGTTGAATGGAGAAACATTGCCAGAAGGGGCAATTGCACCAAATATTTTGTACCAGTTTAAGGATGTAGTTGCACAGGGAGAATTTATTACAGCAAAAGTTGCATTTAAAAATATCAGCGGTAAAACATTTGATGATAGTTTATCTGTAAAATGTGTGATTACCGACAGGAATAATGTGCCCAATGCTATTAATATTCCAAAAATAAAACCACCGGCCCCCGGAGATACAACAACTGTTACGTTTACGGTAGATACCAAAAATTTATCAGGCGTTAATTCAATGTACCTGATGTTTAATCCGGATGGAATTGTAGCGGAACAATACCTGTTTAACAACTTCCTGTATAAAGATTTTACAGTGAATGAAGATAAGTACAACCCAACCATGGATGTAACTTTTGATGGAATACATATCCTCAGCAAGGATATTATTTCACCAAAACCACATATACAGGTTAAACTGAAAGATGATAACACAACATTATTGCTGAACGATACATCACTTTTCAGAATACAGGTGCGTTATCCCGATGGAATACTCAGAGATGTGGTATTTAACAGTGCACAGGTTCAGTTTACCAAAGCAACATCCGGATCAGATAACACTGCGTTGATAGACTACTTCCCAACCTTTACACAGGATGGACAGTATGAGTTGATCGTTACCGGTAAAGATGTAAACGGAAATAAATCGGGAGCTGTTCCTTACCGGGTATTGTTTACCATCATCAATAAGCCGATGATATCAAACATGCTCAACTATCCCAATCCATTTACAACATCCACAGCATTTGTATTTACTATTACAGGTAGTGAAGTACCACAGAATATCCGCATTCAAATTTTAACGATTACGGGTAAAGTGGTTAGGGAAATAACAAAAGAAGAACTGGGTCCAATTCATATTGGCAGAAATATCACTGAGTTTAAGTGGGATGGAACGGATCAGTATGGTCAAAAACTGGCGAATGGTGTTTATTTGTACAGGGTTATTACCAATCTCAACGGTAAGTCGCTGGATAAATACAAATCAGCCGATGATAATACCGATAAGTTCTTCAACAATGGCTACGGTAAAATGTACTTAATGCGTTAAAACTGAATTCTGAATAAAATAAGAAGCCGGGAAATCAACTTCCCGGCTTTCTTTTTGTTACTAATAACGGAAATGAAAAAGGTGTAAACCTATTACCTTTGCACCCTTTATAATACACATGGCAAAAATTGGAATTAATATAGCAACCGGCGGCCTGCAGCAGGAAGAAATAATTATTGGAATTGACCTTGGCACTACCAATAGTTTGGTAGCCATCATTCATCCCGAAGAAAAAAAACCGGTGGTAATAAAGGAATTTGATAACAGTGCATTAGTTCCGTCGGTTGTTTATTTCGATGCTTTTGGGAATGCTGTGGTAGGGAGTGAAGCTAAAAAACATCTTATCACCGAACCTCAAAATACTATTTTCTCTGCCAAGAGATTAATGGGCAAATCGTATAATGATATCAAACAAAATGCTTCGTTCTTTACTTATAAAGTAATCGATGATGATACAGAGCGTTTGGTGAAAGTGCAGGTAGGGAATAGATTTTATTCACCGATAGAATTATCTTCTTTCATATTAAAAGAATTAAAGCAAAGAGCTGAGCATATTTTAAAAACTCCGGTTAATAAAGCAGTGATCACTGTGCCGGCTTATTTTAATGATGCACAACGGCAGGCTACAAGAGATGGAGGTAAACTCGCCGGCTTAGATGTGTTACGCATCGTTAATGAACCTACTGCTGCCAGTCTTGCCTACGGATTGGGAATGAAAAGTGATGAAGAGAAAACAGTAGCGGTATATGATTTGGGTGGAGGAACATTTGATATTTCTATTTTACGAATTGCCAATGGAATATTTGAAGTATTATCTACTAATGGTGATACTTATTTAGGAGGTGATGATTTTGATGCAGCTATTGTTAAACGCTGGATGAAGGAACATAATATTGCTGAACAACAAATAGTAGCTGATAAAGCTCTGGCACAGGCACTGCGTATAAGAGCAGAAGAAGCAAAAGTGCATTTGAGTTCAAAAGATGTTTACATCGGAAAGGTAAATGAGTTACCTTTGCAAATTACACGGCAGGAATTTATTAAGATTATTACTCCATTAGTCGATAAAACTATTCAGTGCTGTAAAAATGCATTGCAGGATGCCGGATTGTCTGTTGGTGATATTGATGAGATTGTAATGGTGGGCGGATCAACCCGTGTTCCTTTTGTAAAAGCTACAGTAAGCAAGTTATTTGGTAAACCCGTGCATGATGAAATCAATCCTGATGAAGCCGTTGCTTTAGGTGCAGCGGTGCAGGCCGATATTCTTGCAGGCAACAATAAAGATTTTTTATTGCTGGATATTACTCCGTTATCACTCGGTATTGAAACAATGGGTGGATTGATGGATGTGCTGATGCCCCGCAATTCAAAAATTCCCACTAAAACCGGAAGACAATACACTACTCAGAAAGACGGACAAAGCAATATGCGTATTTCAGTTTACCAGGGTGAGAGAGATTTGGTAAAAGATAATCGGAAACTGGCTGAGTTTAACTTAACGGGCATTCCCGGCATGCCAGCAGGATTACCAAAAGTGGAAGTGAGTTTTTTAATTAATGCTGATGGAATACTGGTAGTAAAAGCAAAAGAGTTGCGAAGCGGAATAGAGCAATCATTAGAAGTAAAACCGCAATATGGTTTAACAGATGAGGAAGTGGAAAAAATGTTGCTCGATTCCATAACACATGCAAAAGAAGATATTGCTACCCGTGCATTAGTAGAAGCAAAAACTGAAGCTGAGCAGTTGATCGATACAACGCAGAACTTTATTAATAAAAATAAAGCGCATCTGACAGACGAAGAGATTAATGCCACTAACGAAGCGATTGCTGTTTTACAAAAAACAATAGAAGCAGGAGATAAAGATGCTATACAAACTAAGATTGAAGCATTGAATGAGTTATCCCGTCCTTATGCAGAAAGACTGATGGATAAAGCTATTGCTATGGCTATGAAAGGGAAGGCTGTTTAATTGGTTTTCCTTTTAAGGGATGTACTGATATTAAATGAGAGCAGCAGCAAAAACATAACAAGATTAATTAAGCTTAATTTCTTTATTATGCCAGGCTCATATGATAAGCTGATATGGTGCTTTCCTTTGACTACCGGAATACACATAAATGTATAATTGCATGGTATAGTAACAGCTGCATTTCCATCAACAGCTGCTTTCCAATATTTATAATAGTTCTGTTTTATAACCAATAAATAATCCTCATTGCTGGCTGATTCAAGCGTAATTTGATTGGGATCAGCTTTGATGAGTTTGATTGATGCAGTCGAATCTGCCTTAACACTCTGCGCTAATTCAATTCTCCAATTCTTTTTATTTACAAAGCAGGTAAGAGAATCGTTTTCAGATGCAGCTATCGAATCTGTATAAATAATTAATTTTTGTGCTTTATATGCAAAAGCTGAACGAATAAATGTGTTATTTAATCCGCTGGAAAAATATTGCTGATTGGATTTAAAAAGGCTTGGATAAGTTTTTGCTTTTGTAATGGTTCCAAACTCTTTGTTATACATGCTCCAGTTGCCAAATGTTTTTTCAAAATCAGAGTCGGCGGAAGTGTTTTTTATAATTGGTTTTAATTCAGGTAATGGAAATCCTTTTGGAACTGCATTTAATAATTCCTGAGTTGTGTTTACTGAATTTTGTCCCACAATGGTAAATGGAGCATTGAGACTAACTGCGAGGAACAAATCAATAAAACAAACTGCGACTAAGGATTTATAATGTTGCTGAATTTTCTTTCTTGATAAAAGAAACAATAGAATAATTTGAATCAGTGATTGTATAAAGATTGTTTTTTCAAGATTAATATTTTCAATCCAGTCTTTTATTCCTTGTGTGTTAATGGCTGATGGTAATATGGCCTCATGATTTTGGAACACTTTTATAAGTGAATAGCCAAACAATAACCCGGTAATAATGACTAACACTGCAATAACTTTATTAATCGAAATTCTTCTTTCAAAGAAATCAGATAATGTATAGCCACAGGCGATCAATAAAAAGAAAATTCCTGGTAATCTGAATACTGAGATTAGCCGTACAAAACCAAATAATGGAATGTAATGTGTAAAGAACTCACTTATTGGTCCGCCAAATGAAAGGATAAAGAAGCAGGCTGCTGTAATTAAAAAGACCTTTTGATGATAATTCTTTTTTACCAAAAGAGTGGCAATAAAAAAGATGAGTACAATAATTCCCATGTATGCATTACGCATACTTAGGTCTGTATTTTGAAATAATTCATTTGGTGATACAGTTGTAAAAGGCAGTAATGTTGATATGGCTGAGGCTATAGGGAAATGATTGCTGATTTGTCCTGCACTCAGCGTTTCGCTTCTTGTCAAGTACGGAAATAATTCGAGCACAGAAAAAAGATATCCGCTGGTTAATACTAATAGTAGTAATACTGATACTCCAAGTTGAATGATTGTTTTCCGGAAAATGACAGGATTTTTTTTAGATAAAATAAAAAAGAGGATAACCGTTATATAAAAAAGGCAAGTGATTAAGTAGGGATGAGCACAAACAATGAACAAAGCTGTCCACAAAGCAAGCTTAACGGCATTTTTAAATTGTGGTTCGTTAACGATGTTTAAATAAGCATGAAAAACAAAGGGAAGTATTGCTGCTGCACTCAGCCAGTTGGTGTGTTGTGCATTGCCGGTGAAAATTCCACCGCAGGCATAACATAATGCAATAATAAAAGCCGCTTTGCTATTTTGTTTAAGTCCGGTACATAAACGAAACATTCCCCATGCGGCAAGTATGCAATACAATAAGAACTCGAGATGAACAGTATAAACATTATATCGGTCCAGCAAAGAAAATATCCAGGTAAAAGGGCTCCAGAAACTACTGGTAAAATCAGCATGCATAGGATAACCGTAGTTGATGTATGGATTCCACCAGGGAATGATATTATTGTGTATTGATTCAGATATAAAATATTTGGCAGGAAAATAACCTGCCAGCGCATCATTCTTCATGGCAAATAAAAATGTAGATACAGGCCAGTAAATGATAATGACCAATACTGCCAGCCAGCAATAATATTTGAAATATTTTTTTGCCATTAAACGATAGGGATGCAATTAAAATCAAATTTAGCCTTTATCAGCTAACTTTGTTTTTTCACGAATATGTTTGATGCATTCCCCAAAACAAGACCGCCGGTTGATGAAAAAAAACTGCAAAGGCTCTATGAAAATTATGAGCAAAACCGTTTGCGTATAACCGCCGCATCACGGTTGGCTGGTTTTGTGGAAGGATGGATGCATAGAAAAGTAGCAGCCGATGTAAAAAATGATTCAACCAAATCTACACTGGAAATTGGCGCTGGTTCTCTAAATCACCTTACTTATGAAAGTGATACAGTTTATGATATAATTGAACCCTGGAAAAAACTTTGGACTGATTCTGCTTTCCTCAACAGGATTGGCAATAAATACGATGATATCAGTGAAATACCTTCAACAGCTTCATACGACCGTATTATTTCAATTGCCACATTTGAACATGTTTTGGATATTCCCACTTTGGTAGCTCATACTTGTTTGCATCTTGCTGATAATGGTTGCCTGCGGGTTGCTATTCCAAATGAAGGAAGTTTTGTGTGGACAACCTGCTGGCGGTTGACAACAGGACTGGAATATTTTTTAAAAACAGGAGAAGATTATGGATTGATCATGAAATACGAGCATGTAAATACAGCCAATGAAATTGAGCAGGTGCTGAAATATTTTTATGGCGATGTGAAAAAATCGGTGTTGGGATTAAATAATACTTTGGCTATTTATAGATTTTATGAATGCAGGTTACCACAAATTGAAAAAGCCTCAGCTTATCTTAAACGATCTTAAATATTGATCTTTTCCTTTACAAGAAAGATGGGGCGTTTTTTTATTTCAGTAAATATGCCGGCAATATATTCCCCCAATAAGCCTATTACTAATAACTGAATTCCTCCCAATAACATTACAGCAATAATAATAGAAGCCCAGCCCGGTATTGTTTCTCCGCGGAAATAACTGATAAGTGCGAACACAGCAAAGGCAAAAGCAAATAATGAAACAATAGAGCCAATCAATAATGATAAGCGAAGTGGTTTAAAGCTGAATGAGGTAGTTCCTTTTAAAGCCAGCTTCATCATTTTATTGAAAGAGTATTTTGTTTCTCCGTTTTTTCTTTCGGGAGCGGTAAAACTGATAGTTGTTTTTTTAAATCCTATCCAATTAAAAATTCCTCTTAAAAAAATTTCTCTTTCCTCAAATTGGGTAACTGCTTCCAGTACTTTCCTGTTAAAAGCCCTGAAATCAGCTGATCTGGCTTCTATTTTAGTATCGGATAAAAAGTTGATGAATTTGTAGAAGATGCTGCTGGTTAATTTTTTTAGGGCAGGTAATTTTTCTTCACCTTCTCTTTTGGTAAGTACGATATCATTGCCTTCATTGAGCAATCGTATCATTTCGGGAATGAGTGATGCCGGATGCTGAAGATCTCCATCCATAGTAATAATGATATCACCTTTTGCATAACTCATTCCGGCTATCAATGCATTTTGATGGCCAAAGTTTTTGGAAAGCGAAATGCATTTAATCCTGTTGTCAGCTTGTGCTATTGTTTGTATTGCTGTTAAGGTAGCATCAGAACTTCCATCATCCACCCATAGTAATTCAAAATCTGCCGCACAATATTGTTTAACCTCATTGTATAAAGGCATGATATTATCAGCTTCATTAAATACCGGTACTATAACGGAAATGACTGGCATGTTAAATTATTACCTGCAAATATGGTGATAAGCTTACAATTTAAAGAGTAAACAGCATAAATATTCTCAATTGATATTTACTGATTTAAAAGTTGATTGTGTCTTTTATCAGGTACAAAGGCCGGTTACGATTATCATGGATAGCTGTATTTACCAGTTTAAAGATCATACCGGTTAAAAACAATTGTACCACACTTACCAGCAATATTAATGTTGTTTGCAGGTAGTTGTTACTATTGTTGCTGGCTGAAAATAAATTCCACAATGGCACATTAAATAATATAATAACCATTGAAAGGCCGATGATAATGCTGATGAATTTTACCAGGCTTGGGTTAAATAAAATGATTTTATTTAATTCTGTCCCCAGTGTTTCTTTTAGCGAATATTTTGTAGAACCATGTTGTCTTTCAGCACATTTAAATTCAACAAAGGCTGATTTAAAACCTATCCAGTTAAATATGCCTCTCAGGAAAGTTTCTTTTTCTTTAAACTGTAATACACTATCTAATACCTTTTGATTAAAGGCACGGTACTCGGTAATGTTTTCATCAATTTTTGTTTCAGAAAAGAAATTGGCAAAGCGGTAGAATAAGTTGTTCGCTATTCTTTTTGGCCAGTTTTCTTTTGTGGTGCAAATACTGCGGGTGAAAACAATATCTGCCCCTTTATATAATTCATCTATAAGCTGTGGAATGAGTGAAGGCGGATGCTGTAAGTCTCCATCCATAGTAATGATAATTTCTCCGGAGGCATAATTAAGTCCGGCAATCATGGCATTTTGATGGCCAAAGCTCCGGGAAAGTGAAATGCATTTAACCCGTTCTTCATGGAAGGATAATTGCTGAATTTCAGTAAGGGTTTCATCAGTACTTCCGTCATCAACCCAAATTAATTCGAAGTTCTCCGGGCAATGTTTCTTTACTTCATAGAATAGCGGCAAAATATTCTCCGCTTCGTTGAATACGGGTACTATAATAGAAATCTTAAGCATTAGGTCACGGTTTAGTTTTCATACAGCCAACTGCGGCAGCTTACTGCCGGTTGAGCATAGGTACGGTATATATAAAACGGAAATTGAATATTGGTGTTGTTGGATTTTTGACCGATTTTAAGTGCCAGTATTTTTACTGCATATTGCGTACTTGTTGGATGCGGGCCACATATTTGCCTATCAGGTCAAACTCAAGGTTCACTTTATCGCCTGTTTTTAAATGCTTTATACTGGTGTGCTCGTAAGTATAAGGGATGATAGCTACCTCTAAAGTGGAGTTGGTAATATTAAATATAGTAAGGCTGGTGCCATTAATAGTGATGGAGCCTTTTTCAATAACAAGAGTAGCAAACTGGCTGGGGTATTCTATAATATATTGCCAGCTTCCGTTGTTTTCTTCAATATGTTTTACTGAGCCGGTGGCATCCACATGTCCCTGAACCCAGTGACCATCCAGGCGGCCGTTCATAACGAGGCAACGTTCCAAATTAACGACCGAACCCGGTTGCCAATCGCTCAAATTGGTTTTAGAAAGGGTTTCGGCTACAGCAGTTACCCGGTGCTGAGCATATCTAATCTCCTCCACGGTTAGGCAAACGCCATCATGGGAGAGGCTCTGGTCCACTTTCAATTCCTGGCTGATGGGAGAGCTAATCCAGAAACTTTTGTTAGTACCGCTGCTGGTTATTTTAGTTACTTTTCCGGTGGTTTCTATAATGCCTGTAAACATAAGGGCACAAAATTCGTGTTTTTTACCATTTGATTTTTCAAATTCAAATTTTTGCTGTTTCTTTGCACCCCATTCTAAAAACATTAAAGGGGGTATATAATATGCTTATTATTGATTCAAAAGATTGCGAAAACATAGACAAGGCACTCAAAAAGTACAAGAAGAAGTTTGAGAAAGCTAAGATTTTGTTGCAATTGAGAGAGCGTCAGTCTTTCACCAAACCTTCAGTAAAACGCCGTGGCGAAGTATTGAAAGCTGTGTATAAGCAAAAGCTGGCAAATGGTCAGTTTGAAGATTAAGGTTATTTGTTTTCTTTAAATAATTACCTGGTAGCCGTATTGTTTTAGTAACTTTATGGCTACCAGTTTTTTTATGCCTGTACTAACCCAAAGTCCAATACAATCCTTTCTTGAGTATCTCAGGTTTGAGAAGCGTTATTCACAGCACACTATTATTTCGTATCAAAACGACCTGGAGCAATTCTTCAGCTTTTTATCAAGCCAGTACGATGGCATTCCATTAAAGTCAATTACTCATTCTATTGTAAGAAGTTGGGTGGTAGAATTGATGGAAGATGAAATACAGGCCAAGAGCATCAACCGCAAGATTTCTGCTCTGCGGTCCTTTTTCAAATATCAGCTTAAAACAGGAGAGATTGAAAAAACTCCTATGACTAATATTGTAGCTCCTAAAGTAAGCAAGCGGCTGCCTGCATTCGTAAACGAGCAGGATACCAAACAACTGATGGAGGCCTTAAATACAGCTACTGAAGATTGGAAATCGCTGAACGCTAAAATGCTGTTCGTACTGTTTTATGCCACAGGTATGCGGTTAAGTGAGCTTATAAACCTGAAAGAGAAACAGGTAGATAGGTCGAAATCATACATAAAGGTTTTGGGAAAGGGCAATAAGGAAAGAGTTATTCCCATTACTAAAGATGTATTATCTATAATTGACGATTACCGTCAGCAAAAACGCAAAGTTTTTGCTGAGCCTGCTGAAATACTGCTGGTAACAGAGAAAGGGAAGCCGTTATATGCCAAGTACGCTTATTTACTGGTTAAAAAATACCTCGGTAAACAGGCTAAAAACCTCGAAAAGAAAAGTCCACACGTTTTACGCCACACTTTTGCCACTCATTTAACGAATAATGGAGCTGACCTTAACGCTGTGAAAGAATTGCTTGGTCATGCCAGTCTTGCTGCAACACAGATTTACACCCACAACACTATTGAGAAGCTGAAGGATGTTTATAAAAAAGCACACCCAAAAGCTTAAACAAAATTTATCGTGGTTGTAAAACAATAAAATTTTACCAATTTTTTTCTTGAAAATTTCCCGTCATTGGCTTAACTTGAAGCAGATAAAAAACTTGCCTATGACCTGAAAACTACTCTCTCTAAAGTTCTTTATTTATTGATTTATTCACAGATTAAAAAAGAGTTCTATGAACGTAAACATTCAGACTGTGCATTTTGATGCTGACACAAAATTGATTGACCACGTAAACACGAAAATCCAAAAACTCAAAAGCTTTAACGACCGTATCCACCAGGTGGATGTTTTTCTGAAACTCGACAATGTTGTTCACCAGATTAAAGACAAGATTGCAGAAATTAAAGTAGCAGTACCACGGAGACAGTTCTTTGTAAAACAAACCTCCAAATCTTTTGAAGAATCCTTTGATACGGCACTGGATTCTATTATTAACCAAATTAAAAGACAAAAAGAAAAACAATACGAAATTTAAAAATTAAAAACATTCATCCCCCAACTAATAATTGGGGGATTTTTATTTTCAGGGGTTACTATTATTAGTTAACGGTATCAATAGAAAAATTCCCTTTGCGATTTTCCCTTTTCATTTTATTATTCATTATAACAGGATGCAAACAAACAGACAAGTCTGCGTTTGCCAATAAAAAACAGGAGGCTGTTATATTTATTCAACCATTTGAAAAGTTTGATGAAAAGTTATTAGATGATTTGCAACAAAGACTTTCTCAAAGTTTGAATGCTGATATTAAAATTTTGCCCAACAAAGATTTCCCTCAGGGTTCTTATTACTTACCCGGAAATAGATATTGGGCTGATAGTATTATTCATTACCTGCAAAAACAATCAGGAGAAAAAAAATATTATCTCGGTGTTACAGCAAAAGATATTTCCACTAAAAAAAATAAGATTGTTAATTGGGGTGTGATGGGTTTAGGCTATCATCCCGGCAATGCCTGTGTTATTTCAACATTCAGATTGGGTGAAAAGAATAATGTAAGCGAACGTTTATATAAAGTAGCTGTACATGAACTGGGACATAATGCAGGATTACCACACTGTAAAGAAAATGGATGTTATATGATGGATGCTGAAGGGAAGATGAAACTGGATGATGAGCAGTTTTTTTGTACAAAATGCCGTCAATTTTTGATAAATAAATCCTTTTTAAAATAAATAATATTTTACCTGGTTACCAATTCTTCATAATCGCTTGATTTGGTGTAAAAATTTCTTTTTCAAAATTTTTGTATTACACATTTTCCGTTACCTTTGCCTTCCCAAAAAATACGGTAAATACGTATGCAATTTCGGGAAGTTCTTTACTGTACTGGATTTCCACCAATTTTGAAGACCAGTAAATGTAAATACGCCACTTTAGTCGGGACGAAGCAAAGCTTGTTCCGATGCCGACTAAAACGTCGGCACTCAGTTGGTAGAGCATCCCGATAAGAGATCGGGAAGGTCGAAGATTGAGTCGATGAGTGGAGAGTTTTTTGAAAGTTTATGCCACTTTAGCTCAGTTGGTAGAGCAGCTGATTTGTAATCAGCAGGTCGTTGGTTCGAGTCCGACAAGTGGCTCCGCTAATAGCTAACAGCTTTAAGCCGTTAGCTGCAAGCAGGGCAAGTAGCCAAGTGGCCAACGGCAACAGACTGTAAATCTGTCCTCTTCGGAGTTCGGTGGTTCGAATCCATCCTTGCCCACTTTTCCAATTAGCAACAAGCAATTGGCAAAAGGAGTTCTTTATAAATTGCAAATTGCTTATTGCTTTTTGCCAATTTTTTTGCGGGAGTAGCTCATTTGGTAGAGCGATAGCCTTCCAAGCTATAGGTGGCGAGTTCGAGCCTCGTCTCCCGCTCTCTTTGGTTTGTAGTTTATAGTTTATGGTTTGTGGTTAAAAGCCCAACTATAAATTGCCAACTGAAAACTACTAACTGAGTAATGCCGTTGTAGCTCAGTGGTAGAGCACTTCCTTGGTAGGGAAGAGGTCGTGAGTTCGATTCTCACTAACGGCTCTGTAGTTCTTTATAATGTTTGGTAAATGAAAGTTTGCAGTCTGCAATCAGCAGTTTGCAAACCGGGTTTAAAGTGAAAAAGGATATTTTAATATTCACTATTCACCATTGACCATTCACTGCTGAACAATGAACAGAAACTTGAAGTGTGCGACGCAACAGGAGTTACATAGAATTACTGGTGCCGACTACATGATATAAAATTTTGTACACACACAATTAAAAACACATACAATGTCAAAAGAGACCTTTAAGCGGGATAAACCCCACGTAAACATTGGTACCATTGGTCACGTAGATCATGGAAAGACCACGTTGACTGCCGCCATTACGGAAATCCTTTCTAAAAAGGGCCTGGCGACGGCAAAAAAATATGATGAAATTGATGGGGCTCCTGAGGAAAAAGAAAGGGGTATCACCATTAATACTGCCCACGTTGAGTATCAAACGGCCAGCCGTCACTATGCTCACGTTGACTGTCCTGGTCACGCCGACTATGTGAAGAACATGATCACTGGTGCTGCCCAGATGGATGGTGCCATCCTGGTAGTTGCTGCTACTGACGGTCCTATGCCTCAAACAAAAGAACACATCTTATTGGCCCGCCAGGTAGGCGTTCCCCGTATGGTGGTGTTTATGAATAAAGTTGACCTTGTTGATGACCCTGAGTTATTAGACCTGGTTGAAATGGAAATCCGTGATGAGTTAACGAAACGTGGTTTTGATGGTGACAACACACCTATTATTAAAGGTTCTGCTACCGGTGCTTTAGCTGGTGAAGAAAAATGGGTTGCTGCTATCAATGAACTGATGGATGCTGTTGACTCTTACATCCCATTACCTCCCCGTCCGGTTGATATGCCATTCCTGATGAGTGTTGAAGACGTGTTCTCTATCACTGGTCGTGGTACTGTAGCTACTGGCCGTATTGAAAGAGGTCGTATTAAAGTAGGCGAATCTATTGAAATCGTAGGTTTAATGGAAGCTTCTCTTACTTCAACCTGTACAGGTGTGGAAATGTTCCGCAAACTGTTAGATGAAGGTGAAGCTGGTGATAACGCTGGTTTATTATTACGTGGTATTGAGAAAACTCAAATCCGTCGTGGTATGGTTATTTGTAAACCAGGTACCATTACTCCTCACACTGAATTTAAAGGTGAAGTTTACGTATTGAGTAAAGATGAAGGTGGACGTCACACTCCATTCTTCCAAAAATACCGTCCTCAGTTCTACTTCCGTACTACGGACGTAACTGGTGAAGTTGAATTACCAGCAGGTACTGAAATGATTATGCCTGGTGATAACTGTTCATTGACGGTGAAACTGATTCAGCCAATTGCGATGGAGAAAGGTTTGAAATTCGCTATTCGTGAAGGTGGTCGTACGGTAGGTGCTGGTCAGGTTACAGAAATTATCAAATAAGCTGCTGGCTATAAGCTTTAAGCAGGGCACTTTGCAAAAGATTATTATCTTTGCGACATATTTACTAAAAGCTGTTTCGGTAACACGGAATAGCTTTTAGCTTTCTACGGGCATAGTATAACGGTAGTACAGAGGTCTCCAAAACCTTCAGTCTGGGTTCGAATCCTAGTGCCCGTGCAACGAAAGTTTAAAGTTCCATGTTTAAGGGTTGATGTTAAAATCCTTCAACTTTTTACTTTAAACTATTAAACGTTAAACATCTTTTTTATGAACAAAGTAAGTACCTACTTTAAGAACTCATACAAAGAGCTGATTGAAAAAGTAAGCTGGCCTACCTGGGCACAGTTACAGCAATCAACCATGATTGTACTGGCAGCAACTTTATTAATTACTGCTATGGTATGGGTAATGGATACGGCTATTGCCAAAGTATTAGAATTAATCTATTCAATCTTTTAACGATGGAAGAAGCGGTAAATATAACAGAAACAGAAATCAATGCGCCTGATACCAAATGGTTTGTACTGCGTGTGGTTAGTGGTAAAGAAAAGAAGGTAAAAGAATACCTGGATAAAGAGATTTCCCGTGGTGGATGGGATAAAATTGTGAAGCAGGTGTTTTTGCCCGTGGAGAAAGTATATAAAGTGCAGAATGGTAAAAAGGTGATGCGTGAACGTAACTTCTATCCCGGTTATGTAATGATTGAAGTGAGTGGCGGTAAGATGAGTGATGACCTGAGAGATGCGATTAAAAATACTTCTAACGTTATACATTTTCTTGGTAAAGAAAACCCTATTGCTTTACGTAAGGCTGAAGTAAACAAGATGCTGGGTAAAGTGGATGAAATGGCGGATGCCGGTGGTATGACGATGAGTGAGCCATTTATTGTGGGTGAAACTATCAAAATCATTGACGGACCATTTAACGACTTTAATGGTGTTATTGAAGAAGTGAATGATGAGAAGAAGAAACTGAAAGTAGCGGTAAAAGTGTTTGGTCGTGCTACACCTGTTGAACTGAATTATATGCAGGTGGAGAAGATTGGTTAATAAATCTTTCTTTTTAAATAATTAGAACCTCAGCATTTGCTGGTGTTTTTTAATTGCAAAAGTCTTCATAAAATAAACTGCCGAAATATTGCCGTATATCTAATTAATACCTTGCGGCGTTTCCCAACTGGTGCAAGAATGTAAGCCAATAAAAAACAAAACGCTGGTTCAAGCATGCGGCATAGCATTGTGTGTGGTGTGCTTGGACCTTACCGCAATGCCCACCGGAGACAATACCCTTGCATCATACAAGTACACAGGCTTACAATGATATTGCATATTTATTTCCTGTTATAAATGCCTGTTTATTACCTTACCTAAAAATCAGTAATATTGATAAAGCCTTTTTATTATGAGCCGCAAGTATAAATTTCACGATAACCAGCAAATTTATTTTGTAAGTTTTGCTGTAGTGGGCTGGATAGATTTATTTGTACGTAATGAATATAAAGACGAATTGGTAAAAAGTTTAGATTATTGTATAAAACATAAAGACCTGGAATTATATGCATGGTGCATAATGACAAGCCATGTACATTTGATAATTGGCAGCCGTGGTAAACCGCTGGCTGATATTATGCGGGATTTTAAACGGCATACCTCTGAACAACTTCATATTTTAATTAAAAAGAATCCAAAAGAAAGCAGAAGAGAGTGGATGCTTGAGATGATGGAAAAAGCAGGAAGAGAAAACAGCAACAATACCGGTTTTCAGTTGTGGCAGCAGCATAACCATCCAATCGCTTTGCCCACGCAGGAGATAACTCATCAAAAATTAGATTACCTGCATAATAACCCGGTTGTGGCAGGTTTTGTTGAAAAACCGGAGGATTGGCTGTACAGCAGCGCCAAAGATTATTATACAGGCAAAAAAGGAATGCTGGATATTATTTTAATTGAACCGTTGGTAGTAATAGTAAAGTAATAATTGGAAAGTATTTTAGTAACATAGAAGGGCATTATCTCCGGCACAAGTACGCTGTGCTGCGTGGCAAAGCTGCATACTTGCGCCAGTTGGGGAACATCAAATGAGACTCGCCGGGAAATGAAATTTTATTGTTAGAAATCTTTATGCCATTGCCAATCCCTACTATCGTCATTTATTTTTTGAAGTGCAACACAATGTGAGCTTATTCCCAGTTCAAATTCAGTAAGTAAAATATCCTGCCGCAGGTATTTTTTAGTTTTTCCAAAACTTTTTAAAAGAGAAAGCATTTTCCCACCATAATGAGGGTTGCTGTTTTGGGGGCAACAATCGTAAACCTTATAATCGGGAAACTGTGAAACATATCTTACTAATTTCCTGATTCCTGGAAAAGGTGCCACATCATCAAAAACAATTACACCTCCTTTTTTCAGTAACTTATCAATGAAAAAGAAATCCACCATTAACCAATCAAATTGTTTGGTTGAATCGATGTAAGCAAAATCAAATTTTCTATCTTGATCTAATAGCTTAGGTAAAATTTTATAACAGTAATCTTCATAAAATTCTATCTTCTCATTATACCCAGCCTGTCTAATCAAATCTAATCCTACCCCCCCCAATCTGAGTTTTCAAATTTGTCGATTATCGTATGTTTCCCGTTATTTTTTGCAACTGCTTCTGTTATTGCGAGCGAGGAAATTCCATATGCACATCCTATTTCAAGAGAAGAAGAAAAGTTATTTTTTAAGATGATGTTTTGTAAGAGAAGGCATTGCTCTTCTCCTGTCTCAGAATGAATCCTTATTTCCTTTTTATCTATAGTACTGTATGTTCTTTTTTTGAGAATGTTATTCAGTAACTCGTTCATGTTATTGTGCTCTTTTAAATGATAAAAGTTTTTATAAAATACAAACAAATATAGGGAAAAGATATTCAAAGCATTAATAGTGTTATCAATTCTATCTTTTATCTTTTAAAAGCGGAATATCTCAAAAACGGCATAATTTCACTTTGAACCTGCTGTGTTTTTTCAGCAGATATCTCCCTACGGTCGATATGACGCTTTGATTGTAGTTTGATTTTTGATTAACAAGTAACCAGCAACTAACAACCAGCACCCAGCTACCACCTCGCCACAATCTTAAAATTCACCAACCTTGGTGTGAGGCGATTGGGAATGGTGAAGATATTATTGGAGAAATCTTTAATCAGCAAATAGGAAATGGTGTTTGGCCGGTCGATGATATTAAATACTTCAAGACTGGCCCATATATTTTCAAAATTACGGAAGGGACTATGACTTCTTCTTCTTGCTTTTTCTGCATCGAGTAATAAAGCACTAAAGCCAAGATCAATACGGATGTATGGATCAATCTTCAATGCATTACGATACTTGGCGTTGTTAGGAATATTGTAAGGAAGATTGCTGCCAAACAATGCATTGAGATGTACTTTGAAATTTTTATTGGTACTCAAATAATCCTGGAAGAACATACCGAAAGTAATTAAGCGGTCATTGGGTCTTCTTAACCAACCACCATTTACTTTTACGCTATCG
>JACQDV010000039.1 GCA_016200915.1 Sphingobacteriales bacterium
AACAAGACTGATAACTAAGATTGCCGCAACTACATTGCTCCAATGGATTAATTATCAGAATCAAAAACCAATTAATCATTTAAAACATGCCTTGGCGGCTTAATCGCACAACGGGTTAGTACTGGTAAAAATGATAAAATTTTCTGCTTCATATTATTCAGTTTAAGGTAATGCAAAATACAATTTTTAATATACTAACCGCACTTTTATAGTTTCTTTTACTTCCTTTAACAATTTCAATGCATTGAAAGAAATATTCTTATTTACATCCAATACCACATATCCAATTGCATCATTGGTCTTTAAATACTGACCAAGAATATTGATCTTATTATTAGAAAGTGTGGTGTTAATTTCACTCAATACACCCGGTACGTTACGGTGAATATGCAAGATGCGGTGTGTACCTTCCTGTAAAGGCAAAGCAAGTTCGGGCACAGTATGTGAGCCGATAGTCATACCTCTTTCAAGATACTGGAGCAACTTGTTACTTACATCTTCGCCAATGTTAAGCTGAGCTTCTTCTGTCGACCCACCAATATGCGGAGTTAAGATAACATTCGGTAATCCCTGTAATGGAGTAGTAAAGCGGTCTCCGTTTTTTTCCGGTTCCCACGGAAACACATCAATGGCTGCACCACCAATCTGTCCATCTTCAATAAATTGTTTCAATGCTTCCAGTTCCACTACTTCTCCCCTTGCGTAGTTGATAAGGATAGATCCTTTCTTAAAATATTTAAGGTTGCTTTTATTGATGAGATTTTTCGTTTGATTGGTTTCGGGTACATGCAATGAAACAACATCTGCAGTTTGCAATACTTCTTTCAATGTATCCGTTGCAGTGGCATTACCTAATGGAAGTTTAGTCTGCACATCATAAAAGATCACTTTCATACCCAATGCCTCAGCCAATACACTCAGCTGTGAACCAATATTTCCATAACCAATAATTCCTAATGTTTTTCCTCTCAACTCATAACTTCCTTTTGCTTCTTTATTCCAGATACCTTCATGCGCTGCTTTATTTTTATCTGGTATGCGACGAATCAACATGATAGATAATCCTATCACCAACTCAGCAACTGAACGGGTATTTGAATAGGGAGCATTAAAAACTGTTACTCCTCTTTGTGTGGCTGTCTTCAAATCAACCTGGTTAACACCAATGCAAAAACATCCAATGGCTTGTAATTTGGTGGCTGATTCCAGCACTTTTGCAGTAATCTGGGTTTTAGATCTTATTCCCAGTAAGTGAACATCTTTAACAGCTTTTGCCAATTCCTCTTCACTTAAAGCGCCACCGATCTTTTTTACTGAACTATAACCAGCCTTCTTAAAGTTTTGAACAGCTGTGTCACTTATATTCTCCAGCAGTAAAATATTAATTTTTTCTTTAGGATAACTTGTCTGTTTCTTGTCGCTCATCGTATTTTTGTGTAAATTGAGTGCAAAATTAAGTACTCTTAATTTAGAAACCCGTTTAAAATTCCATCTGTTGAAAAACCTGATAATTTTTTGCACTGCCGTGCTAACAATTGTTGGCTGCTTTAGCAATACACACAAAGAATCTGTTGAAGATTCACTTGATTTTTACCCCCCAACTACAAAAAATGTTCCCAAGAAAGAATTTCGCCGCATCTATAATGCTGTAGAAGCATTTTATGATAGTGCTTTATTAAGAACAGGATTTAATGGCCAGTTCTTAGTAGCAAAGGGTGGAACTATAATTGTTGAGAAATATTATGGTAAGCAGTTTATCAGCTCCGGAGATTCTATCAATGTACATACTCAATTTCATATTGCTTCTACCAGTAAAACATTAACCGGTGGCGCTATTTTAAAATTGTGGGAACAGGGAAAACTGAATATTAATGATTCACTGACAAAATATTTTCCCGGTTTTCCTTATCCATCAATTACAGTAAAAATGCTGCTTGATCAGCGCAGCGGATTGCCAGGTTACAATCGCTTCGGGAAAAAACCTGATTGGGATTTTGAAAAAATTGTAAGTAATCAGGATATGCTTAATTACATCATTAAATACAAACCTCATTGCGATCATGCACCTGATAAAGCTTTTCAATATTCCAATACCAACTTTGCATTGCTGGCATTGATCATTGAAAAAGTTAGCGGTAAACCGTATGGTGAGTTTATGAAAGAAACATTTTTTGTTCCATTGCAGATGACAGACACTTATGTATATACCCATGCTGATTCTGCTAAAGCATTACCTTCTTTCAACTGGCGTGGACAAAAAGAGGCATATACCTTTTTAGATGAGATTTATGGTGATAAAAATATTTACAGCACCGTTCATGATCTGTTAAAATGGGATCAGGCTTTATATTCCAATAGTTTTTTTAAACCCGAAACGCTGCAGGCTGCTTACACTCCATACAGTAATGAAAAGAAAGGTATTAATAACTATGGTTTAGGGTGGCGAATGAAAGTTTACCCTGATGGCAAAAAGATCATTTACCATAATGGATGGTGGCATGGAAATAACTCCTGTTTTCAAAGGGTGATACAGGATTCTGCTACAATCATCGTATTAGGCAACCGCTTTAACCGTAATATTTACCACTGCAATAAAATGGCTAACATCTTTGATGCGTATGAAGAAGAAGATGGAACTGAAGAATAAAAATATGCGTTCTGCTTAAATAACAGAACGCATATTATCAGGAGAAATTAATTACTGAATAACAATTTTTCCTCTTGCAGTAATTTTAGATTTATTCCTTAATGTATAAATATAAACTCCTTTCGGTTGTGCTGTAAGGTCAATGGTAATTTGCATTCCATCGGCTATTGTGGTATATACTCTTTGTCCGTACAAATTAGTTACTTCCACATCCGTTATTTTAATAGCAGAAGTAAAGTTGAATATCCCCTTCCCTGGGTTAGGGAATACTTTCGTATGCGACTCATTGATCAAATCTTGCAACCCCGTTGCCACCGATTGTGATTTAAATTTTAAATCATCCACTTTTAAATCGCTTCCGGCATAATTTATTGTTGAATTAGTATATAAACCCGAATTAAACTGGATGATTACACTATCCGGCGCCTGTGCTAACTGAAATGGCACTTGAACATATTGATAAGATGGACTTCCCCCCAATTGCATTCCCCTGTAATCAAATATCACCTTATTTTTTTTAAATGCCATTGTAACCTGCGCACTATCGCTGGTTAAAGCCGGTGCATATTTATAATAAAAGCTAAGGGTATCTTTTACATTTAAGAAAGGATAGCCCCCCTGCTGATAACAGATACCCGATACACAGTTATAATAACCTGTGCTTATTGAAGAAGGCTGGGAATAAGTGGTGCCTGCATTATTAGTGGATAATAAATTTTTTATTTCAACAGCATAATTACCACTATGCACATCGGTGGTTTGCAAAACCCCATTGCCCTGGTCATCCCCTTGCTGGTACCAGTTGTTTAAGCTTTTTAGGGTTTGTGTATTCCACAATTCAAAATCGCCGTTGAATTGTGCAGGCTGGCTGGCAACACCGGCAAAAGAAATACTGTCTAATTGAAGCATACTTCCGTTGATGGCAAAATTATTAAATACATCACTGGATGCAGCTGCAAAAATCACAGTATCGGGATTAATTGCAAGCGGCGATGAAAAAGTAAAATTAAAAGGCGTATAGGTGGAATGGGTACCGTAAAGTTTAAAAACATCAACGCCAATTACAGTACCAGCGGCTTTAAAAATAGTTATAATGGTACCTGAGTCAGTAGCGGGTATAGCAGATTTATAATAACCCCTGATACCTGTAGGTTTTTGATTATACGGTACACCGCCTTTCCAGGTGGTAGGATCACCGTTGGGGTTAGCATTTAAAAAATAACCAAAGCATGTGTCTATACCGGCCAATGTGGTAGTAAGCTTAATGGCATAGCTGCCATGATAAGAGTCTGCAACCTTTACGCAATTAGCGGCACTTTTGCATTTAAAAAATGTGGAAGGATTAGAAGTTTGTAAATAATACTGAGGTATGTCAAACACCCCGGTTGTCCAGCTTTCAAAATCGCCGTTAGGAGTTGACTGTGCCCTGCCGGAATTGGTAACTAATAAAAGTAAAACCGGTAATAATAATCGCATGTGTAAATATGATTTCATCGATTATGATTTAAGTGTATAATAATTTAATAATGCCAATGAAATTAACCCTTGCTGCACCAAATCAAACTAATATAGGGAACGGGAAAGTAAAAGAACTCATTTATTCTTCTCCAAAGTTTACATTTTTTTCCTGATAAAAATAAGGACGGATAAAAATATCTTTTGAGGCAACTGTTAACAGGTTTTATTTGCTGCAAAAGAAAATCCCCATTATGAAAAACACAATGGGGATTTTTATCAACGAATGCAAGTCGTACATGGTACTTCTTACATCATTACATCTTAGTAATCCATTCCGCCCATACCCGGGTGACCGCCTGGTGCTGGAGCAGCTTCAGGTTTTGGTTTGTCGGCAACTACAGCTTCAGTAGTTAACAACATACCTGCAATGGAGGCAGCATTTTCCAAAGCTACACGGCTAACCTTAGTTGGGTCGATTACACCAGCCTTAAAAAGGTTTTCATACACTTCAGTTCTTGCGTTGAAACCAAAATCACCTTTTCCTTCTTTAATTTTTTGTACCACGATAGAACCATCAATACCTGCATTAGCAGTTAATATGCGGATAGGTTCTTCCAGTGCACGGCGAACGATCTGCATACCGGTTTGCTCATCAGCGATCTGGCCACGTACTTTAGCTTCCAGTGCATCAATGGCACGGATATAAGCTACACCACCACCGGGAACAATACCTTCTTCTACAGCAGCCCTTGTTGCATGTAAAGCATCATCCACACGGTCTTTCTTTTCTTTCATTTCCATTTCAGTTGCAGCGCCTACATATAATACAGCAACACCACCTGCTAACTTAGCTAAACGTTCCTGCAATTTTTCACGATCATAATCGCTGGTTGTGTTTTCAACCTGTGCTTTTATTTGATTAACACGGGCAGTAATATCAACTTTCTTTCCTTTACCGCCAACGATGGTTGTGTTATCCTTATCAATGGTAACAGAAGCAGCCTGACCTAATGAAGTAAGATCAGCACCTTCTAATTTATGTCCTAATTCTTCGCTGATAACTGTACCTGCAGTAAGGATAGCGATATCCGTCAGCATTTCTTTACGACGGTCGCCAAAGCCAGGAGCTTTAACAGCCGCTACTTTAATAGTACCACGTAATTTGTTTACCACTAATGTTGCTAAAGCTTCTCCTTCTAAATCTTCAGAGATAATTAATAAAGGACGACCACTTTGAGCTACTTTCTCCAGTATATGAAGAATATCTTTCATTGAAGATATCTTCTTGTCATAGATCAGGATAAATGGATTCTGTAATTCAGCTTCCATTTTTTCGCTGTTAGTAACAAAGTATGGAGAAATATAACCACGGTCAAACTGCATACCTTCTACCACATCAACAGTAGTATCAGTACCTTTTGCTTCTTCTACAGTAATTACACCTTCTTTACCAACTTTAGTGAAAGCTTCAGCAATTAATTTACCGATGGTTTCATCATTGTTGGCAGAGATAGTAGCTACCTGCTGAATTTTCTTAGCATCATTACCAACAGTCTGGCTTTGTGCTTTTAAATTTTCAACTACTAAAGAAACGGCTTTATCAATACCACGTTTCAGGTCCATTGGGTTTGCACCAGCCGCTACCATTTTCAAACCCTCACTGATGATAGCCTGTGCCAATACAGTTGCAGTAGTAGTACCATCACCGGCAATATCTGCAGTTTTAGAGGCTACTTCTTTCACCATTTGAGCACCCATGTTCTCAATAGCATCTTCCAGTTCAATTTCTTTAGCTACAGTAACACCATCTTTAGTTACAGTCGGTGCACCAAATTTCTTTTCAATAACTACGTTACGACCTTTTGGTCCTAAGGTTACTTTTACAGCGTTGGCTAATGTGTCAACGCCACGTTTCATTTTATTTCTTGCTTCAATATCGAAGAAGATTTGCTTTGCCATATTTTTTTAATTTGAAGATTTGATAATTTGAAGATTTAAGCTGTGAGCCATTAGCTGTGAGTTGCGAGTTATAGTCTCGTTGCCCGTAGCTAAAAACTCGTAGCTGTATTATACTATCGCCAGGATGTCGCTCTCTCTCATGATGAGCAGGTCATCCCCATCGATAGAGATTTCAGTACCGGCGTATTTACCATATAATACGGTATCGCCACTTTTAACACTCATGGGTTCGTCTTTTTTACCGGGGCCTGCAGCAATTACCACACCACGTTGTGGTTTTTCTTTTGCTGTATCAGGAATGATAATACCACCGGCAGTTTTTTCTTCAGCAGCGGCTGGTTTTACAATAACCCTGTCATGCAAGGGTGTCACATTTACTTTCTTAGCCATAGTTGTATGGTTTTTTATTAATTAAGTGAAAGATAGAATTCCCAATTTTCTTTGGGCGCACAAAGGTAGGCGAATATTGTTCCAAACTGGTTTTAAATGAAAAAATTTCAGGAAAGTGGTGAGTGGTGAGTAGTGAGTAGTGAATATGCGGTAAAAATTTTCAGTTCGTGTGTCAAAATATCAGGTTGAAGGGTTTCGTGGTTTAATAGTTTAATGGTTTAGGATGCCATTCTTTTTCACCCAACTACAAACCACAAACTACAAACCATAAACTATAAACGTTTTAACCCCAAATCCCCTATCTTCGCCCCCTCAATAAAGTTCTTAGGAATGATTAGCAGACGAAATATCCGGGTAAAAGTGATGCAGACGCTTTATACAGTTGAATCATCAGAAAATACCATCACCCCGGCACAGGCTACCCGCATTTTGGAAAAGCATATAGACCAGTCACGCCAGCTTTTTATTACCCTTGTTTATTTTTTAACTGAAGTAGCCCGTTACGCTGAAACTGATGCCCGCCAGAGAGCATCCAAACATTTGCCTACTGCCCAGGATTTGAATGTAAATACCCGTTTGGCTGGAAATATAGTATTATGGGCAATGAGAGAAAATGAGTCGTGCAAAAAAGCTATCGCTGCTTTAAAACCGGAAACTTTAATTGACACAGACTGGATACGGAAAATTTACCTGCAGTTAGTTGATACTCCCCGGTACAAGACATACATCAACATGAAAGAAAGAGATAAAAAAGAGGAAAAGGATATCCTCGATTTTATCTTTACGGACCTGATGCTGCCTAATGAAGATTTCATCAGCATGATTGAAGAAAACTTCATTCACTGGGACGATGATGCAGATATGATGAACCTGCTGATGCCTAATTTTACTGCCAAACCTAAAACCTATAACTGCGAAGATTTTATAAGCGACGAAAAATGGCAGTTTGCCAGGAAACTCAACGAAACAGTAATTGAGAAAAGTGATTACTGCATGGAGCTGATAAAACCTAAACTGCTGAACTGGGATCCCGAACGTACTGCCATGCTCGACATGATATTAATGAAGATGGGTATTTGTGAATTGTTATATTTTGAAACCATTCCCACAAAAGTTACCATTAACGAATATATAGACCTGGCAAAAGATTACAGCACAGCTCAAAGCGGACAGTTTGTAAACGGTATCCTCGATAACATTCACAAAGAGTTAACGGCACAAAATAAAATTCATAAAGTATCTCATAAGGCCAAATAAGCTTTTTACCTAATTTTGGCGACTTAAAAAATCAATTCAGCTATGAATAAAATTTGGGGATTAATTGTTTTAGCAGGTTTAGCATCCTGTAACGGTGCAGAAACTAATAAACAACAGGAAGACGCCCTTTCAAAAATGAATGTTGATAATTTGCCCAAAACCTCCGTACTGGTTTTAGATACGGCTATCAATTTTGGTTCAGTAAAAGAAGGCGAAAAAGTAAATAGTGAATTCAGGTTTGTAAATATTGGCAAAAACCCTTTGATTGTACAATTTGCGAGAGCTTCCTGCGGTTGTACTGTTGCAGAAAAACCTAAGCTTCCGGTTATGCCTGGTGATACTGGTATGATCAAAACAACTTTTAACAGTGAACACCGTGCCGGCGAAACTGTTTTTAAAACTATTTGGGTTACGTCTAATGCAGATAGTACATTTAAGCCTTTAATATTACGTGGTAAAGTAGAAAAAACAAATTAATAAAACAGTATAACATGAATGTATTAAACAGTCTTTTATTATTGGGTGGCGATCCTGCATCAGGTGGTGGATCTTTTCAATTGATTTTCCTTGGATTGATGATAGTGGTTTTCTGGTTGTTCATGATCCGTCCGCAATCTAAAAAAGCAAAAGATGCCAAGAAGTTCCAGGAGAATATGCAGAAGGGTGATAAAGTAGTGACCATTGCTGGCATACACGGTACCGTAAATAAAGTAAATGATGATAACACCATCATGCTGGAAGTAAGTCCTGGTAGTTATATGAAGATAGAACGCAGTGCTATCAGTATTGAATGGACACAGCAATTAAACAAAGCTGCTACTACTGCTACTAAGTAATTCAGTGGTGAGCTGCGAGTAACGAGAAAATATTATCCCGGAGTGATGGCTTCGGGATTTTTTTATTTCCATTCCAAAAAATAACAAAATGAGAAATTAATAATTTGAAAGCAAATCACAACATAAAGAAAGGAGTCTTTCATGACTTGTTTGTTGTTAAAGAACTAAGCTACTTAATAATTTGAAAGCAAATCACAACGAAAGGTTTAAAAAAATTATCTTTACAAATACAAAAAAACTATCCCGCCTTCAGCTATGCTACCACCAAATCTAAAAAAAATCACAAAAAAGAGGATTCATCTCACTTTAAATTTATCATTACCCAACTGGATGATGAAAGAGAGGTTGTTTTATTAAGAGAAAATATTAACCGGCAAGCTTATCTTAAAGCACTCAGCAGTTACATCCATTTAAAGAGATTGTTTCGCCGCAAAAAAACAAAATAATACTGTTTTTATTACTTATATCCGTTCTGTCACCACTTCCACCTCATACAAGGCATTAAACAAATAAACAGTGCCGGTTCTTAGTTCAATACATTTATAACGTTTACGCAATTTCTCCATCCGTTTAAACACTCTTCCGTCTTTGGTGCGGAATAAATTTCCATCCATCAGTTCTTCCACCAGCTTTACACCATTCTTCCGTTCGGTTACATCATATTTGCGCAGCACCCTTGTCAAATGTTCTTCGCCACAGGTGGTGGCTGCAGGGTTTTGTAATGATTTAAGCAAAGCCTTTTCTATATCGGCAGGAAATAATTTATGCAATAAGAATTGTGCCAGCAGTTTGCTGTATTCATTCTTCCATTCTTTACCATGTGCGGCTGCCAGGTAACCATAATTATCAAACGTGAGCAGGTGAGCCAACTCATGCAGTAACGTAACTAAAAATGCATAGGGGTTTAAATTACCATTTACACTAATGCGGTGATTTTTTCCATCCACTGCATTACGGTAATCGCCTAATAATGTTTCCCGCTGACGGGTAATGGTGAGATGAACTTTGTACTGAACCAGGTATTGTACTACAGGTTGGTAGGCACCCGGGGGTAAAAATTGCTGTAAAGCATTAAGAGGAGTTTCTTTCTTCACTTTTTTGTTGTTTAACCGTACGCATAGCGTACTTAACATCAATAACAGTATATATCACATACAATAGCAGGCAGGTAATAACAGCTTCTTTATTAAATGGTTTTATAATTAAAGCATACAATATAACTGCTGCCATTATTACAAACATCTTCAGCATGGTACCGGCATAAACACTCCGTACAAATGCATTAGGATTTTTATCAGCAGCGCCTTTTGCATGAAACCATGAACTTAATAAAGTAACTAAGAATAAAAGCAGGTTACCGGCAAATAAAATGATTACATCAAAACCCCGGGCTTCCAATTGATTTCTTAATGTAAAAATGATGAGGGTAATGATTGCAAATAAAAAAAGCAGTAATCGTACCGGCATAAATTATTTTTTGGGGGCTGTGTCTTTTACAATTTTATACAATATAACGGTTAGTACTGCTAATGGTAATAACCAGCCCAGCAAAGGAAAGGAAATTTTCAACCATTTATTTGCTTTAATGCCGGCAAATACTGCCAGCCCTAAAGAAACAATTAACTGCCCCCCAAGCGAAGCATATTTCAGCAATAAATATGAATTGTTCTGTTGTTTATCCTTTTTATCCGGCAAGGACATTTTCTGGTGGTTTATTTACATAAGGTGTGCTGCCCGGTTCGTTTTTAAGTGCATTACTGCCGCTTTTGGCTACCGCTGCTTTACCCATATGGCAACTACCATTAAATGAGGCAGAAGGTTCAACCTGTAACTGACCGGTATAAATATCGCCATCTACTTCAGCTTTACCTTTCAGGTTCAGCAGATCGGTTACTACTATCTTTCCGGAAACTTTGCCCATTACATCGGCCTGTTTTGCTTCAATATCGCCCTGGATTTTTCCATCAGGACCTAATATTACTTTAGAACCCGAATGAACATTGCCTTTAAGCAATCCATCAATACGAATGTCGCCATCGCATTTAATGTTGCCGGTAATTTCTGTGCCTGCTGCAATAATGCTGGCTGTGCCGCCATTTGTTTTTGTTGTTGGCTCCATAGGTGTTTCTTTAGTTTTAGAAGATGAAAACATAAGCTACGTTTTATATTGGTTATTCGTTTGTTTTCTCTACCTCCGGCACTTTAAGCTGCGTTGTATCCAGCTTAGCATTGCTTTGTCCGCTTAATACGGTTTTCAAACTGGTGAGGTACTGGTCTTTCTGTTTGGCCGACTGTTCTAATGAATCTACTCTTATTTTCAACTGTTGCAATTCCTTTCGCTGCGTTTGTGTTCCATAGCCGGGCATATAGTATTTTAAATCGGTAAATACGATCAATGCCACCGTCAGGCCCACTAACAACACAAATATTGTGCAAAAAGCTACATAGACACTAAGTCTTGATAATTTAAACGTAACAACTTCCTCGTAAGTATCATCGTTCATAATTACCAGCCGGTACCGGTTCCGCAGGCGTTTCCATGTTTTTGAAGGATCAAATAGTGCCATACTGGTTGCTTGTTACTGGTTACTGGATACTGGTTGCAGGTTATTTAATTAATTACCCATTAAACCTTTAAACCTTAAACTTCACTAAAATTAGCCATTTTGTAAATGCCGGACTGTAAGGGGATAAAAATAACCGTATTTTTAAAATATTTTTGTTGAAATTCAGTTATTAAGAGAGATTTTTCAGGCATGTCCATAACGACCCGGAACATTATCGTCAGCTTACTGCTTATTATCCTCTCCATACATGGTTTACAAGCCAGTGCACAGGAAGGTGTGCCTATTGAAGTAAAGAAGCCCAAAAAGTTTGAAGACAAAATTTTAAAGTCTGAAAAAACCGGTGAAAAAAAGTTTACCCTGCCCCGCCGTTTTATGAATAACCTTGGCAGTCATTATAACTTTTATTTTAATGCCCAAAACAAATTCAACGCCATTATTGACCGGGCTAAAGAATCACAACGGGACGATTACAACAAACTTCTTTCCTTTTATGGCTATTCATTAGACAATACTGCTAACGACAGAACTGAAATAGATTCTATCCTTCTTAAATGTACTGCCGGCATTTTATTACATGACCTGCGCAGCGACTGGGTGGATAACTTATACCTGCTTATTGGTAAAGCTTATTTGCTGAGAAAAGATTTTGACTCGGCCGGAATGACCTTTCAATACATTAACTATAATTTTCATCCGAGCAGAAAAGAGACCGATAAAGTTTATATCGGTTCCAATACCAATGGCAATACAGGATCAACCAATGTGGTAAACAAAGAGAAAACAGATATATACCATAAAGTATTTACCACTGCGCCCAGCCGTAATGATGCATTATTGTGGCAGGCAAGAAATTTTATTGAACAGGATCAACTGATCAATGCTTCTGCCCTGCTTTCTTTACTGAAAACGGATGTAAACTTTCCTTCCAGACTTAATCCTTTTTATAATGAACAGCAGGCTTACATGTTCTATAAACAGGAGCTGTGGGACAGTGCCTCCATCTATTTTGAAAAAGCATTGGATAATGCTGATAACCGCCAGGATCTTGCCCGTCGTGAATATTTGCTGGCACAGATGCTGACAAAAGCAAACAAAAACAAGGAGGCTTCCAAATATTATAATAAAGCCAGTAGCCATACCACTAATTTGCTGATGGCAATCTTTGCTGATCTCAACGAAGCACAGTTAGTTCGTGGAACCGATGAAAAAGATATCAAATCCACAATTGATGATCTGTTGAAGATGGCACGCCGGGATAAGTATGATGCTTACCGTGACCTGCTTTACTATTCAGCAGCACAGCTTCAGCTTAAGATAAAAGACACTGCAGGCGCTGTTAAATCGTATCAAAAATCTATTGACAAATCAGTACCTCCGGCATTTGAATATCATAATAAATCCTTTTTACAGCTGTCTGATATTGCCTTTTCACAAAAACAATACAGGCTTGCTGCTTCTTTAATTGATAGTGTGCAACTGACTGATGAATCATTAGCTGATAAGCAGGAAGAGATTGAAAGAAGAAAACTTATCCTGCATCAAATAGCAAGACGTGCAGGTATGGTTGACCGTGAGGATAGCTTGCAAAAATTGGCTAAAATACCGGAAGCTGATTTAGAAGCATATTTAAAAAAATTAGTCAGGCGTTTAAGAAAGGAACAAGGTTT
This sequence comes from Sphingobacteriales bacterium, assembly GCA_016200915.1. Lineage (GTDB taxonomy): Bacteria > Bacteroidota > Bacteroidia > Chitinophagales > Chitinophagaceae > AWTP1-9. The sequence continues at coordinate 12,782 of JACQDV010000039.1, forward strand.
AAAAGAAGAACCGGCAGTGCTTACGCCCATCAACCCTGCCGTAACAAAGTTCGGCGGCGTTAATACAACAGGTGACTTGTTTGGTGGAGGAGGAATTACTGACAGAAGCGGTGAATGGTATTTCTATAATGCAGCAGCCAAAGCAAGAGGGTTTACTGAATTTAAAACCAAGTGGGGTAAACGCCCCAATATTGATAACTGGCGCAGAATGGGTGCCGTTAACAGCAGCATTTCATCCTTTGCCGGCGGGCAGGAAGAAAGCAAAGAAGATTCAGCATATGATAAATCAAATGGTGAATTATCAGTTGATGCATTAAAGGCAAATATTCCGTTTACTCCCGAAAAATTAAAAGTATCAAACGATACTATCTCTTCTTCTTTGTTTGATTTAGGAAGCATTTATGAAAATTCATTGGAAGATTATAGTGCAGCGGCTGAAACTTATGAGCAACTGTACAATCGTTTCCCTAATGATTCAAATATCAGCGCTACGCTTTTCAATCTTTATTACTGTTATTTAAAAGCTGGTAATAAAGAGAAAAGCGATTATTATAAAAAATTATTGCAAAGTCAGCATGGCGAAAGTGTTTACAATAAAACTATAACTGCATACGAAAGTGGCGCCAATCAATCGCAACCACAAAAAAGCCCGGTTACTCAAAAATATGAGGAGATATACGACCTGATGCTATCGGGTAAATTTGACCAGGCATTGGAAGAAAAGAAAAAAGTACAGGAAGAATATCCTAATAATAAATGGAATCCACAGTTGCTTTATATTGAAGCGATCTATCATATCAAAAACCGTCATGATAGTTTAGCCAATGAAGTGCTGGATAATATCATCACTAATTTCCCTACTTCACCCCTGTTTGAAAAAGCACAAACAATGAAAGAAGTGCTGAGCAAAAGAAGGGAAATTGAAGGTTACTTAACCAATCTGCAGGTAACCCGAAATGAAGAAGAACAGGTAGTTATTCCTGAAGAAGTAAAGAATTTATCTACAGCCAAAAATCAAAACGATCTTGCTGCAAAACCTAAACAACAGGTAACCACTCAGCAGGATAAACCTAAAGTTGCACAGCCCGTAACTGTACAGGCAAAGAAAGACAGTGTAGCAGTAAAACCTGTTGAAGCAGTAAAGGCTTATGTTTTCAACCCTCAATCACAATACCTGGTATTAATGATACTGGAAAATGTAGATGGAATTTATGTTAACGAAAGCCGCAATGCATTTAACCGCTACAACAGTTCGTACCATGGAGCACAGGACATACAGGTTAGCGGTATTAAATTAAATGATACTACCGCTTTAAATATTTTCAGCCAGTTTCCCGATGTATTAAAAGCCACCGATTATGCTTTGGAACTGAGAGACCGTACCAAACAAATTGTTCCCTGGCTCAAAGGTGGTAAGTATAGTTATATCATTATATCTGCTGAGAATCTTGACCTGTTAAAATCAAGAAAAGATATGCCGGAATACCGTCGTTTCCTGGAACAATACCTGCCTGGTAAATTTTAACGTAATCGCATCTTATTACAGCAATTCTTTTTCATAGTTTTGGCCCTATATTGGCTATTAAAATTGATTGTCAAAAGTCTTTTTTTGCGAAAGTTTAACCACAAAGCACACAATGAAAAGAAAAGCATTAAGTTCACAAAGAAGTATAACTTGTGTTCTTTGTGCCAAACTTTGTGAACCTTGTGGTTAATCACATTAATTTTAAATGGCGGACAAAACCCTCAACTCATTATTATGAAAAATTCAGTTCGATACCTGTGGCGGATATTCTTTATAGGATGGGGAGCAATTGTATTACTGATTTTACTCATCAATTTTGGGCTGTTTGGCAAACTTCCTTCATTAGAAGAATTAGAGAATCCTTCTGCATCATTAGCCAGCGAAGTAATTGCTTCCGATGGTACGGTGATGGGTAAATATTATTTCCAGGATCGCTCCAATGTTGAATACAAAGACATCTCCCCTACTGTCATCAATGCATTGATCGCAACAGAAGACGAACGTTTTTATGAGCATAGCGGAATTGATGGAAAAAGTATTGCCCGTGCAATTGTAAGATTGGGAAGTGATGGTGGAGGCAGTACCATTACACAGCAATTAGCAAAAAATTTATTAGAGCAGGGTAACAAGAATATTGTAAAAAGGGTAATCGAAAAAATAAAAGAATGGATTGTAGCGGTTAAGCTGGAAAGAAATTTCACTAAAGAAGAAATACTGGCTTTATATCTTAATACCGTTCCATACGGAAATGAAATTTATGGAATACGCAATGCTGCCAAAACTTATTTTCAGAAAGAACCTGATCGGTTATCAGTGGAAGAAGCTGCGGTATTGGTAGGTATGCTCAAGGGCAATACACTATATAATCCATTGCGTAATCCTGAAAGAGCGTTTAACCGCCGCAATACAGTGTTAGATCAAATGGTGAAAGCAAATAAATTAGCTGCGCCTGAAGCAGAACGGTTAAAAGGCAAACCCATTCAGCTTAATTATAAAAAATTAGATGAGAATACAGGTTTTGCTCCCTACTTCCGTGATGTGCTGAGAGATGAAATGAAAAAATGGTGTGCCGATCATAAAAAACAAAATGACAAACCCTATAATTTATATACTGATGGCTTAAAAATATACACTACCATCAATCCCCGCATGCAGATGTATGCTGAGGAAGCAGTGGCCCGCCACGTAAGTGCTTTGCAGCAATCCTACAATCAGAGAGCTGATGTAAGAAACGGATCTGTATGGGATGGACATGAATCAATATTGGAACGAGCAATGAAGGATAGTGATCGTTATAATAAAATGAAAGAAGATGGCGCCAGTGAGGCAGAAATAAAAAAAGCTTTCCATACCAAAGTAAAGATGAAAGTGTTTGCGTGGAATCAAAAAAGGGAGAAGGATACTATTATGACGCCGATGGATTCCATCAAATATCACCGTACCATGATACAATCTTCCTTTATGGCAATGGATCCAATCACCGGTGAAGTAAAAGCATGGGTTGGTGGTATTAACTTTAAAACATATAAACTCGATCATGCTAATCCAAGAGTAAGAAGACAAGTAGGCTCTACCTTCAAACCAATTTTATATACACTCGCTGTTGAAAATGGTTTTACGCCTGACCAGGAATTACCACCAGGTCCAATCAATTTAGGGGGTAAAATAATTACGGGTGGCGGTGGGCCGATGTATGTGTGCTTAGCTAAATCATTAAACCCGGGTGCTGCTTATTTAATGAATCAATTTGGAGTAAATGCCACTATTGATTTTGCAAAGAAATGTGGTATCACTGCTGATCTTCCTCCTTATCCTTCTATCGCATTAGGTGCCGGTGATATTTCTTTATATGAAATGATGAGAGCTTATACGATGTTCCCCGGTGGAAGTTTTAATACCAAACCCTATTACATTACTCGCATTGAAGACAGAAACGGAAATGTGTTAGCAGCCTTTGCTCCTGAACGTAAACAAGTGATCAGTGAAGTGAGTGCTTATACAATGGTGAAGATGATGGGTGGCGCCACACAAATTGGTACAGCCCGTCGTTTGCCCGGCTTATTGGGAAGAACAGTAGAGATGGGATGTAAAACCGGAACAACCAATGATAATCAGGATTGCTGGTTTATGGGTTATACTCCGCAATTGTTAGCTGGCTCATGGGTGGGTTGTGATGATCCATTTTTAAAAATGCAGGGTGATGGTGCCAGAATTGCCATGCCTGAGTGGGCTTATTTCTTTGACAAAGTTTATAATGATAAAACATTAGGAATTGATCCCGAAGCAAGATTTGTAAAACCTGCAGCAGCTGATAATCCTGCAATATTAGACTGGTCAAATCCAGACTTAAATAAAATACCCGATGCTGAAGGTGAATATGTAGGTAATGGAAGTGAAGATGATTTTAGTAATCTTGCCCCTGTTAATAATATCGGGCCTGAATCGCAACAGTTGACAGATGAAGAAAAATCTGTTGTAAATGAGGCGAAGAAGGATAATAAAGAAAAAGACAAACCATCCGTAGAGAAAAACCCGGCAACTGTTCCTGCAGATACAGTACCAAAGAAAAAGAAAGGGTTCTTCCAGCGTTTATTTGAAAGAAGGGATAAGAAGAAGAATGAGTAAAAACATAGTTTAAAGAAAAGACCTCACCTGTTACAGATGAGGTCTTTTCTTTTGAGATAATGTTGAGATAGATTTATTTTGAATAGCACTATTTAAATGCGGCATATAATTAAACTAAAGGATGTATCGGTTAAACGAAATGGGAATACTATACTATCTCACATAAACCTGTCGCTAAATCAGGATGAACACTGGGCAATAACCGGGCAATCAGGAAGCGGTAAAACTACACTGGCACATGTATTAACCGGTAAAATATTTTTCAATGGAGAAATTAATTCACACATAAACAATACGGAAGATAAAAAATCAATTATCCTGGTAGAACAACAGCATCATTTCAAAAATCTTTCCAATACCGGCGATCTTTATTACCAGCAACGTTTTAATTCTTTTGACTCGGAAGACACGATCACTGTTGAAACGGCTTTACAAACATTAAAGAATAAAGAAACATGGATTGAGCTGCTTCACCTGACTCCTCTCCTATCCAAACCACTTATTCAATTATCAAATGGCGAAAACAAAAGATTGCAGTTAGTAAAAGCATTATCTGCCAATCCGGTTTTACTGATTTTAGATAATCCATTTATTGGATTGGATACGGAAGGAAGAGCTACACTGCATTCCATTGTTGCTTCCATCATTAAAGAAGGAATTCATTTGCTGCTCATCACCTCCTCCCATGAAATTCCTGAATGTATTACACATATTGCTGTACTGGAAAATGGAAAGATGATCTGGCAGGGAGCAAAAAAAGATTATCAGCCGGATAAATTTCATCATCCCCAAAAAATAACTTCATTAACTGCCATAAAAGAAATCACCGCTCCATCTTATCCAGATTTCGACTATGCGGTTAAAATGAAAAACGTTACGGTAAAGTATGGAGAGAAAACTATCTTGGACAATATCAACTGGTCAATAAAAAAAGGGGAATGCTGGAACCTATCCGGACCCAATGGTGCAGGTAAATCAACTTTACTAAGTTTAATTAATGCAGATAATCCGCAAGCATACGCTAACGAAATTTATTTATTTGATAAACGAAGAGGAAAAGGTGAAAGCATTTGGGATATTAAAAAACTAATTGGCTATGTTTCTCCGGAACTTCATTTATTTTTTGAACAACATAACACCTGTTCCCGGGTAATCGCCTCGGGCTTATTTGATACCATTGGTTTATTTCGTCAATTAACTGCTGCACAGGAACAACAGGTTCAGCAATGGATTAAATTATTCAGCTTAGAAAAATTTCAGCACAAAGCAATGTTTACGCTTTCTAACAGTGAACAAAGAATTGTTTTACTCGCCAGGGCATTGATAAAAAATCCTCCGCTACTGATATTGGATGAACCCTGCCAGGGATTAGATGAAGATCAAACCAGCTACTTTATTCAATTTGTAAATGAAATATGTAAACAATTTGGCACCACACTCATCTTTGTAAGTCATTATAAAAAAGATATTCCTGTGTGTGTAACAAATTTCTTTCAGCTGGCCAATGGCAAACAGCAATAAAAATGCCCCCGCTATGCAAGCAACAAGCAGGGGCGAAAATTGACCATTAACCAAAACTACTTTTTACTAAGGGTCAGGTGTTCGTCTTCAATAGGTTCTTTGTTGTCCAGGTGGATATTGGAATTATTTTCAGAAGCAACGTTCCAGGTTTTGCTTATTTTATCAAAAGGTGTTGAAGTGAAACTTATTGTTAAAGCAGCAACAGTAGGTGCTGAACCATAATAGGTGACTCCGCCTTTGGATGATGACCATGAGCCGGAAGCTGATTTACTTCCATCAGTTGCACTCACAGTACCATTACTGCTGAAGGTAAGTGTTACACCAGAGAAAGCCAAAGTCTTATCTTCAGTTCTTTGCGTAAGTGAACTTACAAACCATGTTCCTTTTGTAATAATGGTGGAAGGATCATTGGGATCGGTAGTAGTTGTTGTAGCAGTACTGTTATCTTTTTTGCAGGAAGCCAACAAAACAAACAATGACAATGCAACTGGTACAAAACGGGTAATCTTTTTCATAAGTGTTATTTTGATAGTGTTGTTAATGTTTAATGACAACACAAAGATGTAATGAGTACTCTTAGAAAAATAATCAGTTTGCTCCGTTGGGAATTTTAAATGACTGAACCGGATTAAAAGAATATTGAAGGTTAACCGGATTACCGTAATTTTAAAACTATATCATTCCATTATGAAGAAATCATTCGTCTTATTGTTTCTGTTATTTGCAACAAAAGCTTTCAATCAAACAACTCAGCAAAAGATAAGTAACTACATAGCAGATCAGCAACATGCCATGCTGAAAGAATATGCTGAGTTCATCAGCATTCCAAATGTATTAGGTGATTCTCTCAACATCTATCGTAATGCAGATTATATTAAAAATTTGTTAGGCAAATTGGGAGTTAAAACTCAATTACTCACATTAGATAAACCCGGTGCAGCACCAGTTGTATTCGGAGAAGTAATTACTCCCGGTGCAACCAAGACTATCGCTTTTTATGCGCATTACGATGGGCAACCTGTCAATCCAAAACAATGGGCTGCAGGATTAGAACCATTCAAACCAGCATTGCTTACTGATCGTATTGATAAAGGCGGGCAGTTTATTTCTTTTCCAAACGATAATGAACCCATCAATCCTGACTGGAGATTGTATGGCAGAGGAAGTTCTGATGATAAAGCCGGTGTATATGCTATCATCAAAGCTTATGAAGCGATCATTAAAAACAATTTTACTCCTGGCATCAATATCAAATTCTTTTTTGAAGGAGAAGAAGAAGCCGGCTCTGTAAATCTTGGTGATATAATGGATAAATACAAAGCGGAGTTAAAAGCTGATTGCTGGGTCATTTGTGATGGCCCACGTCATCAATCTGGAAGAAAACAAATTGCATTTGGCGTAAGAGGCGATGTAAATGTTGACTTGATTGTATATGGCGGTAAACGTCCTTTGCATAGTGGTAACTATGGTAACTGGGCGCCTAATCCTGCCATGCGTTTAGCTCAATTACTGGCATCAATGAAAGATAAAAATGGCATGGTTACTATTAAAGGCTTTTATGATGATGTAACACCTTTATCAGCTTCGGAAAAAGAAGCTATTAAAAAAGTTCCTGCTATAGAAGGAATATTAAAAGATGAATTAGGCATTGCCGTTCCTGATGGTGGTGGCAAATCTTTTTTAGAACTCATTAATTTGCCCACACTCAACATCAATGGCATGCAAAGTATGAATGTGGGTGCTATGGCAAGTAATATTATTCCATCAACTGCTACTGCTGTGTTAGACTTACGATTAGTATTGGGTAATGATGTTGACAGGCAGGTAAACAAACTCATCAATCATATTAAATCGCAGGGCTATTATGTAACAGACAAAGCTCCTACAGATGAAGAAAGAAAAAAGTATGGATGGATTGCACAGGTAAATAAAAGAGGTACCGGTTATAATGCGCAAAGAACACCGATGGATATGCCCATAGCAAAAAATATTATTACTGCTGTTCAAACTACTACCAAAGATCCGGTAGTATTGTTGCCGGGCATTGGAGGAAGTTTGCCATTATATCTTTTTGAGAAAAAATTGGGCACCAAACCAATTACTATGAACTTAGTTAACTACGATAATAATCAACATGCCGAAAATGAAAATATAAGATTGGGTTATTTATGGCAGGGAATTGAAACAGTAGCTGCTACTATGCTGATCAAATAATTTATTCTGTTTCTTTTCTTAACTTAGGTAATAATAACTTCTGCATATGAAACTCCGACTGTTCATTCCGGTATTATTGCTAACATCCATAATTGTTTTTGCCTTTCGCATGAAAGAAAGAGCAAAACAAAAAACAGCTGATATAAAAAAGCAAATGCTTTCTAAAAAACAGTTGGCATTGCGTTGCACACCAGACTGGAATGAATTTACCATAACAGCAGATGAAGTAAACAACTTTGGCCCCTTACCGGGCTTTGGTAAGTACAGCTGGAAAATCTCCACTAAAAACGACAGTGCACAATTTTATTTTAACCAGGGCATCAACATGTATTATGGCTTTCATATAATTGAAGCATTAGCTTCGTTCAAAAAAGCACAGGAATTTGATGCCAATTGTGCTATGCTTTACTGGGCGGAAGCTCTCTCCCATGGCCCTAATATTAATGATCTTGCTTATGCACAGGCGCCTGATGCATTAGCCGCCATACAAAAAGCCTCCTCACTTTCAGCCAATGCTTTACTATTAGAAAAAAAATTAATTGAAGCACAACAACAGCATTATTCAAGTGATACTACCATCAAACGTTCCATATTAAATGCAAACTATACGGCTGCTATGAAACTGTTGTTTAACTCTGATGGCAACAATGCAGATGTAGCTGCTTTATATGCTGACGCAATGATGAATGAACATCCATGGGATTACTGGTATCATGATGGCAAGCCAAAAGAATGGACACCACATATACTGGAAGTAGTAGCAAAAGGATTACAGGATAATTCCAATCATCCCGGATTGAATCATTATAATGTTCATATGTGGGAAGCTTCTTTAACTCCCGGCAAGGCATTAACCAGTGCTGATAAATTAGGAACGATTACTCCCGGCTTATCACATATGGTGCATATGCCTTCACATATATACATACGAACCGGTTACTTTAAAAAAGGAACAATAGTAAATGAACAAGCGGTAAGTCAGTATAATAATTATAAAGGCTTGATGCCTTCGGTAACCAACGGTGCTTTCCTGTATGAATGGCATAACCTGCATATGCAGGCTGCCAACGCATTGTTTGTTGAGAATTATACGTATGCACTTAAATCAGCCATTGCCTGCAGAAACAGTTTGGATACATCCGCATTAGGATTGGAAGCACCGGTTGGTGATTATGTTCAGTATTTATGGAGTACACCTATGTTCACCATGGTTTATTACAAACAATGGGATGATATATTAAAAGAACCTCAGCCAAACAGCAATCATCATTTTTCAACTGCTATCTGGCATTATGCACAGGGAATGGCGAATGCAGCTAAAGGAAATTTATCCGCAGCCAAAACATCTGTGGAAGCATTAAAACATTTAATACAGGAAGCTGATATGAAAATTCCCAATGGAGTTTTTAATGCACCTGATGCAGCAGGGAATGTTGCCATCAATATTTTACAGGCAATGATAGCTGATAAAGAAAATAATCAGACAGAAGCTATTCGCTTATTAAAAGTGGCGGTGCAAAAAGAAGATGATATGGTATATGATGAACCAAAGGATTGGTTAACTCCAGCAAGGTCATACTTAGGTTATATGCATCTTAAATACGGACAGTTTAAAGAAGCTGCTGCTGCATTTTCTTCTTCACTTAAAAAAGATCCCGGCGAACCATTAGCCATTAAAGGATTGAAACTCGCTATCGCTAAGAAGAAAGCTTAATAACTTACTTGTGCTTAAACCAAAATACTTTATTACACTGTGTAGCTCTGTGAATATCTCTGTGGTTACTCTGTGGTTACTTTTTTTACAACAGAGGTACCTGAGGCAATCACAGAAAGCACAGAGAATAGAATTGCTAACGGAATTCCTATAATGATACACATTAATTATCAATATTGCCCTGCCACATTGGGCTAAAGCCCACAGTCGTTGGAATTCAACTTTATTACCCCGACCTTAAGGTCGGGGCTATGGAAGCGATACCCTTAAAGGCTTCAGCCCAATACAATAAAACTTAGTCGGACAACAATCATTAATTATAATTGTTGAAATGATTCTGATGATTCACCCGGGAAGTTTCCTGGTGCTTATTAATCGCTTTTTTAGATAATCGTAAGGCAATAATAAATGAGACTAATGCACCAATAGAAAGCAACGGTACATCATTCAGGAAAAGAAAGAAATCAAATGCTCCATGAAATAGGATTGCCCAAAACAATCCGCTCACTAAATATTGTAATCGCTTTTCAGGATTGAATTTTGCCAGCCCCACAAAATAGCCCATCAGCACCGCAAAAGTTCCATGTGCCGGAACTGAAAGAAACATTCTTATAACACCGGTTGCCACACCATGCTCTGTTACATATAATATGTTTTCGAGTGTAGCAAAGCCCATTCCCACCATAACGGCATAAACTATTCCATCCAATGGTTCATCAAATGCTTTGCGGCGATATGCATAAAAACGCAGCATAAGATATTTGCTTCCCTCTTCACTAAATCCCACAATACAAAAAGCAAAGAAAGCTTTATAAATAGCTGAAGATTTGTCAGCGAAAAGTTGTTCACTTGGTTTGGTAGTCAGTAATTGAAATATGACAGCAGGGAAAGCACTCAATACTCCCAAGAAAAAACTGATGATGAGATTTTTTAATGGCTCAGCATTATACCGGTCTTTATAAATAATAAATAAACAAATAGCCAAACCGGGAGCAATTGCCAGTGCCAGTAAACCCATTGATAATTTTAATTTGAAATCAAATTAGGAAAAACAATTGAAAGTGGAGACCGCTGTTTACTTAGGTGCATTTTAAATTTTCCCATCCTGACCCACCCCTATTAAAAAGTCTTTTATTTTAAAACACTACGGCCCCTCCGTGGAGGGGATAAAAAGACTGCTATTTAAAATTAAAAAAGCCATACTTTACGGGAATTTGAAATGCACCCATTTACTTCTCCATCATGCATTCCTTATAAGCACCGGGAGTAATGCCTTCTGTTTTCTTAAATAAACGAATAAAGTAGTTCACATCTGTAAAACCACATTCATAAGCTACTTCGGAAATGGAGCTGTTTTTATTGGAGAGTAATTGCTTGGAAAGCTTGATGCGTTCACGGTTGATATAATCGAGTGGTGTTACACCAAACTGTTCTTTAAACCATTTAAAGAACTGGTTGCGTCCCATATATGCTTTTCGGCAAAGTGTATTCACTTCTATTTTGTTCACTAATTGCTCGTGGATATAGTTGAGTATAAAATGTAGCCTGGTATGATTGCTGTTGGCATCCGCTTCCGTACTCACCTGCAGCAAATGCTGACTTTGTACCAATCTTATCAATAATTCTTTCAGGTTTAAATCAGCATAAATATTCTTTGCTATATCTCCACTGCTGCATACACGGATGAGTTTGTTGATGAGGTCAGTTACCTCAGTGTCATTGTCAAAATGATATTGATTAAACTGGAGCTTCCAGCTATGTTCATTTTCTTTATCGCTGTTATAATAAGTGTTCAGGTAATTAACGGTATCCGTAATATAACGGCCATCAACTGCCAGTGCAATACATTGTGTTGGGTTGTCTGCCTGTGCCTCAGGAAAATCAATTACCATCGTTTCATCTGCCGGAACAATTACTGTTTCACCCGGTAAATAATCAAAGGCAGGTTTATCAAACAAATGCATCACCTTCTTCCCTCTCACCATACTCGTAATAACAAAATCATTAAACGTTAAAGGTACACGGTATGTTTCCTGGTAACTCTCAAATACATTCAGTTCACAATTATTTAAATTGAATACACGACGGTTTTCTACCAGCGTTTGCAGGTACTTGGGGTGAGTGAGATCAATCTTATTTAAATGATTCCGCACAGGCAAAACATGTGTTTTATGTAAGGGAAAATTAGGCAAAAATCCTATGATGGCAAATGATCAGGTACAATTGTGCTATCTAAAAATACAATGCTCCTCTCCTTTATCTATCCAAAAATTGAACTTGGTGTATTACTTCACTCTAAAAAGCTTGCAAAATATGAGTACAACAACTGTTGCTGCGCCAAAAACAAATGTGGCCGCCCGCCCGAAATTCAAAGTCCGTTACGATCATTACATTGGAGGAGAATGGGTAGCTCCTTCCAGCGGGGAATATTTTGATAATATTTCTCCTGTTGATGGAAAACCTTTTACTCAAGCCGCCCGTGGAAACGCAAAAGACATTGATAAAGCAATTGATGCGGCTACCGAAGCTTTTAAAAGCTGGAGCAAAACTGCCGCCAGTTACCGCAGCAATATTTTATTACGTATTGCGCAGGTAATTGAAGATAACCTGGAATACTTAGCCGTTGTTGAAACCATTGATAATGGAAAAGCACTGAGAGAAACCAAAGCAGCCGATCTTCCGCTGGTGGTTGATCACTTCCGCTATTTCGCAGGAGTAATACGCAGTGAAGAAGGTACGGTTAGCGAACATGATGAAACAACCGTAAGCATTAACCTGCATGAACCCATTGGCGTTGTAGGACAAATTATCCCCTGGAATTTTCCTTTGCTGATGGCCGCATGGAAAATTGCACCGGCCTTGGCAGCAGGATGTACCGTTGTTGTTAAACCTGCTGAACAAACACCCACCGGTATTATGTGTATGATGGAGTTGATTGGTGATTTGTTACCAAAAGGTGTGTTGAATGTGGTAACTGGTTTTGGTCCTGAAGCTGGTAAACCATTGGCTTCTTCACCAAGAATTAATAAGGTTGCTTTTACCGGTGAAACAACTACCGGAAGATTGATTATGCAATATGCATCTGAAAATCTTATTCCGGTTACTATGGAGTTGGGTGGTAAGAGTCCGAACATATTCTTTGAATCTGTTGCCGATGCAGATGATGATTATTTTGATAAAGCTGTGGAAGGTGCTGTGATGTTTGCCTTAAACCAGGGAGAAGTTTGTACTTGTCCATCGAGAATATTAGTGCATGAAAATATCTATGAAAAATTTATGGACAGAGTGGTACAACGAACTAAAGCCATCAAATTGGGTAATCCATTAGATGCTACCGTAATGATGGGTGCACAGGCAAGTGAAGACCAGTATAAAAAGATATTGAGTTATATGGATATTGGTAAGCAGGAAGGTGCGCAAGTGCTTTGTGGTGGTGAAGCGTTTCATCAGAACAGTGGATTAGAACACGGTTACTACATTCAGCCAACCATTTTTAAAGGCAATAACAAGATGCGCATTTTCCAGGAAGAAATTTTTGGGCCCGTTACATCCGTTACCACTTTCAAAACAACTGAAGAAGCGATTGCTATTGCCAATGATACCTTGTATGGTTTAGGAGCCGGTGTGTGGACAAGAGATGCACATGAACTATACCAGGTGCCCAGAGCCATACAGGCAGGACGTGTATGGGTGAATTGTTATCATGCTTATCCGGCACATGCTCCGTTTGGTGGTTATAAAAAATCCGGTTTTGGGAGAGAAACACATAAGATGATGCTCAACCATTATCGTCAAACGAAGAACATGCTGATCTCTTACAGCAAAAATAAATTAGGCTTCTTTTAGTAGTTGGGTCAAAACTACGGGCAACGGTGATGAGCCGTTGCCTTTTTATTTTTAAAACGATTGTTATGCCAGTTTCAAGAGTTATTTGTACCGATGCAGCCAAAGTATTGATTGAAAAATTAAAATCAATGCATGGACCGCTAATGTTTCATCAGAGTGGAGGTTGCTGTGATGGAAGCCAGCCGATGTGTTTTGCAGAAGGTGAATTTAAAATTGGAGGAAGCGATGTTTGCCTCGCTGAAATTGAAGGCTGCAAATTTTATATGAGTAAAGACCAGTTTGAATACTGGCAGCATACCCAGTTAATTTTAAATGTTACTCCCGGCCGTGGCAGCAGTTTTTCATTAGAGATTCCGTTGGGCGTTCGTTTCTTTATCGAATCCCGGATTTATACAGACGAGGAAATTGAGCAATTAGAACCATTGCTGGCTATAGAGACAGTATGAGCATAAAATAGTCTTTATAATGACATCAAATTATTTTCAGATCGGGTAACTTTGCAAAAAAATCGTTCATGAAAATGTTGAAGTATCCCGTTTACCCGGTTGCCCTTTTATTTTCTTTGTTTGTTCTTGCCTGTAATGCACAGGAAAAATCAGCACAAAAAGAAAAATTAGATGCCAATGAATTTGCTACGGGCATCAGCAAAGATTCCATTCAATTATTAGATGTCCGTTCTCCCGGTGAATATGCCAGCGGACATTTAAAAGGTTCATTACTCGCCAACTGGAATGACAAAGCTGAATTTGAAAGAAGAACTTCTTACCTCGATAAAAACAAACCGCTTTATGTGTATTGTTTAAGTGGAGGAAGAAGTGCTGCCGCTGCTGATAAATTCCGTAAGAACGGTTTTGCTCAGGTATATGAATTAAAAGGTGGAATTAATGCCTGGAAGCAAGCCAGTCTGCCTGTAGAAGGAATGATTAATGAAAAGCAGATGACCATAGAAGAATTTGATGTGGCTATTAAAAGTTCATCATTGGTATTGGTTGATTTTGGTGCGGAGTGGTGCCCTCCCTGTAAAAAAATGGAACCAGCTATTAAAGCCATCACCGAAAAAAATGCCGGTAAATTAACACTGGTAAAAGTTGATGGCGGTCGTGATTTGGATTTGCTTAAGAAATATAATGTAGAAGCATTACCTGTTTTACTGATATTTAAAGATGGCAAACAGGTTTGGAGAAAAGACGGTATTGCTGATGAAAAAGAGATTACGGAACAGCTTCAATAATAAAATTGTTAACACAGAAAAAGTCAGTAAACATATTGCTGACTTTTTTTTATCTTGTTACATCTTGATACGATTAGTACATTTTTTCAAGACTAAACTTATAACTACTGGTAAAAAGTATCATTATTAAAAACTTTATATATACTCTGCTATGAGAAAAAACTTTAGTCATACCCTAACCTTAAGAACTGCCTTAGTTACCCTTTGCACTGTTACTTTTTTTGCAATAAATGCACAACCAGTTATTAATTCCTTTAGCCCCACTTCTGGGCCTGTTGGAACAACAGTAACTATCAGTGGCAGTAATTTCAGTTCAACTGCTGCTAATAACATCGTTTACTTCGGTGCAGTAAAAGCTAATGTAACTGCTGCAACCACCACATCTTTAACAGTAAATGTTCCGGCGGGAGCAACATATACTCCTTTTAATGTAACAACAAATAACGCAACAGCCTTTTCTGCAAAACCTTTTAGCGTAACTTTTTCTGGCGCCGCATCTGAATTTACCTCTCAATCTTTTCAATACGCATCCCGTATTGATTCTGTTAGTTCATCTGTAGAAACAACAAAATATAGCATGGGCGATATAGATAACGACGGCCTTATTGATATTGTGACGATTGACAGGCTTAATAACACAATGTCCGTATATAAGAATACCACAGCAAACGGTATTATTTCATTCGCCCAAAAAATTGATTTTACAACCAATCAAAGTCCAAGAGCGGTAACGGTGGCCGATGTAGATGGCGACGGAAAACTTGATGTAGTTGTATCCAATTTCAATGCGAATACAGTTGCTGTTTATAAGAATACAACAAGTGGTGGAATAATATCTTTCGCATCAAAGGTGGAATTTTCAACAGCTACCCAACCTGCTGTAATTTCAGTAACTGATCTTGACAAAGATGGCAAATTAGATTTGGTTGTCAATACCGTTAATATAGATGGATTTGTATCTGTATTAAGAAATACAAGCACTGGCGGTACAATTTCTTTTGCTCCAAAAATTGATTTGCAATCTGTGGGGGGGTCAATAGAAGAAATAAGAACAGCTGACTTTGATGGAGATGGCAAACCAGATATTGCCTTGCCAAATTTCTTTGCCGGTACCATCACCATTTTCAGAAATACGAGTACCGTTGGATCTTTATCTTTTGCTCCTAAAACAGATATCCCAAATGGCGGTTCATTGCCATCTTTAATAGAGATCGGTGATTTTAATGATGACGGAAAACCAGATATTGCTCTACGACTTAATTCATCTTACTGCAGGCTCTTTCGTAACACCAGTACCACAGGTAATATATCATTTAATTTTGATGCCAGCAATTGGATAGCAGGATCTAAAGTAGATGGAATATGTATAAATGATTTTGACGGTGATGGCAAACCCGACCTGGCATTGAATAATGGAGTTGATCAGGCCATTCTTTATAAAAATGGAAGTTCTTCCGGAGGCAATATCAGTTTTACTTCTTCTGTCCTGTATCAATTTCCATGGAACTATCCGGTTCTTAGTGCAGATTTTGACAATGATGGTAAACCAGATTTAGCCTACCGGAGTGGAATTTACAGAGTCACTATCTGGAAAAACTGTGTCACCAAACCCCAGGTTATTTCATTTTCTCCAACAAAAGCCGGACAGGGAAACACTGTAACCATCAGTGGATTTAATTTTTCAGATGTAAATAAAGTAAGTTTTGGTGAGGTGTCTGCATCTTCATTCGCCATTGTAAATAGTAATACCATAACAGCTGTGGTAGGAACCGGTGCAACAGGTGATGTTAAGGTTAATACACCAGCTGATTCAGGATCATTGTCTGGCTTTGTTTTTTTAGGACCACCTCTCGTACTTTCCTTTACGCCAACTTCAGCTACCACTAATGACATGGTTGAAATCAAAGGTCAAAACTTTAATGAAGCTACTGATGTCAAATTGGGTGGAATATCCGCAAGTTTTACTATCGTTGATCCAAATACAATTGATGCCTATGTTGGAACCGGTGCTACGGGAAGTGTTAGTGTTACTACTCCTGCCGGTACTTCATCCCTGCCCGGCTTTACATATATACCCAAACCACTCATTACCTCATTCACGCCCAATCCCGGATTTAATAATTCAGTAATAACCATCAAGGGGCTAAACTTTACCGGAACAACATCCGTAAGTTTTGGTGGCACACCAGCAGCTTCGTTCACTATTGTTGATTCTGTAACAATAACTGCCGTTATTAATAATGGATCTTCAGGAGATATTAGTGTTACAAATGCTTATGGAACAGCCAAGTTAGCTGGTTTTGTTTATTATCCTCCGCCAGTTATAACCTCCTTCTCTCCTGTGGCAGCAGCTATCGGAGATACGGTAACTATTAATGGGAACTATTTTACTGAATATAATGGAATAAGTGCTGTAAAATTTGGTGGAGTTAATGCCGCAGAGATTATTTCAGTTACACAAACACAGATTAAAGCAAGAGTTGCGTATTCAGCATCAGGGTCTGTAAGTGTTGAAAGCAATCGTGGTAATACTTCATTAGCTGGTTTCACATTCATTCCGCCTCCTGTTATTACTTCGGTAAGCCCCACCGTTATTGGGCCGGGTGCTGAAGTAACTATTATTGGTGCTAACCTGTTGCCAACTACGTCCATTACATTTGGCGGAGTGCAGGCCAGTTCATTCACTGTAATAGCTGCAGATACAGTTAAAGCCATTGTGGGTAGCGGAACGACTGGTTATATAAACTTAACAACATCAAAGTATTCAACCAGTTCATCCTGGATGGAATTCATTAATACTCCGCATATTTATCGTATATCACCAACTATTGGTCCGGTAGGAACAACAGTTACTATTTCAGGGATTAATTTTCAACCAGGAGCAGTTAATAATGCCGTTTATTTTGGAGGTGTAAGAGCATCCATTGTTTCAGCCACTGCAAATAAAGTTATTGTTACCGTTCCGGCAGGTGCAGGGTACAAACCAATAACCGTAACATCATTAACCACTCATCTTACTGCAGCATCTGATCAAAGATTTACTGTTACTTTCCCGGTTGATCCAAATGCATTCGATCAAAATTCATTTGCCGGCAAAACCGATTTTACAACTGGCAGTGCACCTTATGATGTAAAACATACTGATATAGACGGTGATGGTAAACCGGATATGGTAATTATAAATAACGGATCTACTTTTATTTCAATTTATCGTAATCTGAGTGTTCCCGGACGACTGACATTTTCTTCAAGAATTGACAAGGAGATTGGATTTAATGCCAAAGCCATAGCCATTGCAGATATGGATGGTGATGGCAAACAAGACCTGGTTATTTCCAGTGCAGGCAGTACTCCCAAAATTTATATTTTCCGGAATCAAAGTACTCCGGGTAATATTAGCTTTATTAAAGCTTATGAAATCGGGGGAATGTATAACAACGCCGGATTTATTGAAACAGCCGATTTTGATTTAGATGGCAGGATGGATATTGTTTATTTATGTACAGAATGTGCTGTGGACAATGGAGGAATTTATGTTGTTCAAAATCAGAGCAGCAACGGAACACTTTCATTTCCTACACCAACACTCTGGAACTTTGGAAATCCCTTTTATAACAGGGGGGTCACATCAGGAATGACAGTTAGTGATGTTAATAATGATGGTAAGCCAGATGTTATAGTAGGACTATACCAGGCATCTTCTTTATATGTTTTTAAAAACACTACTAACCTTGGACAATTTATTTTCTTTACAGTAAACTTAATTGGCTACGATCCCTATCTGTATGATGGATACGACAGCTACACTCCCTTTACCGGAAATTTTAGTTCGCCTGATGTATCTGATTTTGCTTCCAGCAAGTATGTTTATAAAAATTCCAATGGCTCGTTTTCACAACTACTACAAACCAGCGCTATTGCAGTTAATGTATGTGATTTGAATGGAGATGGCAAACAGGATATTATAGGAAGAGATATTGGTTACAATAATTTTTCACTGATTAAAAACATCAGCGATGTAAACGGAGTTGCCTTTGCGCCTGCGTATAAAATGGATTTTGCTCCCGACAGGATAACAACTATTGGAGATTTGGATGGAGATTCAAAACCAGAAATCTGCCTCGTTTATACTGGCTTAAACATTGTTAGAGTATTGCGTAACCGCATGAATGAAGCTACTCCTCCTCCACCAACAATTATTTCTTTTGTTGCAACAGTAGCAGGATATGGTGACCAGGTAATTATTACCGGAACTAATTTTAATGAAACAACAAATGTTTCTTTTGGTGGTACACCGGCCTTATCTTTTACAATTGTTTCGCAGGACAGCATCATTGCTGTAGTGGGTACGGGAAACAGTGGAGCGGTTACTGTTACCACAACAGGAGGCACTGCTTCAAAAGATGGTTTTATTTATAGTGCTACTGCCGTTAATGACCCGCTTTACCAAGACAATAAACAACTATTCCTTTATCCTAATCCAACCCGTGATATTGTAAACATAAAACATCCGGCCACGGTTAATGCAGCACAAATAAAAATAGTTAACATAAGTGGTAAAGTAGTACTTCAGGCCAATGTGCAAAGAAATACGAAACAAACTTCCCTGCTGATTAAAAATATACCATCAGGAATGTATGAAGTGATATGGATAAGTGAAAAAGGAATACTGAGAAAAAACCTGGTGATAATAGCTCATTAAATATATAATCACTGTTTGTGTGCTTTGATGAAATCAGTTACCAAATAACTGATCAGTTTACCCGTTGATTCATCTTTTCTTCCATCACTTAATTGTGTAGCGCCTTCACAAATATGTACATAGGCTACTTTGCTGTCTATAGCAACAAAATTAATGTACTGCCGTGCATGTAATGGTGAAATACCAGACGGGGTAATAGCACTGCTCAACACATGTTCAACAGCATCAAGGTCGAGTTCAACACCGGTATAATTATCTTCTGTAAAACCGGTGGCGTGTGCTACGGCCTGTATAAAGTTTCTTTTTTCGTGAATGAAAATATCTTCATAAGTAATAAAATCAAGAAAAGGATTGTTTACAATATCCAGCCATACGTTCTGCGGTAAATAATTTTCATGAATACCAATAGCACAATACTTCTGTAAATAACCATCTTCTTCTGCATAACGAAATCCATTACCACTATGTCTTCCTTCAGATGGGCGATAATCCGTATGTGCATCTAAATTGATAGCATTGATTTGAGCCATTGGCAATAAACCTGCTTTATGCAATCCTTTGGCCGAACCTTTTATAAGTGGATAAGCGTTATTATGTCCGCCACCAATAACAATAGGAATTTTATTAAAAGAAGTAATAATCTTAACTAAGTTTTCCACTTCATCATCAATCGTAATTACTGCATGACGATAGGCCTCAATTTTTTCTTCCTGTCCATGAGCATTGTTATCAATCAGCCATTTCATATCGCCAAAATCAAAATGACCGAGCATCAGTATATCATCGCCGCTAAAAAAATCATTACTCTGCACATTAAAGAATGATTGCAGAAAAGGAATCCAGGCCGTTTCAGTTCCGCCATTACCCTGGTTAGCCTTAACACCAATTTCTTCAGGAATACCAAATAATACATATTTAGCCGGTGACTGATCAATTGATTCTTCCAGTTGAGAAACATCTTTGATAGTATAAAGCCGCTCTCCCACTTTTGTTTCAAACCGCCTGATCGTTGTAAGACTGAGAATATCCTGTTTGGTGTAAACTTTTAAATGCTTCATTGGTGGAAGTTAAATAAATTCTCCGTTTATCATTACTTTATCAATCAAATTTGTACCAAAAGAATAAGGTAAGTAAGCTAATGATGGAATAGGCTTAGTAAAGATGAGATTTGCTTTTTTACCAACAGATATACTTCCTAATTCTTTTTCCATCTCCATTGCATATGCTCCGTTGATGGTAGCTGCATTGATGGCTTCTTCCGGTAACATCTTCATTTGAATACAACTCATCGCTACAACCAAATTCACATTATAGCTTGGTGAAGAGCCGGGATTAAAATCTGTTGCCAGTGCAATACCGCAACCAGCATCAATTAATTGCCTTGCCGGTTGAAAAGGCATTCTTAAAAAGAAAGCAGCAGTTGGCAATAATGTGCCTATAGTGTTAGATGTAGCTAATGTTTTAATAGTTGATTCATCCATTGTTTCTAAATGGTCAACAGATACTGCATTTAACTTTACACCAACTTCTACTCCACCGGATAAATTCAATTGATTGGCATGAATCTTTGGTTTCAATCCATAACGCATTCCGGCTTTGCATATCTCTTCCGTTTCTTCAGGTGAAAAGAAACCCGTTTCGCAAAACACATCAATATAATCAGCCAATTTTTCTGCAGCAATCACCGGCAGCATTTTATTCTTTATTAAATCAATATAGCCACGATGATTTTCTTTATACTCAATCGGGTAACTATGTGCACCGAGGAAAGTAGCTTTAATAGTTAGGTTTGATTTTTCTTTCAACCGCTTAATCACCCGAAGCATTTTCAATTCTCCTTCCACGGTTAATCCATAACCACTTTTTATTTCAATAGCACCGGTGCCGAGTTTGGCTGCTTCTTCTAATCTTTTCCAGGCAAGATTGAATAATTCATCTTCGCATGTTTCATTCAACTTTCTTGCTGAGTTTAATATTCCACCACCTTTCGCTGCAATTTCCGCATAGCTTAATCCCTTTATTTTATCTACAAACTCTTCTTCTCTGCTGGCAGCAAATACTAAATGGGTATGGCTATCACACCAGGCAGGAAGAATGAATTGTCCGGAAGCGTCTATAGTTGACAGTTGACGGTTGACAGTTGACAGTTGCTCCATCTTGCCATACTCAGCAATGATTCCATCTTCAATAATGAGCCAGGCATCTTCAATAGAAGGAAGTACAGAAAGTTCTTTTCCTTTTACTAAATGATTTTCTTTCCTAACATTAATCAGTTGCTTAATGTTGGTAATAAGCAGGGGTGACATGCTGCAAATCTAATTGCTTTTAAACACTTTTACCCAATCAACCTGCATGGTGCCCGGCTGAATTTGTGAAGGGTCCAAATTAGTAAAGAAAGCCCCGCCTACTGCAGCATTTAAAGTGATTTTTTCTTTTTTACCGAAGAGGTTGGAAACATAACCACCGGTTTTCGTATCCACAATTTGTCCATCTAACAAAAAGGTCAAACTGTTTTGTGCCCATATCAATTCATACACATGCCAGCAGGTTTGCAGGTTTACATTGGAAATAATAACTGTGCTGGCGTTACGAACTAAATTTCTGTTGGCTGCTCTTCCGTAAAAATAATTGGTTTGGTATTGAAATGGTTCTTGTCCTCTTGCTTCCAATATGTCAATTTCGCCCTGCGTAGGCCAGGGATCACCATAACTCCAGAAAGCCGGCCACATACCATAACCTGGTGGTAATTTAATTCTTGAGATCATTCTCACTTTTGGTGAAGTGGATGAAGCGGAGTACAATATTTTACTTTCAATTCTTCCGGAAGTATAGTTGAATGTTTGGGGAGTTGCATCAAATGGTGTGGTAGCTCCTGTTACCGTTTCTTTTTTGGCAACGATATTCAGAACACCATTGCTCAATACTAAGTTTGGTGCCTGGTAATATTGAAGTTCATTATTAAAAGCACCACCCGTCCAGATGTTCCAGTTGCTTAGATCGGTTGAGAAATTATCTTCAAAAATTTTTGACCAGCCAGTTGAAGTCAATGTTGTTTCATCTAAATCATAATCACAAATGCCGGTTGCACTAACTGTAGCTGTAACTGCCCCACTATTAGTATTGGTAATACTTTCACCTGATAATTCTTCGGACTTTAATTGTTTGTTACATGAAATAAGATATAAAATAGCAGCAAGGGATAAGAGTGTCTTTTGCATAATGTAAAATTGTTTAATGAATATACAAAAGAAAGTCTTTTATCAGCAATTGTATTTTTTCCATAAAAAACGAGTCCGGCGGAAGCCGGACTCGTCAATTGTCCAATTATAAACCACGTTTTAGTTTAGCATATCAGACAAGTGTGTATTATATCGCTTATACAAAATTCTATTCTTTTGCATTTCCCAGTTCTTTTACCAGCTCAACTTCACCATCTTCTATTCTTATAAACAATAATTTTTCTTCATTCTCCATATTTATTACCCAAATTACTCTTTCGTTTTCTTCAACCATAAGTGCCAGTTTAATACTAAAGCCTTTAAATTGATTTTTCAACCGGGTGCTGATAGTAACGGGTACTTCATGTTCTTCAAAATAAGAGATATGATATATCTGCTGACCATTTTTGTTATACAATACTTTCTGGGCAATATCATTCATTACAAACTTAATGAGGTAATCTTTATCAACTTTATACCAGGTTACATTGGTTGCACCCCTGAACTCATCCTGGAAAGTATTCCATACTCTTTCATTCATTTTTACAATAGTAGAAGTAACTTTTACATCAGGCAGGTTTTTACTGTCGGTTTGCTGTGCCATTAATAAGTTTGTTATACATGCGAACAAAGTAATTGCAGTAATGCGGAAGATAATTTGCTTTTTCATGATTGTAGTTTTTAGTGGTTAATTTTTGATTGACAACCCAAAACTACTTTACAGAAACGCCGTTAATTTTCTTATTCGACCACAGTATGCATTCATAATATATTTAACCTGTAAATAAAACTTTTCATCTTCTGTCATATAAAAAGCTCATCAATCATCTGCCGGTTTCATTCGTCGCCCATTACCGGTAAATTACTACGGTCACAAAAAAAACCTGCACAAAGTTTTAAGCTTTATGACCCCCCGGTCAACTGCTCTTATAAGCAACTTTATGCAGACTTTTTTATAAACGGTTTTGAAGGAAAATAAACTACACTACTCTTTTAAAAACTTTATAGAGTTTAAAATATTCTCTCCTGCTTTTCCTGCAGCCAATTCATTTTCACAAAAAATATCATTACCTCCAAACAAAATCACTAAGCGTTACATAGTGCCGGTTTTTGTCATCTTCATATATATTATACTTTGTAGGATAGTACCCATGTTGGGCAAAGTATTGCGGCTGTGCATAAGGCAGCGATACCGATACGCCACTTGCCAGCGTTGTTCTTGTCACGATTGGAGAAACAAAAGTAAAGCTGCCATTATAGGAACCCAGTATCAGCGTGTGATTTATAGTAGAACCCGATGTAAAATTATTGGGCGCCCAGTGTACTCCCAATTGTGGTATAGCAGCATCGGCAATATAATTAGCGGGCATAAATCCTGCAGGTGGCAGCAACAAAATTGATGGCGCCGGAGGAGCCGGAATAGCAAGTCTGTCTTCAAGACTCATCATAAAAAAACGAATATCGAAATGAGAGGGAATGAATGCACCACCGGGCAGCGGGTGACCATTAGCACTCCAACCCATTGCAAGATGCTTAAAAGGAGTTGACTCCAATGCTTTGGGATGAAAATCCAAAACATAAGGAGCATTGGTAGTTGGCAAACCAGACAATGCTTCGTCCGTAAATACAATTCCTAATTCCTTTGGTACTCCTGTATGGCTCTGTGTTACAAAAGTGTGGGCATAACCGTTTCCCACTATAATCTCATCGCCATTGAACGTGTTGTACTTTGATTTCTGGACAGCAGATGAACTGGCAATGGAGGTTTCAAAAGTTTCATTTTTTAGATTTTGTTCTTTTTGACAGGAGGATAATAATACTATGGCAGTTGCTGCCATTAGTAATTTGTTTTTTACTTGTTTCATTGTTGTAGATTTAAATGATTATTGATAATTGATTTGCTTTTCGTTTTGATATTTCTTATTTGATACGTCTGACCCTGTAATTGATTGAAAATGGAAAAGAATCAGTTGTAGCTACGGGAAAGTTTTTAACCCAGCCAGATGCACTACCATTAATATATTGCCCCACCCCGCCATATTGTGTAACTTCTGTGTTAAGATTATCCTGAACATAAGTGTTATAAGAAGTGGTGTTATTTATTATTGTATAAAGACTGAAAGTGTAATTGCCGGGTGAAGTATTAGCAGACCATATAACACCCTGAACATAAGGTAAACTATCTGTTCTGCCACCAATAATACTTGTTGTAGTATCTCCATGTGAACCAGAAGTGGAAGCGTAATACCATGAGTAATTAACTCCATTCAGCGTAAGGTTAATGTATTGAGTTGAATCACCGCAATTACCGGCGGTAACATTTATATTTGGCAAAATAGTGTCTGCACCAAACGGGCCAATATTTTTTGAATACACAATAACACCACAGGTATCAAGCACCTGCATTTTCAAAACTTCATTAACTGGTACCAGGCCACTTATAGTTCCAGAACTATTGGTAAAATCACTTTTACTGGTTGAATCAGACCTTGTGATAGTAACCTTTCTATTTGCAAACGGGGTTCTGTTGATGGAATCAATAAATGTAGCAGTAAGATTTACACTGCCTGCAAGGTCACCTGCATTCCAAAAAGTAAAATGTTTAACAGTGCCAACATAATTATTGCCTTGTTTTGTTGCAGTGCCTTCCCGTTTCCATGCACCATTAGTGTTATCAAAATACCAAAGAGGTATGGATGATGGTGCTTTATTTTGTAATGCTGAAGAAATGGGAATGGTAATAGCAGCGGTGTTCCCACTGGCCAATTGCAGTTTGTTTCCCGAAGCATCATTCATTTCAACTGCAATAACTCCGAAGGATTGAAGAGCTCCCGATTGATTAGTATTACCGGCACTCTTTAAATTGCCAGGTGCACTTGTGCTGAAAGCCTGGTCAGTAGGATTTAAGTAGTGAACCGAAACAGAAACATTTCCGGAATATGCATTGCCATTAGATGCTGTGATAAATCCTGCACCAAAATTAACTGCACTGCCGCCTGTAATAGAAACATTACCCCCGGAAGAGGCTGTAAATGTTCCCGAAACAGATTTTGGTATTAGCTGAATGCTTGCATTACTAACAGCATTGTTACTTGCTCCAAATTTTTTTGTGCCATCAAAGAATCCATCTTTAGTTGCTGTCACCACTACGGAATCTAAATTGAACTGCACCTTCGTAAGAGAAAATTTGCCATTGGCATCTGTTGTTGCAGTAGCCGTTCCACCTTTAACGGTTGCATTGCTCACAGGATTATTATTAAGGTCTGTAACCACACCCGTAACACTACTCTGAGGAGTGACATCTTGAATGTGATCCTTTTTTTTGCAGGCTGATAAAATAATTATCGTTGCGATAATTAAAGTAATGCTGGTTATTTTACTGCCGGGTTTCATTTTTATAAAGTTTAGCGGTTAGAAAATGATTCTTCAGTTAAGTTAATTTCCTTTTTAGCTGTAAGAATTGAATAGAGACCGAAGAGGCATTAACAAAAATATTTAGCACAGAAAGGAGGTAATTAAGCAGCAATTGTCGCTATTTGCCATTCGTCGCCGAAGAAATGCAACAGGCTAAAATTTTATTTCGGCCTCAATATGTTACCTAACTTTAAGCAAGAAGCCAACTGCATGACTACCCAGGAGCTTATATTTTCAAACAACAAGGTTCACCGCATCAGCAGGCACATAATTTTATGGTTGGTATTTTGTGTACACTTTATTATTCAAAACCTCATTGTAGGCTCTACCAATGAAGCACTGAAAACAAGAACATTTGCTGAGGCCGCTTTCAATCTTATTCATTTTCTTCCTGTATATATAATATCAGTGTACGTTTTTATTTTATGGATAATACCAGGGTTTTTATATCGCAGCAAACTCTCTGTATTTATGATGTTAACTGCATCCCTGCTGATAATTGATTTTGTGCTTTGTTACACTGCCGGTTTATTATATGTTCATTCGCAAACCGGCATTCCGGTACAGCAAATAACCTTAAGTATGAATAAATACAATGCTGTGGTAAATAGTATTTTTCTGCCACTTACTTTATTGGGTATTACCGGCGGTATTAAAGCAATGAAAACTTGGTATCTGAAACAACGAGAAAATGAACAGTTGGCCGCTAAAAAAATTTGGGCTGAATTACAATTGCTCAAGATTCAAATTAATCCCCGCTTTCTTTTTCATGCACTGGCTACTATAAAAGCAAACATCAGGGAAGGTTCGGTCAACTCTCCTTTATTAATCTTAAAGATATCGGATATGCTGAGTTATGTATTGTATGAAAGTGAAAAGGAAAGAGTATTGCTTAGCAAGGAAACAGATATTATAAAAGACTACCTGGCACTGGAAGAAAAAAGTACTGCACAAAGAGTAAAAAGTAATTTGATTACCGACAATAGCCTGGCTGATGTTCACATTCCTCCACTTATTTTTTTATCACTTTGTGAAGTGGTAATTGAATACCTGCTTGCCACAAATGACTACAAGCTTTATGCTGATATTCTATTTAAAAGGAAAACGGATCATCAATTACTTTTTCAATTAACCATTATGCCGGAAGAAAACAATTTTACTGTCAGCCATCTCCCCAATGAAATATTAGCAGCTACCCGTATGCAGTTACAAAATCATTATGCCGGTACGCATAATATCGAAATTTTTACTCATCCTGATAAAGTTACCATTACCATAAATCTTTTCCTTGCTGATTTGCCAGCAAAAAATGTAAACACAAACAGTATATCACTAAAAATATATGAAGCTGTATGATTTAATTTTTGCCAGTGATCGGGTTAACCGGTTCAAACGCCATTTCATCTTCTGGCTGGCTGTTTATATTTACCATTGGGTAAGAATTAGCTTTTTATTTCCACAAACATTAACTACAGGTACAATTCTTACTATCAGTTCAAATGCACTAATATGGGGGGTGTTGACAAACATGTTGATTTCCTATTCAATCATTTATTACCTCGTACCCCGATTTTTTTATACTAAGAAATATGGTTGGTTTGTTCTGGGGCTTGTGCTGCTACTGGCAGTCACTATCCTATTTAGCATTGCAAATGCTTTTATAAGTCCCGGTATGAAAACAGCCATCGGATTTACCAAAGAACATCCTTTCCTTTTTATGCGGGGTACTCTTATCCGCATTTTTGGCAACCCACCCTTAATATGTGCTATGTTATTATCGCTAAAAACTTTTAAAAGATGGCACCTCAAACAAAAAGAAAATGAAATGCTGGTTAGAGAAAATGCTAATGCTGAACTGCAATTACTCAAAGCACAGGTACACCCGCACTTCCTGTTTAATACACTTAATAATATCTACTCTTTCACTCTGAGTAAATCGGCACAGGCAGAAGAATTAGTGGAAAAATTATCGGATATGCTCAGGTATATGATCACTGATTGCAACGTGGAGCTTGTTCCGCTGGAGAAAGAAATAAAAATGCTGGGAGATTATATTGGCCTGGAAAAAGTAAGATATGGAGACAGGTTGGATCTGTGGGTTGATATAAATAACACTAAGAATAATTTATTAATTGCGCCACTTGTCATGATCCCTTTTGTTGAAAACTCATTTAAGCATGGTACCAGTATGATGCGGGGTAAACAATGGATTCAGTTGAGTATAAAAACTGAAGACAATGTTCTTGATTTTACATTAATAAACAGTAAACCACCTGCGCCTGTGCAAAATAAAAATAAAACAGGCATAGGGCTGATGAATGTGAAAAAAAGGCTGGCATTGCTTTACCCGGGAAAACATGAACTGACGGTAACTTCTAACGAAAGTATTTTTAGTGTACGGCTAACATTACAATTACAATTTGCTAATGAAGCTGTTTTAACCAATTTTATTAATCATCAATTTATTTACTCATAAACCAACTACATTAATCATTAAACGCAACACAATGAAAAAGATTATTATCAGCCTTTTATTGATCACAGTCAATCATCTCTGTTATGCACAGGGTTGTGTGGCTATAAGAAGCATTAATGGCTTTGGCCAGTACCTGCACGGCACCAATGCTTTTTCAAGTGATAACTGGCAAATCAACATTAACCAGCGTTACTTCAAGGCATTTCGTGATTTTAAGGGAACTACCGATCAAAAAACCCCTTCACAAAATGAATCCGTAACAAAAAGTTATACGATGGAGATTTTGCTCACCCGTATTTTCAATAAAGGCTGGTCGGTTGCCTTATCATTACCCTACCTTGTAAACAGCAGGGAAACAAATGGCGAGCATGGTGGCCCTAACACAACAAAACACACTACCCATTCTTCCGGTATTGGTGATATTAGAATTACTGCTTACAAATGGTTGATTACTCCAAGAGTTAATCAAAATTTTAATATTGAAGCAGGTCTCGGTATTAAATTACCTACTGGTGATTATAAATACCAGGATAATTTTTACAGGAATGATACGACCTATGTATCCGCACCGGTTAATCCTGCTATACAATTAGGTGATGGCGGTTCCGGAATTGTTGCAGAGCTAAATACGTTTTACTTTCTAACTAAAAGCATCAGCCTCTATGGAAATTTCTATTACCTGAGTAATCCACGGGAGCAAAACGGCAGTTCAACTTTGTTTGGCAGAACTGCTACCTCACTTCAGTTAAAAACATACAATACAGTTGCCAGCGTTACGGATCAGTATGCAATAAGAATAGGTGCAAATGCGGTAGCCGGTGATTGGGTATTTTCAGGTGGATTAAGAGAAGAAGGGATACCGGTGAAAGATCTGATTGGGGGTAGCAACGGAACGAGAAGAGCTGGTTACAACATTTCAGTGGAACCCGGAATTACATACCGAACAAAAAAAGTGGATATATACGCATACGTTCCTGTAGTGATAAAAAGAAAAATAAAACAAAATATACCCGACCAGTTAGCAACGCAAATCACAGGCACTTATACGCATAGTCCAGGCGGCTCAGGTAATTATCTTTTATTCGCAGGAATTGCTTTCAGATTATAAGAGATTGTATAAATTTAATATAGTTATCTCAAAGAGTTTCTTAATGACGTCGTTTCAGTAATGACCAAACAGGAGTTCATATTCAGCAACCAGCCGGTACACCGGGTTAGCAGGCATTTAACCATGTGGCTGTGTATAGCTTGCTACATAGTACTGATCAACTTCTTTTTTAGAACACCGGAAGAATTTTTTTCAGCTAAAATGAGGATACAGGCAGTACAAAAGATGATTTATCTTCCTGTAAGTATCTTGTCTGTTTATTTTTCGATATATTTTTTACTACCCCGGTTCCTGTTGAAAGGGAAATATCTTGCCTTTGCAGTTTTAATGATTTTCCTGCTGTTATTAAATATTATTCATGCCTGGTTGCTTACAAGACTGCTCGCTATACTTACTCAACCTTTGCCCTTTGAACAATTGCCCGTTCAATACAGGATATACCAGCCAGTTACAAACGGATTGGGAATAAGCTTTGCCACCAGTGGCCTGGCTACTATTATTAAACTTTTTAAAATAGATTATCTAAAACAAAAAGAAAATGAAAATCTAAAGCGCAAAAAAGCCACGACCGAGTTGCAACGCATAAAGGCTAATTTTCATCCGGCTTTTCTGTCTGATGCACTTAAAAAAATTTCCTTCCTCCTCCGTACAGGTTCACCGGAGTCTCCTGTTGTTATTTTAAGTCTGTCTGATTTGCTGAGTTATAGTTTATACGATAATGATAAGGAGTATGTGTCATTACCCCAGGAAATACAAATGATAAAAGAATACACCTCACTCGAAATGAAAATGATGACCGGAAAACTGGATATAACAGTAGATGACAATACCCAGAAATTTACGCATCTCAAAATCCCACCGCTGCTCTTATTATCTGTGGTGCAAAATATTTATGAGCATGTGCAGGGGAAACAACAGGAGGCTTTGGAATTAAAAATAAAAATCGCCTGCGAGCAAAATATGCTACTCTTTCAGCTGAACTTTAAAGGAATTTTTTATACGAAAGAAAACAATGAAAGCCTGCCAGGCATTTTAAAAAATTCCCTTCACCGTATTCAATTATTATATCCAGATAAATATCGTCTGGACAGTTACCTCGAAAATAATTTTCTCAGCCTGTTGCTGTCAATAGAAACCGATGAACAACCTATTCATACACATCAATTAAACAAAACCGAACCTTTTTATGCGTCTGCATGATTTTATATTTTCCGGCAAAAAAAATTATCGTATCAGCAGACATATTGCCTTCTGGATTGCGTGGTATGTTATTGCCATGACTATTCAGTTGAACTTTCCCGGCTTTCAGTTAAAAAGTATGATTGCATACAATGCAGTTCGTTCTACTAACAGGCTTCTCCCTATTTTATTTTTTTGTTACACGTCCGTATATTTTATTATTCCAAGATTCATTGCTCTCAATAAATTCAGGGATTTCTTTATCGCTATGTTTTTACTCATCATCGTCTCCTATTTTTTTACTTTCGCATCCCTGTATTTTATGATGAATATTGTTCAGTCAGAAAACTGGGCAGCACATACAAGTACACGCATAAATACGCCAAACTTTACTCTTTTTATCTTTAGCTACTATTCCAATATTAATTTTAGCGGGGCATTGCCCACCACTTGCGCCATGTTATCCATAAAATATTATAAGGACTGGTATAAAAAACAACGGGAAACAGAACTGCTGATACAGGAAAATACACAAGCTGAACTTCAGTTATTAAAAGCACAGGTACATCCGCATTTTCTTTTTAATACACTCAATAATATTTATGCCTTTTCATTGAAAGAACCTATGGTAGCTGCAGGTTTGGTTGATAAATTAACCGGAATGATTGATTACATGCGTACTGAAGGTGAAAAATCATTGGTAACTCTTGAAAAAGAAATTAAGCTGATCAAAGATTATATTGGCCTGGAAAAAGTTCGCTATGGCAACCGGCTGGAAATGAAAATTCAAATTACAGGTGACTTTAAAAATAAACTGGTAGCCCCTTTATTAATGATACCTTTTGTAGAAAATGCCTTTAAACATGGAGCCGGAAAAATCAGGGGAAACCAATGGATAGATCTTTTAATTGAAACAAAAAATAATCAGCTTATTTTTAACCTTAGTAACAGCAAAGAGTTAATAGAAACATCACCCTCTGCAAAACACGGGATTGGTTTATCGAATGTAAAAAAGAGACTGGGATTGCTTTACCCCGGGAATCATACACTTGAAATCACCTCCACTGAGGATACTTATTCTGTAAAGATGCAGGTACTGCTTTATGAGAACTCAACCATTGAAAACACACAGGATAAAATAAATTATTCAGCCATTCAAAACATTTCATATGCCTGATAAAAAAATTATTTGTTTAGCAGTGGATGATGAACCGCCTGCACTGGAGGTATTAAAAAAATATATCAACTCCGTTCAGCACCTGGAATTAGCCGGTACATGTGCGGATGCTATCGAGGCATTAACCTTTTTACAAAATCATGCAGTTGATTTGTTGTTCCTGGATATACAAATGCCGCAATTGCTCGGCACAGATTTAATAAGAACATTAAAGAAACCACCTAAAGTAATTTTCACCACTGCCTTCAGAAAATTTGCCGTGGAAGGTTTTGAACTGGATGCGGTGGATTATTTATTAAAACCGATTTCATTTGAAAGGTTTCTGAAAGCAGTTAATAAGGTAATGGATACATCGCTGCAGGTAAGTGAAAATAATTTCAATGGCAATAACAAAACAAATAACCTTACAGATGCTTTCATTAGTCTGAGGGCCGATCGCAAAAATTTAAAAGTATCATTGAATGATATTCTTTATATCGAAAGTTTGAAAGATTATATAAAAGTGATCACTGTAAATAAAACCATTATCACCAAACAATCCATTTCTTCTATTGAAGAAATGCTGCCAAAAGAAAATTTTATCCGCATTCACCGCTCTTATATCGTTGCATTAAATAAAATTGAATCTTATACCAACGAATTAATTGGTATCGCCAAAACAGAACTGCCCATCAGCCGCATGTATAAACTGGAAGTAAGTAAAGTATTAAAGATTGAGTGATTTTACCGTTTCTCTTTTTTAGTCAATGCTTCCTTATGTGCCAGGTATTTTTCGTGACGTAACGCATAGAAAGCCACTGCAGCACTTGCCAGCATTAACACTGCTCCCAGCAAAAACGGCGCACCCGGAAATAACACAGGAGCCCTTTCATGAGTAAAATAATAAAAGAGATTATTCATTATCAATGGACCAAAAATAGAAGTAGCACTCATTATACTGGTTAAAGCTCCTTGTAATTCACCCTGCTCATTTGGTGGAACATGACCAGCCAATATTGCCTGTAAAGCAGGGCCTGCAATACCACCTAAACAATAAGGAACTAAAAATACAAACATCATCCATCCCTGTGTGGCAAACGCAAACAATAACATTCCCAAAGAATAAAACACAAGCCCAGTATATACACTTTTTTCATTCCCTATTTTAGGATTAACTATTCTTACCAGTACAACCTGAACTAATGCCACGAGAATACCTACCATTCCCAACGAACGGCCTACCATTTCTTCGCTCCATTTAAAACGATAAATGGTAAAGTAATTCCAATTACTCTGTACAGCATGAGCAGCTATATAAATAAATACAAATGAAAATATCAATCCGCTTATAGCCGGATACTTCTTTAGGTGCAATAAAGAACCAACCGGATTTGCTCTCTTCCATTCAAATGGTCGCCGGTGATCTTTGCTTAATGATTCAGGCAATATAAAATATCCATATAACCAGTTCAATAGCGTTAAGCCCGCCGCAAAATAAAATGGAGCTCTTAATCCAAACTTACTTAACTCACCTCCTATCACGGGACCAATGATAAATCCTAAACCAAATGCTGCTCCTATCATTCCAAAGTTTTTTGCTCTTGACTCAGGAGTTGTGCTTACATCCGCTATATATGCAGAAGCGGTAGTAAAACTGGCGCCTGTAATACCGGCTACTACCCTTCCAAAAAACAACCATCCATAAGATGGAGCAAATGATAAAAACAAATAATCAACACCAAAACCAAATAAGGAGAACAACAACACTGGTCTTCTTCCATATTTATCACTCAGGTTACCAATAATAGGGGCACAAATAAATTGCATAACCGCATATACGGAAGTAAGAAAACTTCCGTAAGGCGCTGCTTCACTAATGCTAACATGTTTTAATTCCGCTATAAGCCTCGGCATCACTGGTATGATGATACCAAAACCAATTACGTCTAATAAAAGTGTGATGAAAATAAAACCTATTGCAGCGTTTTTCTTTCCGGCCATGAGTTAGTTGTTTTAGTTGGTGACTCAAAGGTGTAGAAAAAACTTTGATGTTTACCAGCAGAACAAGTTTATTTTTTATTGCAAACTTTCTATTTCTTTTTATTGTTATACAATAAATACCGGGAAGTTTCAAAAGCTGCCTGTGTTAACGAACTCAATCTTCCCCTTACAGAGTCAGTAGCACCATTTACAGGAACAGGTAAATTATTTTTTATAGAAACTAATTTCTCTTTGGATGAATTAAGCTGATGAACAAAATAATAATCGCCGCTTACCACTCCTATCTGTCTTTCATCATGATCAATAACAAATGCAAAATCTTTTTGCGCAAAGGATATATCAAATAAATTTCTTCCTAATGTATTGTCATAATAAGATTGCTTTAGCAAACCTGCAATGCTGGGCATTATGTCAACCTGAGAACATATCCTGCTGATCCGTTGCGGTTGTAATAATTTAGGCGAATAGAATAATAAGGGTACATGTTCACACGTTAACCCTTCATCTGTCCAGCTTTGCGGCAACATATTTCCTGCACTTCCTCTTATTCCATGATCGCCTACAAAAACAAAAATGGTATTTTCAAAATACTTTTCTTTTTTAGCAGATTCGATAAATTGCTGGTAACAAAAATCAGTATAACGAAAAGCATTGTATTCATCCAGCGATTCAAAGCCATGCTGTTTTAATGAATCGGCCGTAATATTTTCAATCCGTTTAAAAGCTCCCATGTCTTCGCTGGGTATTGTATAAGGACGATGGTTGTCGGCGGTTTGAATGATGGCAAAGAAAGGTTTGTTTTGTTGTGATAACTTTTTATTTGCTTCCAAAAAAAGATTCTTATCACTGATGCCCCACACATCTACTTTCTTCGCATCAAAATTTTCTTCTTCAAATAAATTCAACCCTTTAATATTATTGGTAAGCACACCACGGATATTTGCCCAACTGGTGCTTCCTCCAAGAAAATAAAATTTTTCATAGCCATTAAGGTTATTAATGATAGTATGCTGATCAACGGCCGCAGGATTACGGCTGGCTGTTTTATCTAACTGCACATCCGGCGTACCGGTAACTACTGCCCACACTCCTCTTGCAGTACCGTAATGCGGCGTAAAACAATGATCAAAGAAAATACCGTTGTTACAAAGCTGGTTGAAGTATGGCGTAGTATTTAACGGATTGCCCCACATAGAACTTTTGTAAGCACTGAAGCTTTCACATATCACTAATACAACATTCGGTTTAGAGGGAAAACTATCTTTTGTAAAATTGTATTGTCTCCCAAAGTTTAGTTGATTGACATCAGGATTTTGAATACCGAGATAATCGCTCATCAATGGATAATATTCTTTTACTTTCTTCACATCATATGTATCATGCCGAAAAGTAAGAGAACTGAAAAAACTTTGAAAGGGATTTAAGGAAAGATTGGCTTTGTAATCACTACCCAGTGCAAATGCATCACTCCATCTTAATGGATACTGACCAATTCGTCCAAAAATCGACAAAGCGAGAATGAATAACATTACAGTAAAAGCAATCGACCGGTGAAACATTTCCGAAACCTTCTGCTTTGCACTCAGCTTATATAATTTCTTCACCACCCACATCAGCAATATCACTGCTACTATAATGCCGAGTAATATCCTGGTGATGGGATAGGACTCCCACATCATATTAAAAGATATACTGGCATCTTCCAGGAAATTTAATACACTGGCATTTAACCGCTGTGATAAATATGAATAATGTGCAAAATCAAAACCATAAAATACTACCCAAACAGTGATAAAAATGCCGAGATACCAAAGCCAGAAACGTTTTGCCTTTGTTGATTCAAAAGGATTCATCACTCTCAACTGCAACAATAATAACAACACCAAGCTAATACCAAAAGCAAACCCTATTTGTTTAAATATTTTAACCAGCACACCGGTATTGGCAGTAATGATGAGTATAGCGGCAACTGGTATAAAACAAACTAAAAAAGTAAATAACTTTCTTGCCGCAGAAAATTCAGAGAACTTCTTTTTGAATTCAATACTTCCGAATAATAATAATGGCAACAGCACTATGGCAACTATTCTTGCATCAAACCGTACACCCATCCACATGGCATCGATATTCGCTGATAGCAACTGATGCTGCGGATTGAAATAATAAAAGAATACCAACCTGAGTATTGTCATCAGCAATACAAACAGTACGAATAACTGAAGAACCCATTTTATGATGCGGGGAATTTTTATCATATATCCGGTAAAAGTGGTGCAAAAATACCGTTTTCTGATAGTGTTACAGATAATGTTATTTTTGCGTGGCTGAATTAACAGCCACATAACATACATGACGCTACCGGCTCCCTTACAACAATTCGACTACCGACTGTTTCATATAATAAATTCAGAGTGGAATAATTCATTATTTGATTCTGTATTGCCCTTTCTTCGGGAAGCAAGTTTCTGGCTACCCTTCTATCTCTTTTTATTACTCTTTGTCGCTTTTAATTTTGGCAAACAAAGTTTTTGGTGGGTGCTGATGATCATTCTCACAGCAATTATGTCTGATTTACTGAGCAGCTCGGTTTTAAAAGTAAATTTGTTTCGCTTACGTCCCTGCCAGGATCCATCCATAAATAGTATGATTCGCATATTAGTTAGCTATTGTCCGCAAAGCTCTTCTTTCCCTTCTTCCCATGCTGTTAATCATTTTGCGGCAGCTACCTTTATTTATCAAACTTTAAAATTCAGCAGTAAGTGGTGGCGGCTCATTTTTGTGTGGGCTTTTGCCATCATTTATGCGCAGGTATATGTGGGTGTGCATTATCCAATTGATGTATTTTGCGGAGCTATAATTGGCATGGCAATAGGCTGGATAACAAGTTATATATTTAATTCAAGAATCGGTTTGCAACCGTTATCAAAGCATGCATAACATGACGGCAGTTTTTATATTGATCGGTTTAATTTTACTGAACGGCTTATTTGTAATGAGTGAGATTGCACTTGTCTCGGCAAGAAAGACCAGATTGGAAAGCATGGCAAAGCAGGGTGATGATGCCGCCAGAACTGCCTTAGAGTTGAGTGAGAATCCCGAAATATTTTTATCCGCTGCACAAATTGGCATTACCCTCATCGCTATTTTAACGGGTGTGTACTCAGCTGAAAAATTTAATGTGTATCTGGAGCCGGTTATTGAAAAGATTTCCCTTTTAAAACCATATGCTCAAACTGTTTCTACTGTAATTATTGTAGTAATTGTAACCTTTCTTTCGATCATCTTTGGAGAATTACTTCCTAAACGTTTTGGTTTATTAAGAGCAGAAAAGATTGCCATTATAGTAGCAACTCCTATGAAGCTTTTTGCCAAAGCCACCTATCCAATTGTTTGGCTGCTGAACAGCGTAACCAATTTAGTTTTCAGAATATTTAATGTTCATCCGTCGCAGGATAATATTGTTACCGAAGATGAAATTAAAGCGATGATCACTGAAGGAACAGAAGGTGGCACGATTGAAGCAGAAGAAAAAGAAATTATTGAACGTGTTTTTCATTTGGGCGACAGAAATATCACTTCTTTAATGACACACCGCAGCGATATCATTTGGTTTGAGGCAGATGATAATGAAGAAAAGATAATTGAAAAGATAAAACAGGAGCCACATTCTGTTTACCCAATTTG
This sequence comes from Sphingobacteriales bacterium, assembly GCA_016200915.1. Taxonomy (GTDB): domain Bacteria; phylum Bacteroidota; class Bacteroidia; order Chitinophagales; family Chitinophagaceae; genus AWTP1-9. The sequence goes on from JACQDV010000039.1 coordinate 50,396, forward strand.
CGAAGGCGGTGTTGACAATATAAAAGGAATTGTCTCCATAAAAGATTTGTATGTAACGCCAGATACTGTTTCGTTTAAAGAAATTATGCAGCCGGTATTATTTGTACCGGAAAACAATACACCTTACCAGGTACTGGAGAAATTCAAACAAACCAAAATACACAGCTGCTTTATTGTGGATGAATATGGAAGTATGCTTGGCCTGATCACATTAAAAGATATCCTGGAAGCTATTGTAGGTGAGTTGCCACAGGAAGACATAGAAGAATATAGTATCACCGAAAGAGAAGATGGCTCTTATCTGGTAGATGGACAGATACCTTTCTTTGATTTCCTCGCTAAGTTTGATAAAACCGAATGGATTGATCAGGACGAACATCAATTTGATACATTAGCCGGCTTTATACTTCATGTACTGGAGCATATACCGCAAGCCGGTGAAAAATTAGAATGGAAAGGATTTGATATTGAAATATTAGATATGGACGGGCATCGTATTGATAAAGTGCTTGTCAATATAAGTGATAAGATAAAAGAAGATATGGAAAATGAATAATTGATACTGGAAAGTTGATAATAAAAATTTATGAAATCATCCTTCACTCTATTATTTCTTTTGTTTTTTATCGTTGCTTCCGCTTCCTCTGTTGATACCGTTTCTATTTACAGTAATGCTATGCACCGCAATATTAAATGTGTGGTAATAAAACCAGATTCATACAAAGCAAAAAAGAACCACTACCCTGTTGTGTATCTTTTACACGGGCACAGTGATTATTATTGGGGTTGGGTTACTAAAGTACCTGATATAAAAAAATATGCGGATCAACTACAGATAATTATCGTTAATCCTGATGGTGGCTGGAATAGCTGGTATTTTGACAGTCCGCTTGATTCCAATTCGCAATATGAAACGCATGTAAGCAAAGAAGTAGTTAGTTATGTTGATAAACATTACCACACTATTGCCAACAGAAAGCACAGAGCCATTACCGGTTTAAGCATGGGTGGTCATGGAGCGTTTTATTTAGCATTACGACATCCGGATATTTTTGGAGCCATTGGAAGTATGAGTGGTGGTGTTGATATACGTCCCTTTCCGGATAACTGGCAGATAAAAGAAAAAATTGGCGATATAAAAACGCATAAAGATGAATGGAGCAACCGAAGCATTATAAATATGCTCGATGCATGTCCCAAAGATTCTTTTTCTATTATCATTGATTGTGGTATTAAAGATTTTTTCTTCCCCGTTAATCAGCAACTCCATGAAAAAATGTTACAGTTAAAAATTGATCATGACTTTATTCAGCGTCCCGGCGAACACAACTGGGATTATTGGGCCAATGCAATTCAATACCAGCTTATCTTCTTTAGAAAATATTTCAATAAGCAATAATCACTAATCACTAAGCCATTCGTGAGGACACGAATGCGTACGCTTTGTGGTGGGCTGTGTCCTCACAGCCCGGCTCAGGCTCAATGGAAAATTCAGGTACTCATTTTAAACAGTTTCAAGGGTCAAAATAAATTTTCATCAAAATGAATAATTTCAGTAACATTATACTCTAAACAAAACGCTATGCTTATTAAAAAATCAAAACTCGCTTTAGCCGGCATTGCTTTGTTTGCAGCAATTGCAATAGCAAGCTGTAACAACGAACCTGCCAAAGACACAACAACAGCTGCACCTGTTCCTGTTCCCGCTGACACAACACCTAAACAAGCAGACACTACTAAAATAGATACTGCAAAGCCCCGGCCTATCAAAAATCCCGGATAATCCCGCTAAATAGAATTTGCTGTGTTATTCAGCAGTTGTAAAAACCTTCCTGTTAGCCAGAAGCCTGCCGGAAGGTTTTATGCTTTTCCCAAAATCTTAGAGGCTGTCTAAAAATGATTGGTTGAATTTCTTATTGAGCTTAAAGTGGGCTGTGTTCCCACAGCCCACTACAGTGTGCAGCCATTCGTGTCCCCACGAATGGCTTGCCTGATGAATCAAAATTTTATTTTTAGACAGCCTCTTACATTGGTTAACATTTATATTTTGTAATTTGATTATTCAGAAAACCAATCACCATGCGATTAAAAATTGTACTTGCCATCTTATTGACTCTTTTTATTAGAGTAAGCAGTAACGCACAATCCATCTATTACTTTAAATATCATTTCCCTTCTGCTGGTGACACCGTAACTTACCAGGCATTTATGGTTAGGTATGATGATGGAACAGGTTTTATAAGGGTACATTATACTGATGATTCAACACACCAGGAAGAATTAGTGGAGATGCTGATGCAGGAAGGTTATGATGTAAACAAAAAAGGCAAAGTTGACAGCACTAAATTATATTTCCAGGGATATGATCCCATTTTTTTGAGAGGTGATACCGAACTGGGGTATAATCCTGATGTATTCTGGTTTCAATATGATAAAAAAACAGGTTACTATAATCCATGGGGAATTGTTTCACCGGATAGCATTGACAATGTAGTTGACCAGGGAGAATATTTAGATGTAAGATTATTAAATCAGCAAGATATTACTCCTGATTTTGTAAATCAGTTTTTTGATAAAGGAGAAGACTTTTTTCAAAATGTAACAGAAGTAGCCACTGGCAGAGGTCTGACAAACGAAGAGAAAAAAACAAAAATGTATTTACTGATTGCCGCTAATACATTAGACATTGATATTGGTTCTACCTGCGAAGAAGACCGGAAACAAACTGAAAAAGTTTTTGGAGACCTTGCTGAATTTTTGGGAATACAATTAGTAAAAAAATCTATTTACGGGCAGGAATACAATAAGCAAAATGTTGAAACAGCTATTCAATCATTAAATCCATCCCCTAAAGACATAGTAGTGTTTTATTATACCGGTCATGGGTTTAGCCAGAACGATAATTACCAGTTTCCGCATATAGCGCTTACTTCAAAAACATTTGAATCAGCAAGAGCAAACTCATTGAATATGGAAGACGTTTATGCAAGAATAAAAAGTAAAGGAGCCAGATTTAATCTGGTGCTGAGTGATTGTTGCAACAATTCTATTGAAGGAGCCAGTGCAATTATACCAGTGAACCTTGCCCGTACAAGAAGTTCCAATCTTCCATGGGATCCTGATAATTGCAAAACACTTTTCATGAATCCAAAACCAACTTCTATTTTAATGACAGCAGCTTCCCGTGATGAATTATCCTGTGGTATTTCATCAGGAGGATTATTTACCACAGCATTGCGATCATCATTAATGGATTTCTTCAGCAAGTTTCGTAATAACGTTACATGGGCAGAATTATTAACAGCAGCAAAAAACGATACTATAAAAAAAGCAGATAAAACAGCTATGCAGGATGATAAAGGAGTTTATACAAGATGTAAACAACATCCGATATTTAAAATACAGGTTGATTAAGTTAGTTGCTGGTTGTTTGTTACTGGTTGCTCGTTAAAACATTTTAAGTTTATCTCTTTGCAATTAATTATTGTTAACTGAACTTTAATCAAAATTTCTTTATTCACAGCATGTGTATAATTAACTTTAGGTAATTACAATCGTTATAATTTATATTTGATAAGGATGGTCCAATAAAAGTTAGTTCGTACAACTGGTACCTTATTGCTAATAAAAATTAATGCCCATTGACAGAAACTATCATCAACTTAGAAACCGTTAACCCAATTGAGTTCTTTGGAGTAAACAACGGTAAGCTTGACATTTTAAAAAAGAAGTTCCCCCTGTTAAAGATCCTCTCCCGTGGCACACAATTAAAACTCAGCGGTTCACCTGAGCAGGTGGAAAACGCCAGGGAAAAAATTGATCTCATTATTTCTTACTTAGAAAGGAACGGTCACCTCAGTGAAAATTATTATGAACAAATTTTAGGTGGCGACGACCAGGAAGTGATTGATCACTTTGCTGAACGTCATCCTAATGAAGTACTCGTATTCGGTCCCAATGGAAAAACTGTAAGAGCCCGTACTGCCAATCAAAAGAGACTGGTGCAGGCAGCTGATAAAAACGATATCGTTTTTGCTATCGGTCCTGCAGGTACCGGTAAAACTTATACAGCTGTTGCCATGGCTGTAAGAGCATTAAAAAATAAAGCGGTGAAGAAGATCATCTTAACCCGCCCTGCTGTTGAGGCTGGTGAAAGTTTGGGTTTTCTTCCCGGCGATCTTAAAGAAAAGATTGATCCATATTTACGTCCGCTTTATGATGCACTGGATGATATGATACCGGCAGATAAACTTGGTTATTACATGAGTACCCGTGTAATTGAAATTGCACCGTTAGCTTATATGCGTGGCCGTACATTAGATAATGCATTTATTATTCTGGATGAAGCGCAAAATGCTACTGATCTCCAGATAAAAATGTTTTTAACCCGTATCGGCGCCAATGCAAAAGCTATCATCACCGGTGATTTAACACAGGTTGACTTACCAAAGAACCAACGCAGTGGTTTGGAAAAAGCCAGCCGCATTTTAAGAAACATTGATGGCATATCGCATATTGAATTAGATGAAGAAGACGTGGTACGTCACAAATTGGTAAAAGCTATTATTAAAGCTTACGACAGAGACAATAACCAAAACCCGGTTCAATAGATTACCCTACTAACCCGTCACACTATCAAAAAACTATCCCGTCCTCAACCTGTTGGAGACGGGATTTTTATTTTTTGTTTCTTTTGATAAATTATTTCTAATTGAGCGTTACATCAATTGTATTATTAAAATCCACATCACTATAATCCTTCACCACATTATAAAGCGTATCCCGTTCTACAGGAGTTCTTTTTACTTGTTTAATTAGTGTAACCAGTTCTTCTGTACTCATAGCCGGGTTTTGTTCTTCACTGCCGGCCATTGAATATATCTTGGTTGAATCGTCGATTGTGCCATCAACATCATTCACCCCAAAAGATAAAGTTAGCTGAGCATTGTGACGGCCAAGCATAGGCCAGTAAGCTTTTAAGTGAGGGAAGTTGTCCATAAACAACCTGCTCACCGCATACATCTTCATATCTTCTGTAACACTCACTTCAGGGATATGACTCATCTCATTATCATGATTGCGAAACTTAAGCGGAATAAAAGTGTTGAAGCCACCCGTTTTATCCTGCAAATCTCTCAGTCGTTTCATATGATCAATACGATGCCAGTACTGTTCAACATGACCATACAATAATGTAGCGTTACTATGCATTCCTAATTTGTGTGCCGCTTCATGTATAGCTAACCAGCCATCAGCATCTACTTTGTCATCACAAATTTGTTTTCTTACATCGGGATGAAAAATTTCTGCACCACCACCAGGTAAAGAATCTAATCCGGCTTCATGAAAATATTTCATTCCTTCATCAATCGTCATCTTTGCCTTGCGGAACATATAATCCAGTTCTACTGCAGTAAAACCCTTGATGTGTAATTCAGGACGATGTGCTTTTATCTTTCTCAATACCTCTGCAAAAAATTCAAGATTCATTTTTGGATGAACGCCACCAACAATATGTACTTCGGTAACAGGTTTACCATCGTAGCCTTTTACAATATTGAGCATTTGTTCCATGCTCATTTCCCATCCTTCTTCTTTATGTGCATATAAGCGGGAATAAGAACAGAATTTACAGGCGAATACGCATACATTGGTTGGTTCAATATGAAAATTACGGTTGAAATAAACAATGTCGCCGTGTTTCTTTTCTCTTACAAAATTGGCCAATGCCCCAGCAAATGACAGACTTCCTTTTTCGAATAATAAAACACCTTCTTCCTCATTGATTCTTTCACCGGCAATTATTTTTTCTCCAACAGTTTGTAATGCATTATCTGAAGTAAGATCAAGTATAGTTTCAGTGGCGGTAATAGTTCCCATAGTAATCAATTAATTTGTCTTCAATATTTTTTGTGTAACCGTTTTATCAGTATAAAATACCTTAACGTAATACATTCCGGTCTGCAATCCGCCAAGATTAAATTCAATATTGGTTGAAGCCTGACCAACTGCAAAGGTACGCTGCATTATTAACTGACCAAGAGAATTATAAACTGCTATACCTTTTAAAGTAGTTGGGTTGGGATAATGCTGTACATAAAAACTACTGCTGAAAGGATTGGGTGTAATCAATAACCCTTTTTCTTTTAAAATAGGGTTGATAAAATAATTGTACAGGTTTATATCATCCAGGTAAACATTATTTTCATAATTGCAAATATTTTTAAACACTACCTGCAAATTAGAAACATTATTCAAATACGGAGTCAGGTATATAGAATCTTTTCTCCATTCATCAGATAGCGGAATAAATTCAGCCTGGTAACCATCCGCTTTTGACGGGGATGTAATTAATGCAGCACCTCCTTTTTTATATACACTCTGGTAAGTAACGCCACAATCACTGGTTACCAGAACCTCAAGCGTATCAAATGAAACACCCGGTGATGATGGTGAACTGAATGTTACGGCTGCCAATTGAAAAGTAAGGAATGTAGAGTCAGCATTATTAACCGGGAAGATGGGTGTTATTAAATAATCTTTTTCATCAATAGCAGGATAATCAAAATTATGCACTCTTACAGAGGCATTGCCTGTTTTAGCAGCTAAGGTTGTTCTTTCCCAGGTAAGACTATTATCAGGATTATCAATAGCCCAGCCATTGGGAGGAAATACAGTGCTCTCAAAACCTTCTTTAAGTGTGTTACCTGTTGTGGAAGGATAAACAAAGCTGGATTTTATAGTATCATTTTTTACAAATTCATCTGAAGCTCCGTTGGGCTGAGAAGTATAGATGATTAAATTATGCGTTCCTGATGTAATACCGGTAATACTACTGAGCGTAACGGATGTTTCTGACAGGGAAGCTACAGAACCCGTCCAGTTGGTAGTAACAACAGTACCACCATCAACGGATGCGGATATTTGCAAAGAGGTTAATACCGTGCTTGCCAGGTTCCTGATTTTTATAACAGGTTGAAAACTGGAAGCACAAATAACTGCTGTTGGAGAAATGATTTGTTGTGCTTTTACATTCCTGGTTAATAAAGTTACAGGGGTGCCACCATTAGAAGTTAATAAGCCTGGTCTGTAAAGTGATAGAGCAGCTTCCATCCGTGTTTGTTGCCCTTTTGAAAACATCACCATACAGGCATCATCTGTAAAATCCATATAGTTTTCGTACATAATGCCGGGGGCAACCGGGCTACACGCATCAGTAACCACACCTGAAGGGCACCCACTTGTTGAATTTGCCTGGTTAGGCGTATCATCCATAGCCGGAGCATCGGGAAAATCAGAACCAGCACAAGTGCCATTATCATCTCCCCAAATATGTAACAACCGGAAGTAATGCCCTACTTCATGTACACCTGTACGACCAAGATTATATGGAGTAAAGCTTGTACCGGGTAAAGTTTGATAAAGAATAACTACTCCATCTTCATCTGTTGGTATATCATTTACGTCCGGTAGTTTTGCATAACCTAAAATTCCTCCGGGAATATTAGTAACCCAAATATTAAGATAGCGGGAAGGATCCCATATATCAGCTCCTCCTTTATTTCTATGTTTCACAGGATCCCCAACGTTAAAGGTTGATGATACAGCCGATTCAGTTCTGTCAATTCCTGTTGTTGGCTCATCATCCGGTGTACGCTGAGCTAATGTAAACCGGATATTTGTTTTTGCAAATAAAGGTTTGAAGGCCGCAGGTATTTTGGTACTGTCAGCATTGGAACCCGAATAATCAGTATTCAAAACATTGAGTTGCGCATTAATAGCTGCGTCTGTTACAACAGAAGTGTTAGGCAGCACTATATGAAAAACTACCGGCACTGTAACCACAGCCTGTTCTCTGCCAGCCAGTTTTCTTTGTTGTATCTCCAGCATTTTAGCTGCAATACGCTTTTCTGATAAATGAAAATTTTTAACGGCTTCAGCGCCTCTTTTTAAATACGCTTTTAAAAGTGCCTCATTCGCACATCGGTTAGCAGCCTGTTTTTTTTGAGCAAAAGTTTTATTAACTGAAAATAAAACCAGCAGAAAAAGAATGTTTTTCAAGATGTATAGTTTAGTTAACAAAGATAATGCTTTGAAAGACCCGGATTACCACTGTAACGATACTTTTTACCTGCGTAACTGTTTATAAATTAGGATAAAAAGATTACAGATAAAAAAACATCTGCTACATTTGCTCAAATTTTTACCGTTAAATGAAAAAAGCACTTATTACCGGTGTTACAGGACAGGATGGAGCCTACCTTTCTGAACTGCTGTTAAAAAAAGGGTACGAAGTTCATGGAATTAAAAGAAGAGCGTCTTTGATCAACACTGACCGTATTGATCATTTGTATCAGGATCCTCATGAAAAAAACCTGCGTTTAATTTTGCATTATGGTGATCTTACCGATTCTACTAATCTCATCCGCATAATTCAGCAGGTACAGCCCGATGAAATTTATAACCTGGCCGCCATGAGCCATGTACATGTAAGTTTTGAAACTCCTGAATATACTGCTAATACCGATGCTCTTGGCACATTAAGAATTTTGGAGGCTGTTAGAATATTAGGATTAACTGAAAAAACAAAAATATACCAGGCTTCCACATCTGAGTTATATGGTAAAGTGCAGGAAATTCCACAAAGTGAAAAAACACCCTTCTATCCCCGTTCACCTTATGGCGTGGCAAAAATGTATGCTTTCTGGATTACCGTTAACTACCGGGAAGCATATAACATGTTTGCTTCTAATGGTATTTTATTCAATCATGAAAGTCCATTGCGTGGTGAAACATTTGTAACCAGAAAGATCACCCGTGGCGTTTCTGAAATTGTTTTAGGATTAAAAGACAAATTGTTCCTGGGCAATCTAAATGCAAAACGTGACTGGGGACACGCCAAAGATTATGTAGAAGCAATGTACCTTATTCTTCAGCAGGATATTGCCGAAGATTTTGTAATTGCCACAGGTATAACTACAACAGTAAGAGATTTTGTAAAAATGAGTTTTGCTTATTGTGGTATTGAAATAGCATTTAAAGGTTCAGAAGAAAATGAAGTGGGTTATATAGTAAAATGCAATCATCCCGATTTTCAGGTGGAAGAAGGAAAAGAAGTGGTATTTGTTGATAAGCATTACTACCGTCCAACGGAAGTGGATATATTAATTGGGGATGCCACCAAAGCCAGAACAAAACTTGGCTGGAAACCTAAATATGATTTAGCAGGATTAGTGGAAGACATGATGAGCAGCGATATAGAACTCTTCCGCCGCCGTATAGTATTACATGAGAGTGGATACAAAACACTCAATCAATTTGAGTAATGGATAAGCAAAGTAAAATTTATATTGCCGGCCACAGAGGAATGGTTGGCTCAGCCATACACCGTAACCTTTTAAAAAAAGGTTATACCAATTTTTGTTTACGCACTTCCGAAGAACTTGATCTTAGAAATCAGCAGGCTGTTGCTGATTTTTTTGAACAGGAAAAACCAGCTTATGTTTTCCTTGCTGCAGCAAGGGTGGGTGGTATTATTGCTAATAATACTTACAGAGCCGAGTTCATTTATGATAACCTGATGATTGAAAGCAATATCATTCATTCATCATACAAAGCTGGCGTAAAGAAATTAATGTTCCTTGGTAGTTCTTGCATTTATCCTAAACTGGCTCCGCAACCTTTGAAAGAAGAATATTTATTAACCGGGTTACTTGAACATACTAATGAACCTTATGCTATCTCAAAAATTGCCGGTATAAAATTATGTGATGCTTATCGTAGCCAGTATGGCTGTAATTTTATTTCTGCAATGCCTACAAACTTATATGGGCCCAATGATAACTATCATCCGCAAAACTCACATGTTATACCGGGATTGATCCGCAAGTTTCATGAAGCTATTCTGCAAAACAAACCGACTGTTGAAATTTGGGGCAGCGGTTCACCCCGCCGTGAATTTTTATATGCAGATGATTTAGCAGAAGCCTGCTATTACCTGATACTAAACTACAATGAAGCTGGTCTTATCAATATCGGAGCAGGTGAAGACATCACAATAAAAGAGTTAGCTGAGTTAATAAAAGATATTACAGGATTTACAGGAACACTTTCTTTTGATGCCAGTAAACCCGATGGCACTCCACGAAAATTAATGGATGTTTCCAAATTACATGCAACCGGCTGGAAGCATACTATTAACCTTAAAGAAGGATTACAATTAGCTTACCAGGATTTTAAAAGCAGGTATAAAGGATAGGTTTATTTTCCTATCTTCCGTTTTAGTAAAAACTAAAACAACTGCAAATGAATATTAAGACCCGTCTTACTGTTATGAACTTTTTACAATTCTTTGTATGGGGTTCATGGCTTATTTCTTTAGGAGGTTATATGTTCGTAAACCTCAAATTCAAAGGAAGTGAAGTTGGAGATATTTATGGAACTATGGGATTAGCCTCTCTTTTTATGCCTGCCCTGTTAGGTATTGTGGCTGACAGATGGATTAATGCTGAAAGAGTATTAGGCATTAGTCATTTAATCGGTGCAGGACTATTGTTATACGCTTCTGCAGTTAAAGATCCGGGAACAATGTATAAGGTTATGTTGTTCAATTCTATGGCTTATATGCCTACTATTGCGCTCAATAATACAGTTTCTTACATCAATCTTGAACAAAAAGGATTTAATGTGGTAAAGGATTTTCCCCCAATACGTGTTTGGGGTACTATTGGTTTTATTGTGGCCATGTGGATGGTTGATTTGAGCGGATGGGCTTTTAGTCCTTTACAACTTTATATTAGTGCCGCTTCGGGGATTATTTTAGGGCTGTATGCATTTTCAATGCCTGCATGCCCGCCATTAAATAAAGGAAGCAAAGGTTCCGTTGTTTCTGCTTTAGGGTTAGATGCGTTTGTATTGTTTAAACAAACTAAAATGGCGGTCTTTTTCTTTTTTGCCATGCTGTTAGGTGCTGCATTGCAAATCACCAACACTTTTGGCAGCTCTTTCCTCGATAGTTTTAAAGATACTTATCCAGATGCATTTGGTGTTAAACATCCCAACATCTTAATCTCAATTTCACAGATATCAGAAACACTTTTTATTTTAACCATCCCATTCTTCCTCAAAAAATTTGGTATTAAAAAAGTAATGCTAATAAGCATGTTTGCATGGGTGCTGAGATTTGGATTGTTTGGCGTTGGTAACCCGGGGAGTGGCTTAACGCTTCTTATTTTATCAATGATTGTTTATGGTATGGCTTTCGACTTCTTTAATATTTCAGGTTCTTTATTTGTAGAAAAAGAAGCTGATGTAAATATTCGTGCCAGTGCACAAGGTTTATTTATGCTGATGACAAATGGTATTGGTGCTTATCTTGGTGGTTTCTTCAGTGGAAGAGTTGTAGATTATTTTACTAAAGTGGATGCAGCTACCGGTAATGTTATCTCAAGAGACTGGTCAAGCATATGGTTCACCTTTGCTGGTTATGCTTTAGTACTTGGATTAATATTTCCGTTTGTTTTTAAATACAAACATGAGCCTGCAGCATTAGAAGAAATAAAACATTAACGATACCTGATGAAACAAAAAAAAACGGGCTTAAATAAAGCCCGTTTTTATAAATGAAATTTGTACTTATTTATAATCTCATTTGAAACAGATTAAATGCTATTTTTTAGCAGCCTCCATATCTTTTACTGTCAAAAGGTTAATATCAAAAATAAGGTTATCAAATGGTTTAATAACATCACCTCTTCCGTCTGCACCATACCCTTCTTTAGCCGGAATAAAAACCCGTATCTGTGCTCCTTCTTTTTGTCCTTTAATACCCAGGTCAAATCCCTTGATCATTTGACCTAACGGGTAGGTTAACGTGTCTTTTCTGTCAGGCCCAATGTTGGTATCAAATAAAGTACCGCTTAACAGGGTACCCCGGTATTTTACACCTACCATCTTGCCTAAATCTGCAATTACACCTGTTCCGGGTTGTTTAACTTCAACATAAATGCCATCTGCTGTTTTTGTAGCATTGATTTTATTTTTGGCAATATAATCATCCAGTTCTTTCTGCGCCTTTTCGTAGCCTGCCTTGTTTTTAATTTCTTCCTTTCCTGCTGCAATTACTTTGTCTGCTTCAAAACTTTTTTGAGCTTCATCAAGCGTATTATACACCTTTACTACTTTCAGGTAGCTCTTTATTTTATCTCCTTTGTGAAAGAAAGGAGGCATACGAAAGCCCGGCATCTTTGTTAAAGTATCTACTGATTGAATCACTATCACACTATCACCTTCTCCAAAGAATTTAAGCAGTTCTGTTACATCATGGGGGCGACCAACACTATCAATAGGGGTATAGTATGGCAACCCTTCGTTGGTATTAAAAAATAATGAGTCGTGTACATAACCTATCATTTGTATTTTGGCAAACTGCCCGGGTTTCATTGGTGTTTTGCCTCCGGAAGAAACTATTTTATAGTATAATCCTGATTTCGTTTTCTTGTACCCGGATAAATTACAGCTGCTCATCGCTACGGCTGCAATCAATAAAAATAAAATTGATCTTTTCATATTATTGTTGTTGTAATTGATTTTCGTATTCTTTAATAACTTTTTTAAACTTGCTTACTGTTTGGTCTAAACTGTCACTGCTTCTTCCGCCTGCTGCGTTAAAATGTCCGCCACCTTCAAAATGTTTACGGGCAAATGTATTACAGTCAAAATCACCTTTACTTCTAAAACTCCATTTTCTTTCTTCATCCCTGTCAATAACCAATGCTGCTAATTTAATTCCCTGGATAGTGAGCGGATAATTTACGAGACCTTCGGTATCGCCGGTTTTCATTTCGTAGCGAAGCAGGTCTTGTTTGGATATGGAGATCAAAGCAGCATTGTATTCGTAAAATATTTCCATCCGGTTCAACAGCATGTGACCGATGAAACGAAGACGGTTCTCTAAAAAGTTATCATAAATATTTTCGTGAACCTGTGAGTGCTTCAAGCCTCTTCTTTTGAGATCAGCCACCATCAGGTGAACAGTTTCATTGGCAGAATTAAAACGAAATGAGCCAGTATCTGTCATTGCACCTGCATATAAACATTCAGCAATGCTTTCATTGATCATATCATCATGACCACTTTCCACAATCACATCGTACACCATTTCACTGGTGGAGCTTTTGCTGGTAAGGCTATAACCGTAATCAAAAACTTCTACCTGTGGTTCTATATGATGATCAATTAAAATCTTAACGCAGTTGAGCTGAGTAAGTGTATTGGTCATATTTTTAGTGCGGTGCAGTGCGTTGAAATCCAAACAAAAAAGCCATTCTGCTTCTTTTAAAATTTTAATGGATTTATCAATCGTTTTTTCGTAGTCCAGCACTTCTTTACATCCCGGCATCCAGTTTAAAAATGCCGCCCAGTTAGTGGGAGAAATAACCGTAACTGAATGACCAAACTGTTTTAAAAAATTAGCCAGCGCCAAAGACGATCCCATTGCATCAGCATCGGGTTTTTGGTGTGTAGTGATCACCACCTTTTTAGGCTGCCTGAGTAACGGAAATATTTCCTGTATTGGTTTCATTTTAAACGGCAGCGAAGGTAAGGGAAATATGGTTACTGGTTGCTGGTTTCTGGTTGCCAGTTGCTGATTGTTTACAATCAGCAATTAGTAATGGTAAAATAATTGAGCAATTAAATAATGGGAATTGGCTGATGATATGCAGCAATTATGAATTGAAATCAACCACAAACCATAAACCACAAACTATAAACTATTTTCACCTATCTTGCGGCCCGAAAATTAAACACCCGATATGAGCAACAGAACATTTACAATGATTAAGCCAGATGCCATGAAGAATGGACATGCAGGCGCTATTATCGACAGATTTATTAAAGAAGGTTTTAGCGTAGTAGCTTTAAAAATGACAAAACTTAGTGAAGAAAAGGCAGGCGAATTTTATGCTGTACATAAAGAAAGACCTTTCTATGGAGAGTTAGTTGAATTTATGAGCAGCGGACCGATCATTGCTGCCATATTAGAAAAAGACGATGCTGTAGCTGCTTTTCGTGAATTAATTGGAGCTACTAATCCTGCTAATGCTGCTGAAGGAACCATTCGTAAGTTATATGCTACTTCAGTTGGTGAAAATGCTGTACACGGAAGTGACAGTGATGAGAATGCTAAGATTGAAGGTGACTTCTTCTTTAGTGGTTTGGAAAAATTCTGATACAATTAAATTTTTATAACAGAAAAACTTCAGCAATTGCTGAAGTTTTTCTGTTTTTTGATGTATCAAAATCAATTTTTCAAAAACTTAACTGCTGTCCAGTTTATTCCGTCAAATGCAAGTATGTTATATACATCAGCGGGTAAGTCTGATATATTTATAGTGGCGATATTTGTACCGGAAGGATAATTAAATTGCTTTCTTACAATACCTGTTTTATCAATTACCCTTAATTGAACAAAAGAACTTTTACCCGAAGATACTTTGACAGAACTACTGCTTGGGTTAGGAGAAACTACTAATAATAGTGGTCCGCCACCACCACATGTAGAAGGAACAGGCCCTACAGTAAATGATTTAGTAGCACTTGAAGCCGATAATCCACAGGCATTTTTTGCCTGCACAGTTAAATAATTAAAATATCTCATGCCTTGTTGTGGGTTATTAACTAATGGAGCTATATAAAAATAATTAGTATAAGGCCCATCCTGATCTTGTATTACCTGCCCAAAGTTTAAGTTCCATACATAGCCGGTTGCACCTGTTGGTTCGGTACAATACGCCTCCATAAATGTACCGCATTGGGCATCGTAATTAGTTGGTTGAATTAATGGAGCGGTAACTACTCCTACCTGAATGCCAAATTTAATTTGTCTTGTTGTGCCGCATGAATTTGTAATTGACAAAATGAGTGTATCTGCTTTATCAAATGCCTTTGTAATAGTTACCTGATTTGTGCCCTGACCAGAAGTTATGTTAAACGAACCATACATTGACGACCAGTTTAAATTTAAACCATTAGGCAAATTGTTTGCGATGTAAACACCCGTACTGCAAACAATTGCCGGGCCGCTTATAGTAGTAGTTATATTGCAAAAACCATCTGTTTGGCAATTAGGCGATGGATCAAATCCCAATATTTTATTGAGCATGAACCCTGCAATTTGATATTGAATATTACCGTTATGATATTGATTGAAGTTACTCGTAAAATTATATAGTGATGATCCTGTAACTACCTGTGAAAAAGGAGAAAGTGAAGGAGTGCTGAGCGTTCCGCCGGAAAAGCTTGTTCTGTTTTGAATATAACTATCAATATTAAAAAACATATTAGCACTTTGCCATTTGTTGGTTGAGGAATAGCTTTGATTTTGTAAATCTAAAGAACTCGTAACTGGTACGAAATCATGCCCGTCATGATTATAAGTTGTAGCAGAACCTGCTGCATGCACAATTGAAAAAGCAAATTGTCCCTGAGTTACATCATAACCACCAGGTGCATCATCGTATGGATACTGCCCGTTATAATTAAAGTTCCTTATTCGTAAAGTAAAAGTAAAGCTTGGAATTACACCGAATATTTTTCTCCATGTTAATCCCGCAAACTTGTACTTGCAAATAGCACTGGTATTATTATTTTCCGGAACAGCCCAAACCTGAGAAGTAAAATTAACTAAGGCCAATATCTCCGATGCGTTTAAAATTTGATCACCGGCATTAAAATTTCCAAACTGTTTTCCGTTACCTGCATTTTTAGTACCGGTTGTATTATTACCTTCTCCAAAGGCAATTCCATAATTTGTTGTCTGCTGCGGATAGCCTTTACTTACTAACCTTTGCGCAAACGCCGCTCTTAAATCATTTAATGTAATAAGATTAGGATTATAATTAAAACCAAAATTGTTATAAGTGCCTTTTGTTACTAACATTTGTCTCCCGGCAGCGCTTTCAAATGCATTATCCAAATCCCTCAATCCGGGTTTATCAGATGTACTGCCTGCATTAAACCATTTTAGATATGGTAAATCCCTTATAAGTTCCTTAAACAGGTACTGGCATCCCAAGGGAACATTTGCTCCCTGGTGCGGGGCATCATAACTAAAGTACTTACCCACATTATGAGTAACACCCCTGTCTTCCATATCTTTTAAGCACCAGCGGGTAACTAAGCCACCCATGCTAAAACCAATAATGCTTATTTTATTGGTACCGGTTTTTACCTGGTTTACTTTTTTTATAACCGCCTCTAATACCCTTGCATTATTTTCAATATAATCCCGGTTGTTTTTAAAATCTACATATACTAAATCGTAACCATAAGCTTTTAAGGTGTAGATAAAAGAATTATCTTTAAATCTTTCTCTAAGACTTAATGCGTTAGTCTTATCCCCAGGGGTCAAAACCTTCTACAATTATTACTGGTTTATCAAACACACCATCACATCCATCTTCTACCAATACATTTGCCCCGGTAATACCAGTAATGGTAGTATTAGCCCCTGCTGCGCCTAATGCTAAACCAGAAGTTCCCAGGTAATCATTATCATTATTATAAATACGGGTGGTATCAATACTCCACTGGTAAGTTGGTTGTACAAACACGGATGGGCGGCTGTATTGTATAATGGTATAAGCTGTTAATGTACTACCGCCAATTGTTATTTGTGCCTTTAAGGTTTTACTGCCTTCAGTAGCATAGTATATACTTATGGTACTGTTTTTACTAATGCTTTTGTAACCTGTGCCATCAGCAAAATCTATATTAATACTGCTGATGCTCCCCGTTTCCCAAAGGCTGGCGGGGAAAGAAAAATTAACAGCGTTAAATTGTGTAATTGTTGTTTTAAATGGTGTAAACGCAAATATATTATACGCATCATAAGGGCTGGTAGTGCGGTTGGCTACATCTAAAATACCCACACTGTCTGAAGCAATTTTAAATAAATTTTGCTGTAGCGCAGTTTGCCTTATACGGTTATAACTTTTAAATAAAAAAATCGAAGTAGGCATTTAGCTACTCCATTTTTAGTTGATTAACAGTTACTGGCTGATGATACATCATCCTTCCAGTTATGTTGTGAAAAATTCTTTCTACTGCATTGCACCGGTTAAACCTGTAACAAAACTCATCCAGA
>JACQDV010000004.1 GCA_016200915.1 Sphingobacteriales bacterium
CGGGGCTGGACGAATAAAACCCAGCTTTAGTTCTTAATATTTAACTTTATCAAAAAGCCAGGCAGCGGTTCCGGCGGACGAATATAAAATTCCCCACCATCGGCAATACCTGCTCGTTGTGCGTTATGCCATTTGACACTCACTAATAATTGACAGATGACTAAATCATGCCTTCTTTCTATTTTTTTTCTTTTCTTGTTGACTTATACCTATGGACAAAATAAACAAGACAAACAGTTAGCGAAAGTTCTTGATGAAATTCTATCGGGACAATTTAAGCCAAGAGACCCGGGGTGTGCTGTCTTGGTAACCAAAAAGGGACAAATCATTTACGAAAAGAGTTTTGGAAGTGCTGATATGGAGCTTAATGTTCCACTTAAACCAGAAATGATCTTTAGGCTTGGCTCCATGACAAAACAGTTTACTGCTGTTGCTATTCTTCAACTTATGGAACAGGGTAAATTATCTTTACAGGATAGCGTACAAAAATTTATCAAAGATTTCCCATATAAAGGGTATAAAGTAACAATAGAAAATTTACTAACTCATACATCTGGTATAAAGGATTACACACAATTGGATTTACCAGACCCGTTTATTCGCAGAAAAGACTTTCCCCCAAAACAAATTATTGACCTTTTTAAAAATGAACCACTGGAATTTCAGCCCGGGACTAAATTCAAATATAGCAACTCGGGTTACTTTTTATTAGGTTACATTATTGAAACCGTTACTAATAAAACTTATAGTGATTTCATTCAAGAGAACATTATTAAACCGTTGGGATTAGCCAACACTTACTATGATAATGCAAGTCAAGTTATTCCAAACAGAGTTAAAGGATATAAAAAAGAGGACACGGTATATGAAAATACAGATTATCAAAGTGCGACAATACCTTTTGCCGCAGGTGCACTGATTTCAAATGTTGAAGATTTGTATAAATGGCACCAGGCACTTTATAACTACGTTCTTATAAAGAAGGAAACAATAGACAAAGCTTTTACTCCTTTTAAACTTTCAGATGGCACAGTTACAAATTATGGCTATGGCTGGTTCATTATTGATATAGGTGGAAGCCAATCCATACAACATGGAGGAAGCATTAATGGATTTAAGAGCAACGAAATTTACTTTCCCAAAGAAGATGTATTTGTAGCTGCGCTTTTTAATTGCGAATGTGCACCCATGGAAGATTTATCGTCTCAAATTGCGTCATTAGCAATTGGAAAAATTCCTGATGAAAAAGGAATTGAAATAAGTGAAGATGTACAAAATAGCTATATAGGAAAATATTTTACACCATTAGACACAAAAAGACCCTTGGTTATCTCAAGAGAAAAAAACAAATTGTTTATCTCGGTACCAAACGAGTGGATAGCGGAACTAATTGCTGTATCACATTCGAAATTCAAAGTTAAAAACATAAGACCGGCAGGAAGTTTAGAGTTGTTTAAAGATTCACAAGGACACTTCACAAAACTTATTTGGACACAAAGTGGCAAACAAACAGAATTTACAAAATCAGAATAATGACATATTAGAGGCACAAACGCACAACAAAAGTATTTGCAAAAGCAGGGCTTGACAATGTAACATCAACTAAGTGCAAGCATCATCAGCGCTTCGGGCTCGACGTTCAATTTTCAGCTTTAGCTCTTAACTTCAACAACATATTTTCAAGTGGGCATTTGTACCGGGCTGGACGTTCAATGAATTCCCTGCCTTCGCAAATACTCGAACGTTGTGCGACATGCCATTTGACACTCTCTAATAATTTGACAATGCTTAAATTCCTTTCTTTTAGTTTGTGCTTACTGCTAACGGCAAATTCCTATGGACAGACCAAGCAAGACAAACAGCTTATTAAAAACGTTGACCAGCTTATAACTGAGAAATATAGTTCAGTTGCCCCAGGGTGTGCAGTTTTAATTGCTAAAGATGGACAAGTTATTTTTAAAAAAGCATTTGGTATTGCCAACAGAGAGTTAAATGTACCCATGCAGACTGACATGGTTTTCCGGATAGGTTCAATGACAAAACAATACACTGCAATTGCAATATTGCAATTGGTTGAGAAAGGCAAAATCTCTTTGCAGGACAATATCCAAAAATTCATAAAAGTATCTTCCGATAAATGGCAAAACATCACAATTGAAAACCTTTTGACACATACTTCGGGTATTATTGGTTATGACGCATTAGATTTTCACATTCCAAATGCAATTCGAATTGACTTTGCACCAAAGCAATTTATTGACAGCCTTGTTAAATTACCATTGGAATTTACGCCGAGTACAAAATTCAATTACAGTAACTCTAACTATTTATTGTTGGGTTATATAATTGAGCAGGTATCAGGAAAATCTTACAAAGATTATCTACAAGAAAACATTTTTAAACCAACAGGGCTTACAAATACTTATTACGACAGCCCGACAGAAATAATTTCTAATCGTATAAGTGGCTACACCAAGGACAGTTCTGCATTTCATAATGCCGATTACATAAGCATGACACAAGCCTTTAGTGCAGGTGCGTTACTTTCAAATGTGGACGACTTATTTAAATGGCAGCAAGCTTTAAATTCTTACAAATTAGTAAAGAAAGAAACTCTTGACAAAGCATTCAGTCCATATAAACTTACAAATGGGCAGTTTTCTGACTATGGTTATGGGTGGTTCATAAAAGATTGGAAAGGAAGTAAATCAATCGGACATGGCGGTGCAATTGACGGGTTTAGAAGTATGGAAACATTTTTTCCTGACCAAAACATTTTTATTGCAACATTATTTAATTCTGACAACGACGAATATTTTTCCTTATTTGAAAATATTACTAACCTTGTAATTGGTAAATCGTTTCAAACTTCCTACAAAGACCTAAAAGTAAGCGACACCATTTTAAATAGCTACGTTGGCATTTACAAATTCCCAGAGGACTCAACTCAATTTTTGAAAATTTATAAAAAAGATAATCGCTTATTTGCCGAGCTTTCAAATGGCTCAGGCAACAATATGACTTTATTAGCCCAATCAGAAACACTTTTCTATTTGCCAGACGTAAGAAGAATTCCTACAACAGTTGAGTTTATAAAAACAAACGGAAAAGTAACAGGGATTTATTGGACACAAGAACAAAAACATGAAGGCAAGAAAACTGAATGACGAGAAGAGGCACGACCGCACAACAAAAGTATTTGCAAAAGCTGGGCAGACGGAAGCAGTGTCGCATCATTTGTAACACTGTTCAGCAGTTGTTCGGGCAGGACTAGCAACTTTCGGCCAATTGCAAATCATCAACTTTTATTTCTGTTTTCATCATCGGTTGGCCGGGCTGGACGGAAGTCTATTTCCCAGCCTTCGCAAATACTCGGTCGTTATATGCCAGTTTTTTTTTGCGCCGACGGAAGTTCAATCAACATTTTTTTATAACCAGGCATTAGTTCCGGCAGACGAATAACTATCAGCAATCAGTAGCCCAATTTTTACTGTTCATTTTTTTCAGCATCAGTTCCGGCAGACAGTTCCCTGACAATTTTTTGCCGGCAAAAAAGCAAAAAAAAACCGGCAATATAACAGCGGGTTTGCTGCAAGGCTGGCAGGACGTTGTCCTGCCCGGGCTTCACCAATTCTATTTAGCTTCAGTCCGGGGCTGGACGGAATTCTATTCAGCATTTTTTTGTCACCTTCAACTTAGTTATCTTTATTCAGGTTCAGTTCCGGGGCTGGACGTTAAAACGTCCAGCCCTGCAGCAAGCCCTGAAACGTTGGCTGCAAGCATAAATGACATTCTACTATGGCAAGAGAACCACTTAAGGACCTACTTAAATTCCTAAAACCATTTGACAAAGAAGTTCAGGAAATCGCTTTGAAATTGAGAGAGTTTGTTTTGGATATTTTTCCAGACACAAATGAATTAATTTATGACAACTACAATGCTTTAGCAATTGGCTATTCACTTTCTGACAAACAAAAAGAAATGTTCTGTCATATTGCAGTTTATAGCAAATATGTAAATATTGGGTTTGACCGTGGTGTTGACCTTGACGACCCAAAACAAATATTAAAAGGAACCGGCAATAGAATTAGACATATTACCGTGACAGATTTTGAGACGTTTCAGAAAAGTTATGTAAACAAGTTACTTAAACAAGCTCATAAACTAACACTTGCCACATTAGATAAAAAAATTCAAATTATAATTGGACAGTCAATTGTAAAATCAATTTCAGCTAACAAAAAAAGACCAAGCTAAAATGACATTTATTTTCATGTATGCAAAATGCCAGCAGCCAACATTGGTATTTGCAAAAGCTGGGCGGACGGAAGCTGTGTTTCAACTTTTGTTTTTCAATTTGGCTTCATATCGGGCAGGACGTTATTAATTTAGCTATGTGCAAATCATCAACTTTTATTTATAAATTTAGCTTCAGGTAGCCGGGCTGACGAATATCTATTTCCCAGCCTTCGCAAATACCTGTTCGTTGTGTGTTATGCCATTGGACACTCTCTAACAATTCAAACGATGACTAAATCACTTTGCTTTTTTCTTATTTCTCTTTTACTGTTGACAAGTTCCTATGGACAAATTAAGCAAGAAAAAAAACTATCAAAAAGTCTTGACGAACTAATTCCAAAACGGTTGACCGAGATTGCACCGGGCTGCGTAGTAATGATTGTAAAGAATGATAAAGTTATTTACAAGAAAGCATTTGGGACAGCTAACACAGAACTGAACATTCCTATGCAACCAAATATGCTTTTTAGGACAGGCTCTATGGGCAAACAATATACAGTCATCGCAGTTTTACAATTAGTTGAACAAGGCAAAATTAGTTTGCAAGACAGTATTCAAAAATATATTAAAGACTTTCCATCAAAAGGCTACACAATTACTATTGAAAACCTTTTGACAAATACTTCGGGCATCAAAGATTATTTATCAGAAATTTCCAATCCTGCAAAACAAAAAGAATCCTACACACCAAAAGACGGAGTTGATTACATAAAAGACGAACCACTTAATTTCAAGCCAGGTAGTAACTACAGATACAGCAACTCAAACTTTTATTTATTAGGTTACATTATTGAAATGGTTACAGGCAAAACATTTGAAAATTACTTAAAGGAAAATGTTTTAGACAAAGCAGATTTGAAAAATACTTTTTATATTCATCCAGAAGTAAATATTCCTGATATGCCTCAAGGCTATTCAAAGTTTGACGGTAAAATTGAAAAGGCAACATTACAAGAAGTAACAATAATGTATTCCGCAGGAGCATTAATTAGCAATGCAGATGATATTTATAAATGGCATCAAGCATTATATAATCAGCAGTTAGTAAAAAAGGAAACATTAGAAAAAGCAACAACACCCTTCAAGTTTGAGGATGGTACGTTTTCTCAATATGCTTATGGTTGGTTTGTAAAAAACATTGACGGCAGCAAGACTATTGAACACAGTGGTTCAACAGATGGTTACCAATCAGACGAAATTTATCTGCCAACCGAAAACGTTTTTGTTGTTGCCTTATACAATTGTTATGAAGCTGATATGGATTGGCAAATACTTACTAACGACATTGCACGACTTGCAATTGGAAAACCAATAAATAACGATGTTAAAGTAAAAGAATCCGTTTTAAAAATGTATGTTGGAACTTATGAAGTTACTTTAAACAATATCAATCATAAGTTGATGGTGACATTTGAAGATGGAAGGCTATCCATTGAAGCAGCTAATCCAGACGATAGATTGCCCAAAGTTCAGATGTATGCTAACAGCGAAAACGAATTTTATATTAAAGAAGCAGCATTAAGATTTGAGTTTATAAAAGACACAGACAATACTTTTAAAATAGTAACTTATAATAATCGTGGCAAGGACGCTGAATGGACAAAGACCCACTAAGAAGAAGGCACAAACACACAACAAGAGTATTGCCAATAGTGGGGCTGGACGTTGGAGCAATCGGTAGCATATCGCTTGTCAGCTTTGGTTCGGGCGGAAGGAACTCTTTTAAACATCAGAATAAATTTTTCATCTTTGAACAAATAATGAACTTCGGTTGCCAGCGGAGGCTTTTCAACTCCCCCACCATCGGCAATACTTGTCCGTAGTATGCAACTTTAGACAAGTACTATTTAGCTGCACCGCTTTACTGGCCGACCAGTTTGCAGCAGCTTTGGTTTCTTAATTCAGCAACGCAGTCATTCACCGTTTAGTTTTTTATTCAGCTATGTTTGGGGCTGGACGTTTTTCAGGACAACTGTACAATATATTTTCAGCTTTTATTTTTCAATCACCAACTGTCCGGGCCAGACTTTTACTATGGTGCTTAGCCATAAATTCATTCAGGTGACACATTCACTACAAATAAAAAAGCAGCATACTACAGCGGGTTTTGCGGCAGTGGGGCTGGACGCAAAGCGTCCGTCATCTGTTGTACTACTATTTAGCTGCGGCTCATGGGCCGACGTTTTTCAATTAAGCTTTTGTACTTAACTTCAACTTTATAATTTCAATCGGGCTTACGTCGCCGGGGGCGACGAATATAAAATCCCCCAC
Organism: Sphingobacteriales bacterium; assembly: GCA_016200915.1. Taxonomy (GTDB): domain Bacteria; phylum Bacteroidota; class Bacteroidia; order Chitinophagales; family Chitinophagaceae; genus AWTP1-9. Next base: position 6,571 of record JACQDV010000004.1, read on the forward strand.
CGTCGCAAAGCCCTGACGTTACAGGCTATGCCATTGGACAAATTTCGGTTCATAACAATCAGACAGAAAATTATTATGTTTTATTGGTAAGACTTGAACCAAAGCCCACATCGGCTTGACGTTCTTTGTTCGGCTTTTGTACAAGTTTTGTTCTTTGGTTTTTCAATTTGGCATTTGTTACGGGTGGACTTTTGTTCAAGTCTAAGCAGCAGGACACAGCAAAATATTTTAGCCAAACCGTGACAAACGAATTTGCTCAACGACACAGCCTTCAACGAACTCTCCTACTCTCTTCGGTTGACACAGGTTTGCCTTTTGCTTTTTGTTTTCGGGCTGGACAAAGTTTTAAGTTCTAAGCAGCATAAATTAGTGCAGTTCGGTTTTTGGGTTGCTGTTTTCGTTGGACGCATTTTCATGTTTTGTTTTGCTTTCGGGCTGGACACAGATCTGAAATTTTCAGCAGCAAAATTCAAAACAGTTTTTTCTTTGTTCGCAGTTTTAGTTTGACAAAAAATGTTTTGCTGCGACAATGCAAGATCGGCTGGAAGAACGAAGCGAAGAAGGCACAAGCCTGTAACATTGGGTTTGGCGTTATTGGGGCTGGACGTTGTTAGCATCAGCATTTTGTTCGCTGTGGGGCTTTTGTTCGGGCCGGACGTTTTTCAATTTGGCTTTTAGTTGTTAACTTCAACTTCAGTTTTTTAATCGGGCTTCAGTTCCGGGCGGACGATTTTCAAATCCCCCAACAACGCCAAGCCCTATCGTTGTGCGGCATGTTAAATCCGTTGCCAGAAACAATCTTTACTTATAAAAAATTACGATATGCGGCTTCTACTTTTTTCTATCCTACTTTCTTTGACATGCACAAAACTTCTTTCCCAAAGACTACTTCCATTTAGTATAAAAGGTAAATTTAGCACAGACACAACCGGTGGGAAAATGTATTTGTACTATCAAATTAATGGAGTGGAACATGCGGACAGTTGCCTGCTAAAAAAAGGAGTATTTAGCTTTTCAGGAAGTCTTATACATACGGAATTTGCTCGTTTGAGTTTCAACAACAGAGTGAAAGATTTTTTTTTAGAACCGAAGCCAATGACGATTTTATTCAAAGATGCGGAACTTAAACAAATTGAAACTTCTGGCTCAAAAAGTGAACTTGAATTCAGGGAAATTGACAACCAACTCCGTAAAATCAATATTCGTTGGAAAACAGTCTTTGACACACTTGACGCAGTTAGTTTAAGAAGTAATGCAGCTTTTCAGGAGTTAAGGGATTGGGTATTACTACCATATTTTGAGGAGTGTAGAGAAACTTATCTTGACTTTTTTAATAAAAACCCACAATCGTTTATTACGGCTTATTATCTATCCCAAAACGTAATAGAAATGAATCAAGGAGTTTTTCCTACAGATTCTCTACAGGCTTATTATGACAGAGTTAGAACACCAATCAAAAATAGTTGGTATGGTAAAAAAATAATGCAAGAGCTTGCAAACAGAAAAGTTGCAATTCCAGGAACAGAAGCATTCAGTTTTATGCAGACTGATATAAATGGTCTGCAACTTTCATTATCCTCTTTTCGTGGAAAATATATTTTACTTGATTTTTGGGGAAGCTGGTGCGTTCCTTGTAGAAAAGGAAATCCTCATTTAAAAGAACTTTATTATCACTATAAAGACAAAGGATTTGACATCATTGGTATTGCGAAAGATGATAACACAAAAGACGCTTGGATAAAAGCAGTAGAAAAAGACGGGCTTCCATGGCACCAAATTTTATGTAACAATCTTGACATCAAGTATAATGTCACTTCTTATCCCACAAAAATATTGATTGACAAACAAGGACTAATAATTGGGCGCTTTGGTGAAGATGAAATTGAAATTGATAAGCTGCTTAACTCAATTTTTGACAAGACTCATTAGTCATAGATTTTCACTTGACAAACAACACGACCGCACAACATGGGGTTTGCTGCAAGTGTGGCGGGACGTTGTTAGCATCGGCAGCGGTTCGCTATTGTGCTTTAGTCCGGGCTTGACGGAATGCTATTGGGCTTTTGGTTTTTAACTTGTACTTTTAGTTCATCAATCAGCAGCGGTTCCGGGCAGACGGAATACTAATTCCACACCTGCAGCAAGCCCTGTTCGTTAGCTGTCAGGCTATGACGAACCTTCATAATGAAACTTCTTTCAAATAACACAATCGAAAATCACCAGTTTGAAATAGAACAAGCAATTGAATTTGCTGACGAGATAACTATTTGTACCGCCTTTTTAAAATATTCAG
>JACQDV010000005.1 GCA_016200915.1 Sphingobacteriales bacterium
ATCTGGATGAGTTTTGTTACAGGTTTAACCGGTGCAATGCAGTAGAAAGAATTTTTCACAACATAACTGGAAGGATGATGTATCATCAGCCAGTAACTGTTAATCAACTAAAAATGGAGTAGCTAAATGCCTACTTCGATTGTTTTAATATGCTGATGATATGCTCTTTTTCTACTTCTTCCATAGTACGGGCTGTAGCATGTGTTGCTTCTCCATTTCCATTTGTAGTTTTTGCCATTGGCAGCCAATCACCATATTCAAGCGTTTCGCCGGTAGTTAATATTAATGCTCTTTCAATCAGGTTTTCTAACTCCCGTATATTACCGGGCCACTGGTAATACATTAATGCATTTATTACTTCAGGTGAAACATCTTTTATTTTCTTACCCATTCTTCCTTCATACTTGTGAATAAAATGTTTCACTAATAAAGGAATATCTTCTTTTCTGTCTCTTAATGGTGGCGTGGAAACAGGAAACACATTTAACCGGTAATACAAATCTTCTCTGAATTCTTTTTTCTCTATCGCCTGCTGAAGGTTACGGTTAGTAGCGGCTATTACTCTTACATTTACTTTAAATGTTTTGGGATTACCAAGCCGTTCAAATTCCCCCTCCTGTAATATGCGTAATAGTTTTGCCTGTAACTCTATTGGTAATTCACCTATTTCATCTAAAAAAATAGTTCCTCCATCGGCTAATTCAAATCTTCCGATCTTTCTTTCTAATGCACCGGTGAATGCTCCTTTTTCATGACCAAACAACTCACTCTCTATTAAATTAGCAGGTAATGTGGCACAGTTCACTTTTACCAATGGCCGTTTATTTCTGTTGCTGATATTATGTACCGCTCTTGCTATTAATTCTTTACCCGTTCCTGATTCACCAACTATTAATACGGTTGCATCTGTGGCAGCTACCTGTTCAATCTGCTGTAATACTTTATGAAAACTCTTGCTCTTACTTACTATTTCTTCAAAGTTGTGATTGAGTTTGATCTCTTCCTGTAAATACTGGTTTTGTGCTTTCAATCTTGCCTGCTCCTGTTCCATCAGCACTTTATCTGTAATATCAACAAACATGGTTCGGGTGTACTGACCACTTTTATCCGGGTTACTCCACCATTGAATATAAATTGGCTGACCATTATCTTTTCTCCTCAATTCCAGCACCACACCACTTGTATCTGTTCCTCTTCCGATGGATTCAAAAGCTTCTTTAGCTCTTCGTTGTGCATCCGGTGTATCTGGTATGAGTGACAAGCCATACATGGTTAGCACTTCTTCAGGTTTAACGCCAAGTGTTTTTAATGCTGCACGGTTTGCTTTAATAAACTTTGAGTCCAGTCCTTCATGTACATAAGCAATTGGAGCTTCTTCAAATAAATCTCTAAACCGCTCTTCACTCTCAGTCAATAAACGTTTCAATTCTTCGTTTGCTTTTTCCAATCTCCTCAGTGCATCAAGTCTATCCATCTCAGCACCAGCTCTTGCAGCAAATATTTTTAAAATAGAAGTTTGATTTTGATTGGGTGACATTGGTTCTGTATCTAACCCTGCAATATGGCCCAATACCTCACCTGTTGCCTGGCTGTAAATTGGAACAGCTACATAAGACTGAATACCTTTTTCTCTCGGGAAAATTTTTTCCAGCTCATTCGCACAGAAATAATCTTTTCCCTTCATTACAGTTTCGCAGGGTGTGCCGGCTAAATCATATTCAACATTCTCTTTCAGTTCCTGGCGGTCAACATAGGACAAACTTCTTACTCTTGTTTTTTCTTCATTGGCACATTCGGTTACAATAGCATAACGAACTCCTAACGTTGAAGTAACATGCTTTGCCAGCTCACGGAAATAATCAACACCCGTTAATCCTGCGGTAGCTTCAGAAATTACTTTCAGTAATTCTTCTTCCATCCTTTTCCGGCGAATATCTCTCACCACACTACAAAAAAATTCATTGCCTTCAAAGGCTATATAATTGTTGGTTACTTCAACATCAATTAAATAACCTTCTTTATGTTTATGCTGCGTAATGAGTGTAATACTTTTTTCAGCTTTCACTTCCTGCCAGTGAGTTAACCAGGCGTTTTTACTTTCAGAAGGATTAATATCAAATACTGACATCTTCAGTAACTCATCTTTACTGTAACCGGTGGTTTTGCAGGCTGATTGATTCACCTGTATAAAGTTGCCATCAATATCCACCCAGTAAACATCTTCATTAAGGTTTTCCAGTGTATAGTGATACAGTTCTGATTCCTGAATACGGTTGCGCAGTTCTTCATTTTTTTGCTGCAGTCTTTTCTCTGCCGTCATTCTTTCAATCTCTGCACCAACCCTTGAAGCAAATATTTTAAGAATAGTAGTTTGATTTTTATCATCACTAACGGGTTCTGTATGCGATACAATGATATGACCAATGATTTTTCCTGTGACGGAGCTATGAATAGGAACCCCCAATGATGCTTCAATGCCTTTTGCTTCTGGAAAAATCTTTTGTACATCCCTGGAAACAAATACATTCTTATCCTGCAATATTAATTCACAGGGACGGCCTTTTGTATCGTAATCAACATTATCCAAGATCGTTTCACCACTGGCGATGCACACTGTTCGCACTTCTGTAGTATCTCCTTCTTTACATTGTGCTATAGTGGCATACTGCATTTGCAGTAAAGTGCTGAGAGACTTAGCGATTTTTTCTAAAAAATTTATTCCTGTTAAACCCGAAGTAACTTCAGTAATGGTACGCAATAACTGTTGTTCTAATTTTTCTTTCCCTAAATATCTTACAATACTGCAGGTAAGTTCTTCACCATCATGTTCAATAAAATTTCCGCTGATTTCTACATCATATAAATGACCATCCTTATGGCGGTGCTGTGCCTCAAAAACAAATTTTCTTTTTTGTTTTAATTTTTTCCAGAACGCCGTAAAGTCTTGCACTTCAGCTGAAGCATTTAATTCGGGAACTTTCATTTGCAGCAATTCTTCCCTGCTCCTGCCAGTCATTTCGCATGCTCTTTGATTGACATTAAATATTTGACCATTGGATCGAATCCAGAAAACTCCTTCATTTAAATTCTCGAGAGAGAAATGTGAAAGCAGGATATCCTTTTCTATATCGTTAGTTGCCTGGGACATACTTCTTAGAAAGTTACAAAATAGCTAAGGAATATCCATTATTTATGTCCGGCGGTTGACGTAATAAAATGAAGTGGTATCTATCGGCCAAAATCATCCTGCAGGCGAACAATATCATCTTCATCAGAAGGATTAGCAGCATCTGTATGTTGCCATATCTCAGCTACTACACCCCAGCCATCTAAACCAATAAGACGATGACGTGTGCCTTGTTTCAGTTTTATTTTATCGCCGGGTTTTAAAATGTGTTTAGCTGTTTCTTCATCTGTATCACTGGTAGCAACAGCTACTTCACCATCAATACATCTCCATATCTCGGCCCGGCGGTGATGATATTGCCAGCTCAATCTTTTGCCCGGAGCTACCATTAAAATTTTTGGACTTAGTTTCTCTGATATTTTAAGGCTTTCAAAATCTTCTTCAGGAAAAAATTGTTTGGCAAACTGTGCCGCCTGTGATTCATCAATCACATAAAAACCTCCCCATGGCCGGCTACGATCTTCTTTAATAATGTCTAATTGTAGTTCTTTTAATAAGTCGGCTGATTTCTCAAATATTAAATCTCTTGATTCCATGAAGTGAAAGTTAAATAATATAGCTTTAAGTTGCTCTTTGGGGAATTTTGCGTAAAACTCGTTCAAGTAACTATCCAGCTTATTGCGGGGTTGATACAGTTCTTCCTGAATTTCTTTGGTAATACTGAAGGTCTTGAAGAACTCGTCAATAATCTGTGAAATATTTAGCCTTTGTTCTCCCTGTGTTAAATCTTTTGCAATTAGTTCAGCTAACCTCCTTTTACCTGTACCTGGAGGGCCTTGCAGAATGACTTGTTTTTTATAATTTAATAAATCAACTACTCTTTTGAATTGTATATTTTGTAATGCTTCCATAATAGCCTGTTTTAATATTTGGGTAATTACTCTATCTGTCGAATTCTTGTCAGGATATAAACGATATAGAGCCGGAATTCGATTTGCATCTCCAAATGCAGCTCCGTTGAAGTCGAGTTTCAAACTACTGTTAAGTTAAGTATATAATGGCGTATAATATTGTATATTTGTAAAACCCCTTTACAAATGATACTATACACCATTGAACTAACAAAGACTGAAGTTGAAGAGCTTAAACAGATTATCAGCAAAGGTTCTCATACTTCTCAAACCTTTCGGGTTGCTTACATATTGCTTAACTGCGATAAAGGAAAGTACTCTGATAAAGTAACCAATGAACAAATAAGCAAAGTATTGAGAGTAGGCATGCGTACAATAGACCGTGTCAAGAAACGATTTGTGGAAGAAGGCTTTGAAGCGGTGTTGGAACGGCGTATCTCCAGCCGTGTGTATGAAAAGAAAGCCGATGGCGATGTGGAAGCTAAGTTAGTAACGCTTTGTTGCGGTGAGCCTCCGAAAGGCTATGCAAAATGGTCGCTGCGTTTATTGGCAGATAAGATGGTGGAGTTAAACTATGTAGAAAGCATCTCACATGTAACGGTAAGAAGTGTGTTAAAAAAAACGAACTTAAACCCTGGAAAGTAAGAGGCTGGGTAATACCGCCGGAACAGAGCAGTGATTTTGTGGCAAACATGGAACGAGTGCTGGATGTATATAAAAAGCCCTACAATGCTTCGTTTCCGGTGGTGTGCATGGATGAATCACCCAAACAATTAATACAGGAAGGGCAACCATCCAAAGCAATGAAACCTGGTTATGAAGCAAGAGTGGATTATGAGTATGTGCGGCAGGGTGTTGTAAATATATTCATGGCTAATGAACCATTAAAAGGCAGGCGTTTTGTGGAAATAACAGAATTTAAAACGAAAAAACAATGGGCTGTGTTTGTAAAAAAGATAGCCGACCTGTGGTACCCAAAAGCAGAAAAGATAACGCTGGTAATGGATAATTTTAAAACACATGCTGCTTCCGCCTTTTATGAAACATTTGAGCCGGCAGAAGCAAAACGTTTATGGGACAGATTTGAATTTGTTTACACACCCAAACATGGAAGCTGGCTCAATATGGCCGAAATAGAATTGCATGTATTAAACGGGCAATGTTTAAACCGGCATATTGCAACAATGAAAAAAGTAAAAGAAGAAGTTGAAGCATGGCAATCAAACAGAAATAATAAGAACAACCCGTTGTGCGATTAAGCCGCCAAGGCATGTTTTAAATGATTAATTGGTTTTTGATTCTGATAATTAATCCATTGGAGCAATGTAGTTGCGGCAATCTTAGTTATCAGTCTTGTTTTTAACCCTGCCAGGGATTTCGC
>JACQDV010000006.1 GCA_016200915.1 Sphingobacteriales bacterium
CTATTATCACCTGGCAACATTAACAACCCACTGCCCGTCTTTGCAAGGTACGAAGCAATCCGCTCCTGCCACAACAAAGGCTACCTGTTTCAAAAGCATAATGAACTAATCAGCATGAGTAATAGCAATCATCGCACAACTCATACAGCAGACTGCTTCGTGCCTCGCAGTGACGAACATATAGTTTCTTGATTTCATAATTGTGCAACTACCGGTTGCATAATTTTTATTACTTCACTTATTTCATAAATAAAATCAAGGTACCAAAGCTATTTATCACAGTACTACAAAAGCTCAATCAGGGAACAACAGTAGACTATTATCACCTGGCAACATTAACAACCCACTGCCCGTCTTTGCAAGGTACGAAGCAATCCGCTCCTGCCACAACAAAGGCTACCTGTTTCAAAAGCATAATGAACTAATCAGCATGAGCAATAGCAATCATCGCACAACTCATACAGCAGACTGCTTCGTGCCTCGCAGTGACGAGTAAGAAACAACAACTCAGACAAGATTATCTTTCAAAAACATAACATTATCAGCAACGCTGGTTTCACGGTATTCACAATTTCACTAAAACTCAGCCAAACAAAACCCAAAATTTCGTTGAACGGACAAATCTCATCAACGAATGAACTTCACATTATTTACATTCTATAAAACTCCTTATTCTGTATGTCCGGGTTCCTTACTGCGACAGGTCAGTTGCTATCAATTACAAATTCAGTAGTTTTATCCTGATGAACGATGCTTACCATATTTATCCGCTCAGCGAAAAGGCATTAACGATTGAACTGAACAACCGCATCAGTCTGGATAATCATTATAAAGTATTATCACTGCAACACTTTCTTCAGCAACTATTCATTCCCGGTTTTATTGAATTAGTTCCTGCCTATTGTTCGGTTACTGTTTTTTACGAACCTTCAGAAGTTATCAATAAAATTCCTGAGAGCAAAACCGGCATCAGCAACTGGATGCAGCATTATTTATCCGCTCAGTTAAATAGCTGGCAACCACAACAACATATTTCAGCTAATAAAAACATTATTGAAATACCAGTTTGTTATGATGATGAGTATGGGTTGGATTTAAACGAAATGGCTCAATATCATCAAACAACCAAAGAAGAAATTATTCGCATTCATACAGGCAATCTTTATCATGTATTTATGATGGGCTTTTCTCCGGGATTTCCTTACATGGGAATTTTGCCGGATTCAATTGCTACACCAAGAAAAAATCAGCCAAGATTAAAAGTTCCGGCAGGATCTGTTGGTATAGCCGGTAATCAAACTGGTATTTATCCTTCTGAAAGTCCGGGTGGATGGAATATCATTGGAAGAACTCCTTTAAAATTATTTGATAAAGAAAAATCACAACCATTTTTATTAAATACGGGTGATACGATAAAATTTATTCCCATCAGTAAAAAACAATTTGAGGAATTAACATGATCAAAGTATTACAGCCGGGCATACAAACCACTATACAAGACTACGGACGATACGGTTATCGTTCTTATGGAATTAGTGTGAGTGGGGTATTGTCAACATACTCCAGCCGGCTGGCAAATATTTTAGTAGGAAACGAAATGAATGCTGCTGTATTGGAAATGGTTCAATCACCTCATCGTTTTCAATTTGAAGAAGAATGCTTAGTGAGCTTTTGTGGTGGCGGATTAATTCCGGAGATCAATGGAACTGCTCTCCCATTATTTGAACCATTACTGATTGAAAAAGAAACTACCCTTGACATTAAAAAACCAACGGAAGGTTTTCGCCTGTACATGGCCGTTGCCGGTGGATTTAAAGCAACATCTTTCTTAAACAGTTGCAGTACCCATTTACTTAGTGCTACCGGAGGTTTTGAAGGAAGAGTAATTAAAAAGAATGATGTATTAACCACATTACAATCTTCCGCAGTCTCTCATCACATAGCTGAATTATTAAAGAAGAATTTATTTTTTAATATTGATCAGTCCCTGTCACCTAAGATTCATTCCAAAGAAATCCGCATCATTCCGGGCAATGAGTATGAATTATTAGATGAGGAGTCAAAAAAGAAGTTTTCAACCAACTCATTTCAACTTACAAACGATTACAACCGCATGGGCTATCGGCTCAAGAGTGAAGCGTTGCACTTAAAAGAAAAGAAGGAAATGATATCAACTGCAGTAACCAAAGGAACAATTCAATTGCTTCCTGATGGACAAACAATAGGCTTAATGAGTGATTGCCAAACGGTGGGTGGCTATCCCCGCATTGCACAGATCATAGAAGCGGATCATTGCCGCTGTGCCCAGCTAAAACCCGGCGATGAAATTTCTTTTCAAATTATTTCACTTCCGGAAGCTGAACTATTATATTTGGAACAGGAACAACGATTGCAGCAATTGCAGGATAAAGTCCGCCAAATATTTGCTTAATGCCATTTATTGATTTCAACTGCGATTTAGGTGAAGGTGCCGGGAATGATGAAGCTATTATGCCCTTCATCAGCTCTGCCAGTATTGCCTGCGGCTACCATGCAGGTGATGAAGCAACCATGAAAGCTGCTGTTGCTTTATGTATAAAATATAATGTTGCTATTGGTGCACATCCATCTTTTCCTGATAAAGAAAATTTTGGAAGAACAAATATGCAGTTGCCTGCAGATGAAATTTATCATATTGTACGGTTGCAGGTTGAAACGTTAACTCAAATAGCACATCAGCAGGATAGAAAACTGCAACATGTGAAACCACATGGCGCATTATATAATATGGCGGCAAAAGATTTAGTAATTGCGAATGCGATTGCAGAAGCTGTGAAAGATTATGATAAGAGTTTATTGCTGTTTGGATTACCCAATAGTAAAGTGGAAGTTGCTGCAAAGAATTATGGTTTAAGTTTTATTGGTGAAGCGTTTGCTGACAGAACTTATCTACCGGATGGAAGTCTTACGCCAAGAAATGCAGCTAACGCATTAATTGAAGATGAAGCACAATCTATTGCACAAGTATTACAATTAGTAAATGATAAGACCATCACAGCAGTCAATGGCGAGATTATCAGTATAAATGCAAAAACAATTTGTTTGCATGGCGATGGTAAACAGGCAGTACAATTTGCTGAAGCCTTACATGGAACACTGTTATCAAAAGGAATCACTATTCAATCATTTAACTCATAAGCTTGACAAAGAAATTTAAAAAACAGGTATTATTAGGAGCAGCTTTTTTAATGGCTACATCTGCTATCGGTCCCGGCTTTCTTACGCAAACAGCTTTATTCACCAGCCAGTTGCTGGCAAGTTGCGGGGCGGTGATTATGATCTCTGTTATAATAGATGTATTTGCTCAATTAAATATATGGCGCATCATTACGGTGAGCGGGAAAAAAGCTTCTGTCTTATCAAATGAGTTATTACCAGGAGCCGGGCATGTACTTACTGTTTTAATTGTGTTAGGTGGCTTAGCATTTAATATTGGTAATATTTCCGGCGCAGGACTTGGGTTGAATGTATTATTTGGAATTACTGTACAACAAGGTGCTGCTATCAGTGCATTTATTGCCATTATTGTTTTTGTGGTTAAAGAAGCGGGAACAGTAATGGATTGGTTTGTAAAAATATTGGGTGTATTGATGATAGGACTTACACTTTACATCGCCATCATTACTGAGCCACCGATGAAAGAGGTAGTGACGAATACAATCATGCCTGCAAAATTCAGCTGGACAGCGGTAATAACGCTAGTAGGTGGAACGGTTGGTGGTTATATAACCTTTGCCGGTGCACATCGTTTATTAGATGCTGGTGTATTGGGTGAAGATGCTCTGAAATTTGTTTCCAGGAGTTCCATTACAGCCATCTTGCTGGCATCAATTATGAGAATATTATTATTTCTTGCTGCTTTAGGTGTTGTGATGAAAGGCTACCAGTTGAGCGTTGATAATCCTGCTGCATCAGTTTATGAATTTGCAGGAGGCAAGTTTGGACTTAAAATATTTGGCATTGTTATGTGGGCAGCATCGATTACATCAGTAGTGGGATCGGCTTATACTTCCATCAGCTTTTTAAAAACGCTTCATCCTTATATGGATCGTAAGCGTATCTGGCATATTATCTTCTTTATATTGATATCTGCCATCATATTTATTCAGTGGGGAAAACCAATTGTTATTCTTGTATGGGCAGGAACAATTAACGGTTTTATCCTGCCACTTTCATTAGGATTAATGTTACTGGCAGCCAATACAAAAAGATTATCTGCAAACTATAAACATCCTTTATGGCTGTCCATTACAGGATGGGCGGTAGTAGCAATCATGTTATTTACAAGTATAAAAACATTGCTTGAACAGATTGGTTAGGTGTCAGACATCTTGCAGATGTCAGACACCTATGATCAACTTTTCGGTTTCAGCAAAATATATTTAAAGGAGTTGTTATAAGCTGCATCAACAAAAGCTAATACATCTTTCCATTTTCCCTTTGACATTTTATACTGCTTGTATATCTTCTGAATTTTTATCTGAACCACGCCATTGTTTTCTGTAGCCTCACAACTATACTTACCTGCTTCATTATCGATATTTTTATTTAACTCTTTCAATCCATCAACAGTATAACCGGCCGGCATTTGGAAACTAATATCCCAGGTTATGCTTCGTGGATAATCCATATTGATATCAAGTTTGCGGTCTCTTTCTTTCGGTTTTATTTGTAATTGGCTTCCCACTAACCCTGTAAGATTAATCAGGAATTTTTTACCTGCTTTCTTTACCATGCCCGGCAATTCAAAGTTTTCAACAAAATTCAACTCTGGTTTTTTAAGGTTACGGCCGTCATTCTGCAATTTAAAATCACGATAGACAATTTTTTGTCCGTATTCTTTTTGCAACTCCTGTTTTACAAAATCTGGCTTCAGTTCTGCAAACTGGTCTTTCAATGCCTTTACTGATTTATAATATTCATCCGATTGTTTATCGCTCATCTTATCCATTGGAGAATTACCCCCATACGATTTATAATCATCGATCATATAAGGCGTATAACGCATAGCATCACTAATGTTGTTGGTTTTGCTAATGCCGGTATATGTGTTTGTACGGGACACCAGCAAGTCATTCATATTAGCATCTATACCAACCCGAAATGTCATTACTGAGGTGTTATCTTTAAAACTGGCATCCGGCATTTTGAAAGACTGTATATCCTGCTGACCTTTTTTAGTGGGCTCCCCGATTATATAAGCATCATTATCCAATAAAGAAGCAACCAGATCACCGGGATTTGAGTGATCGGTACAATTGAAATATAATTTATCCTTTACTCTTAATGCATACCTTATTTCATTATCAAACAAAACCTGGTCAAGCGTACCTACCTTGTTTGATATAGAAATAATCACATCCGACTTAATATCTCTTTCACTCAGCAAAGACGCCAAATAATAAGCAAAGGTTTTATCGTTCAAATAATAATCACGGTAAACAACTTTATTGCGAACGAAATAATAACAATTGGTGATATACTTGTCATCGGGCCAATCCTTAGCACCAATTTTCTTTAATTCACTCTTTGCATTGTTCAATGATTGTTTAACAGTTATATATCCATATCCTCCGCTCTCAAAAACTTCATCTTCTGTTCTTGCATAATTTTCCCAGGCCTTTCGGCATAGCTCTTCTTTGGTAAACCCTGTTTTCAATTCACCTTTTTCGCCTATTAATGCTCCCTTTACTTTTTCACTGTTGGCATACACCACCTGGAACTTAACCACCGGATACACTCTCAGGTCACTTAAGAAGTTCACATCTTTTTCTGTTGCCCGGTCCTTATCAATAAAAACATAGCGATAGAATTCCGGATCATCCGCATTTTCTTTTTTAAACTCTGGTGCACCGTTGGATGAAAGTGATTTAAAGTAAGATTTGTTATCTGTTTCAATTACAATTTCATTATACATCAGCGGATATTTCTTACTGCATATCTCGTATTGCGGATCAAACCGCACCAGACCTTCTCCAGTAACATTAAGTTTGCTTTTTGTATTGGCAACATATTCCAGCACATCGCCCACTTCCATATCAGGGATAGCCACTTTATAATATCTTCTCTCCTGTCCTACAGTTTGATCAAAAAAACTTTTAAAAAACTCCGGCACTTCATTCACCGATTCTACTCCCACTGCATCTTTCATATCCACGGTTTGCACTTCTCCTCCGGGTTTTATTAAATGAGCACTAAAGCCATCCGCCTTATCACTGTAACGGAAATAAATTTCTGTAAACTCATCGGCAGAATTTTTATCCTGCAGCTTTACTTTAAAATGCACTTTCTCAAAAAAGAATAAATTATTCTGACGGGCCGTAAGAAAACCTCCTCTTGATTGCTTATCAAACGTAATGCTGCGTTTATATCCTATAACAACAGCAGATTCATTATTCCATTTGGCAGGAACATCCTTTACACTGAATGCAGCATTATTTTCAGCCCATAGTGGTTTGGCATTCTCTTCCAGTTTTTCCAAAAAATCTTCATCAATTACATCCTGTGCCATTACACGGATGCTGGTTGCAATAAATAAAAAAGTAAAAAACGGTATAATTAATTTTTTCATTAGTAATTATTTGGGGGTAACAGTAATAAGGTATTTACTGAATTCCTTAATTGATTCCAAAAACTTCTTCCACTTATCAAACTCGCTTACTTTAATCACATTGTTTTTTATGGTAAGCATTTTTTTAAGCAGCAGTTTATTACCGGTAACTGAATACTGACCGGTAAAACTATAACCATCATTATTCAATTCTAATTTGTCGGGAATATCAGTAAACTTTTTATCGGCCGGGATAGTAAGGGTAATCTCATCATCATAAGTAAGTACATAATCAAAATCGTAACCACGGGTACGTTTCTCATCCGGCATATAACGTTCCAGCGTTTTAGGAAAAAAATCTATACTGATGTACTTATCATTTGAAATAGGATTTACATTATTACTCAGATCAACTTCGCCTTCTACCTGCACGGGTATTTCACGGTTCTTCAAATCACTGGTCTTTACTTTTGAAGCCACCATATTATCATTACCAAATTCCAGTATATCATTAATAAAATCTTCCTGGGAGGTTACAGGTAAATCCTGGTAAGTCTGCTGAAAACTGGTGCGTTCATTTCCATTGAATACTACTTTCACTTTTCCATTGAGTAAATCACCAACCAAATTAAAATCAGCACGGGTAATAATGCTGTGATCTTTTACATTGGCCGGAGGAACTTGCTTTATCTCAAACTTATCTCCTTTGGCAATCATTGCTTCTTTACCCTGAATACGAAAAGCGTTTTCACCAAACGGTCCGTATTTTTCAGTAGCATCTAAAAAATATTCTTTACCTCCCAGATACAAAGTACTAATGGCATGATTGTTTACACAAAGAGCCGGTAATGTTTGTGAATAAGGAATCGATCTGGTACCAATCCAGGTAAAATGCGCATCATAGCCAGCCTGCTTTAATAATTCGGTAAGCAGGTTAGCCATGCCTTTACAATCACCATATTTTTTTGCCAAAACATCCTGTGCAGAAGCGGGAATATAACCGGAATATCCATCTTCATAAGCGATATAACGGATATTATCCTGAACCCAATAGTAAATGGCTTTTATTTTGTCAACATCAGCTGTTTTTCCCTGTGTAATTTTTGGAAGAATCGCTTTTAATGAACCCGTTTCGTTACCAGCCATATTATATAACCGGTTATTCCATCCATACACATCATCTACTTTATCAAAACCAGGCAAGGATTCACCTTTATTTTCAAAGGAACGTATTTGAATAATGATATGCGGTTCGGTATATGCCAGCCCAAGATCTTTAAACTCCGATTTATACGGCTGAATATCTTTCATTGAAAAAACATAAGTGGTGTAGCTGTTCTTTTTGGTTTGTGATTTTTCAATTTTATATCCATCAAAATTCATCAGCTTAAAATCAACCTGTAACCAGTCAGGTACTTTAAACTCATAACGCTGTTCAGAAACAGGATAAGATTCAGCAAAGAATAAACGGGTAAGATATTTTCCATCCGTATAATTCTTCTTCACATTGATCCTTGCCTTTGCTCCCTTTTGATAAAAACGGATTGGGTAATACTGCACCCGGCTGTCATCAAAGAAAATTCCATCACCGGTTACTGAACGATCAATACCACTTCTTGCAGAGGTGATATACTTGTTTCCATATTTATCAGATTTTTTAAATGTTTCCAGTGAAATAAACTTATTATAATACTCCGGGTAAGTAAGCGAAGCAAATTTTTTGAGTGAAGTAAATTCTGATTCTGATTCTTCCTGAATGCTTACCACTTTATCACCCAAACTGTTCTTTCCTTTATCGAAAGTGTAATAGTGATAAGATTTTGTACAGGCCACATCAGCATCTTTATATTTTCTTGACAATGCAGAAGCATTCAACTCATCTTCATCACTTACCTGTTGTGCTATGCTTACATGCACAGCCAGCAACAACATTAAGCTGCAGCATACTTTTTTAATGACCATAAAGAATGGGATTTGATAAGAAAACTGTGGTTTTAGTATTTTCATAAAGGTATTTAATGTGTAAGACGTGTTAATACAAATATAACCGTTTCATTATTTTTTCCTGCTAAATAATTGCCTGTAAAAGGTAAAATTATCCCGTCATCCGGCAGCTCAGTTGTTAATTATTAGTGTAACTTTCTATAGTGATGAAACTGCTTCATCTTATAACCGCATTTTTCAAAAAAATAATTCATCAAATTATGGCAACTTATCCCATGCCTGCCTATCATTTTTCTGTTGAATGGGGCGGCACACGCATTGGTTTTACTGAAGTAACCGGTCTTTCAATGGAAACTGAAGTGATAGAATACCGGGAAGGCAGCTCACCCGATTTTCATAAAACAAAAATGCCGGGACTTCAAAAGTTCAGCAATGTAACACTCAAACGGGGCTTAGTAGCCGGTGATACTGATTTTTACAAATGGATGCTCACCACACAAATGAACAAAGTGGAAAGACGGGATGTAGTAATTCACCTGCTTGATGAAAAACATCAGCCGGTAATGACCTGGAAACTGCATAACGCCTGGCCTGTAAAATTAGAAGGCCCTGCTTTAAAAGCCGGCAGTAACGAAGTTGCCATAGAAACACTGGAACTTACACACGAGGGATTAAGTATTGTTAATTAAATACCGGAAAATCATAATTAAATACCACATTACAAAATTCCTTTTTTGTACACTTGCAAACTAAAAAGCAGTTCATGAAACCAATCTTTAGCTTGCTCTTAATTCTGTCGTTATATACGAATGCGCAGGAATTATCTATCATCCCCAAACCAGTAGAATCATCTGTACAAAAAGGGAAGTTTACTATTAATGCGGCAACGGTTATTGTGGTAACAGATGAAGGACTAAAACCATCCGTTGACTTTCTTAACAGTTATTTAAAAACTTATTATGGCTTCAGTTTAAAAACAGCCAAACAGGCAAAAACTAATTTTATACATCTGGGAATAAAAGTATTCATCCGTCCGCCGGATAATGATGGATATAATATGACAGTGACACCAAAGAATATTGAGATTTCAGGTGATACTTATGCAGGAACCTTTCATGCCATTCAATCTTTAATTCAGCTACTGCCACTGCAAAAGAAAAAAGTGTTGGATGTGCAGTGTTGTTCTGTTACTGATTATCCAAGATTAAAATATCGTGGGTTGCATCTGGATGTTGGCCGTCATTTTATGCCGGTTGCTTTTGTAAAAAAATATATTGATTTCATTGCACAGAATAAACTCAATTATTTTCACTGGCATTTAACCGAAGATCAGGGTTGGCGTATTGAAATAAAAAAATATCCAAGACTTACTGAAATAGGCGGATGGAGAAACGGAACCATCATTGGTCGCTATCCCGGCAAAGGAAATGACAATACCAAACATGGCGGTTACTATACTCAGGAAGAAATTAAAGACGTAGTAAAGTATGCTGCTGATCGTTACATTACTGTCGTTCCGGAAATTGAATTGCCGGGGCATGCCAGTGCGGCTATTGCAGCTTATCCTTATCTCAGTTGTTTTCCCGATGAATCAACCATTAAATATTTTCCTAAGTCTTGTACATGGAGTGGCGATACTACTGGTAAACAAGTACAACAAACATGGGGCGTTTTTAGTGATGTGTTTTGTGCCGGTAAAGATTCTACGTTTGATTTTTTGCAGGATGTGCTGGATGAAGTAATTGCCCTCTTCCCTTCCACTTATATTCACATTGGCGGCGATGAATGCCCGAAAGATAACTGGAAGCGTTGCCCGAATTGTTTATTGAGGATGCAGAGAAAAGGATTGAAAGATGCACATGAGCTACAAAGCTATTTTATACAGCGAATTGAAAAGTACATTAACAGCAAAGGAAGAAAGATTATCGGATGGGATGAGATACTGGAAGGTGGTTTAGCTCCTAATGCTACTGTAATGAGCTGGCGTGGTGAAGAAGGCGGTATTACTGCTGCCAAACAAAATCATGATGTGATTATGACACCAGGTAATCCTGTATATTTTGATCATTCGCAAAGTACGAATGAAGATTCTGTAACTATTGGTGGTTATAATCCCATTGAGAAAGTTTATGCATATGATCCTGTTCCGGCTGTTTTGTCGGAAGAGCAAGGCAAACATATTTTAGGTGCACAAGCCAATGTGTGGACAGAGTATATGGATAATGGAAGAAAAGTGGAATACATGATCTTTCCAAGATTAGCTGCATTGAGTGAAGTGTTGTGGAGTCAAAAAGATAAAAAAGACTGGAACAGTTTTGAAAAGAGATTATCAACGCAGTTTAAAAGATATGATTTTACAAAGACGAATTATAGTAAAGCTTATTTTGATTTAAAACAAAGTGTACAACCATCAACAAACAACAACGGTGTGATTTGGAAATTAGAAGGCAAACAAAAAAACATGTCTGTCAGCTATTCAAGTGAATTACAAAAAGGAATTAAAACAATCCCTTTCGATATAACAATTAAACAAAGTCAAACAGTAGCGATTAAGCAATCTGTAAATGGTAAAGTGGTTGGTAGTATTACCCAGTCATTTCATTTTAATAAAGCCACTGCCAAAAATATTACGATCACTAATCAGCCAGGGAAAAGTTATCCCGGCGATGGAGCTTTTACATTGGTAAATGGTGTGCAAAATGAAAAAGGCTTAGCCAAATCAAAAGAGTTTTTAGGTTTTGAAGGAACAGATTGCAAAGCAGTAATTGATCTTGAAAAAACAACTGAGATAAAAGAAGTAATTGCTCATGTGTTTGAAGAAAACGGAAGCTGGATATATCGTCCTAAATCTATTGAAGTATTTGTTTCCAATGATGGATTGAGTTACCAGTCTGCAGGTAAATCGGATATGTTCATACAGGTGTATCCATTAAGAACAGTCGGTGTTTCATTTGCACCATTGCAAACAAGGTTTGTAAAAGTGTTTATTAAAAACTATGGAACTATTCCTGCTGGCAATGCCGGTGGTGGTCATCCTGCCTGGTTATTTGTAGATGAAATTGAAGTGAACTAACAGGTAATAGTTTAAATAGTAATAAATTTGCGGCTCCCACTTAAAAAACTGCTATTAGTATGAATATGTCAGATTCGTTTGAAAAGATTCCTGTAAAGATTTTTGATTCTATTAAAACCGGTTCTGTTTTTATTGCACAGCAAATTGCCGGGCTCATTAAAGAAAAAGCAGCAAAAGGAGAAAAATGTGTGTTGGGTTTAGCAACCGGTTCTTCTCCAAAATCTGTTTATGCTGAACTGGTGAGGATGCACAAAGAAGAAGGATTGAGTTTTAAGAATGTTGTTACTTTTAATTTGGATGAATACTATCCAATAGAACAGGATGCATTGCAAAGCTATAACCGCTTTATGAAAATGTATTTGTTCGACAAAGTAGATATTGATCCTGCCAACTGTCATATTCCCAATGGAGAAATTCCCCGTGAACAAATAAAGCACTACGCTACTGAATACGAAAAACAAATTGAAGCAGCGGGTGGTGTTGATCTGCAAATTTTAGGTATTGGTAATAATGGTCATATTGGTTTTAACGAACCCGGTTCATCACTCTATTCAAAAACAAGATTGATCACTTTAGATAACTCAACAAGACTGGCCAACTCTTATGAGTTTGCTAATATATCTGAAGTACCACGTCTGGCAATTACAATGGGTATCAGTACCATTTTAAAAGCCAAGAAAATTATTTTAATGGCATGGGGTCCGGCTAAATCACCGGTAATTCAAAAAGCTACAGAAGCTGATGTAACAGAAAGAGTGCCTGCTTCCTTATTACAGAATCATGATGATGTAACTTTTGTAATTGATGAATTAGCATCATCGGAACTTACCAAAATAAAATCACCGTGGTTGACCGGAGATTGTGAATGGACACCGAAGATGATAAAGAAAGCGGTGGTGAACATGGCATTGAAAGCACAAAAACCAATTTTAAGTTTAACCAACAGCGATTATAATGAATATGGTTTGGGGGATCTGCTGGTTGAAGAAGGTGATGCGTACGAAATAAACTTGAAAGTTTATTACATGCTTCGTGACAGCATTACTGGTTGGCCGGGTGGTAAGCCAGGCGCACAGATGCCACGTCACCCCGAACGTTCAAATCCATTTCCAAAAAGAGCAATCATCTTCTCTCCTCACCCCGATGATGATATTATTTCAATGGGCGGAACATTTCAACGTTTGCATGACCAGGGACATGATGTGCATGTAGGTTATCAAACGAGCGGTAATATTGCCGTAACAGATGAGTTTGTTACAAGATTTCTTGATTTTGCTGTAGGCTTTGAAGATATGTTTGGTATTGACAGTAAAAAATCGGCTGAGTTATTACAATCGGCCCGCAAGTTTCTCGCTGCAAAAAAATCAAATCAAATGGATACAAATGAAATACGTTCCATTAAAGGTTTGATAAGAAGATGTGAAGCGGCAGCTACTTGTCGTTATGTTGGATTGAAAGAAGGCAACTGGCATTTCCAGAATCTTCCATTTTATGAAACAGGTGCAATTGAGAAAAAGCCTATGGGTGAAGAAGATGTAGTGATCACTATGGAATTATTAAGAAAGATAAAACCACAACAGGTTTACTGTGCCGGTGATTTTGCTGATCCGCATGGAACGCATATCGTTTGTTTCAACGTAGTGCTTGAATCATTAAAACGTATTAAAGCTGCCGGTGAAGATTGGGTAAATGATTGCTGGCTCTGGTTATATAAAGGTGCATGGCAGGAATGGAACATGGAAGAGATTGAAATGGCGATACCGATGAGTCCTGACCAGGTGATGAAAAAACGTTTTGGCATCTTTATACATCAGTCACAAAAAGATATGGTTCCTTTCCAGGGAAGTGATGCAAGAGAATTCTGGCAAAGAGCTGAAGACCGCAATGCTGCTACTGCTGAAATATTTGCGCAGCTTGGATTAACGAAGTATGCGGCGATGGAAGCTTTTGTTAGATGGCATTTCTAAAATTATTAATACTGATTTAGATTTCGGATTTTAGAAGGCGGGCCGTATATTTGCAGCCCGTTTTACGGTTATGGCCTCATAGCTCAACTGAATAGAGCATCTGACTACGGATCAGAAGGTTTCAGGTTTGAATCCTGATGAGGTCACAATAGGCGGTTACAGTAATTGTAGCCGCTTTTTTATGGCCTATTTTTTACTGCTTTGCCCTTTTTAGGGAGAACATTTACCCTGATACAACGAGTGGTGTTGCTAAAGCAACCCTGCTTCGTTTGTTTTTATATTCTTTCCTGACAAAAAATTCCCCGAATTCAGAGGTCTGTAGTTATCAATGATGCTAAACAACGGAGTAGTTGTTTACAAAAATGTCCATGTCATTTCCGCTATAATCTGGTGCCTGTTAATAGATAATTTTCTATCAGGTGAAGACAAAAGCGAAACAATTGATTGTGGAGGATGTGAGGGAGAAAAAGGATCAGGAAAGCTGGTTCGGTTGTTTTTACGAATTTTTATACAGTTCGTATAATCATACGAATTATTCAAAAGTTCGGCTATTTATACGAATTCCAATTAAGTTCGTATATTTAACTTCAAACAATAAACTAAATGGCTATCCAGGCTGTACTTACCGGTGATATTGTAAACTCCACCAAGCTTACCGCTGCAAAAGAAACGAAACTCAGTAACACACTTATTGATTTGTTTGTAGATTATGATTCCAAATTTGAATTTTACAGGGGCGACAGTTTTCAGGCTTATGTAAAAAAAGCGGAGAATGCTTTACGCCTTGCACTATTAAGCCGTTCAGCAGCAATCAGGCTTTTTAAAGAGGAAAAAATAGTTTTATCTGATATACGCATTAGTATTGGTATTGGCGAAGTAACAACTCCTGTAAGGTCATTAAAAACGGCAAAAGGTGAAGCATTCATTTTATCGGGCCGCAAGCTGGATGAAATAATAAAAAATCACCAGCGGCTTGCCATTACTACAAGTAATCCGCTTGCTAATGAAGGGCTGCAGGTTATTGCAGATTACTTAAATACTGTTTTTGATACCATGACAGGCAAACAGGCAGAAGTAATATTTGAATTACTTAAAGGGGAAATGCAAAAAGTGGTGGCAAAAAAAATTAAGAAAACAAAAAGTACCATTCACCAGCGAATAACGTCGGGAAGATGGAATGAAATTGAAAAACTTTTACAGCGATACGAGAACATCATTAAGCAAATAGTATGACAGCAGCATTCATCTGGTTAATCAAGCTTATTCTGTCGCATCTTATTACGGATTTTATCCTGCAACCCAAAAGCTGGGTAGATGAACGTAGTGCCAAACACTTTGCCTCACCTAAATTGTATCTGCACTGCTTTATTACCGCAGCAGTAGCCTTTATAATTACAGGTTTTCAATACTGGCTCGTTGCCTTTATCATTTTTGTTACACATATACTTATTGACGGCTGGAAATCGTACCAAAAGCAAAATGCCGCCTATTTTCTTACAGACCAATCGCTGCACATACTGGTAATATCCGGCTGCTGGTATTTTACTTTTTTTACATGGAGTAATGTAACTGCTGCCTGGCAACAGGTAAACCAAAACCTGAGTGTTTGGAAAACTATAACGGCATTTATATTTTTAACTGCGCCGGCAGGTATTTTAATTGGTCAGTTTACTAAACAATGGAGGGATCAATTGCCTGAAGCTGAAAATCTGGCGAATGCCGGCAAGTGGATAGGTATTATTGAACGAACTATCATCTTAGTATTTGTTTTATATAGCCAATTTTCTGCAATCGGGTTACTGGTGGCTGCCAAGGGTATAATCCGCTTTAATGAAAAAGACCGCCCTGAAATAAAAACAGAGTACTTGGTTATTGGTACATTAATAAGCATTGGGCTGGCAATAATAACCGGACTGGTTGTTAAATTATAAAGCACCCACTCAACAATGATTTCAAACAACAAATAGTATTTATGTAAAAAAAGGAGATAAAGGCTACAAATATTTCAACACCTCCTCGCCTATAGCATCGGTACCTAATATCTTATCTGCGGGAGTTTGTGCATCGGCAATATCCCTTGTACGGAAGCCTGCTTTTAATACTTTATCAACCGAATTGATCACCGCTTCCGATTCTGCTTTCATTCCAAATGATATATCCAATAGTAAAGCGGCTGAAAGAATAGATGCCAGCGGATTGGCCACTCCCTTACCGGTAATATCATGTGCAGAACCATGGATGGGTTCATATACACCTGTCCCATCGCCAATAGAAGCGGAAGCAAGCATACCCATTGAACCGGCAATTTGTGAAGCTTCATCAGTCAATATATCACCAAATAAATTAGCTGTAACCACCACATCAAAACGGCGTGGGTCTTTTATCAGCAACATGGCTGTGGCATCAACAAACTGATGTTCCACTTCCACATCAGGATATTCCAATGCTATTTTTTGAATTACTTCTCTCCACAATCTTGATGTTTCTATTACATTGGCTTTATCAACAGAGCATAATTTCTTTCTCCTCGTTCTTGCTGCATCAAATGCTTTACGGGCAATACGTTCTACTTCATAGCGACTATACTCTGCAATATCATAAGCAGTATCACCATTATTCTTTCTTCCTTTCTCACCAAAATAAATATCACCGGTCAGTTCACGGAAGAATAAGATATCAGCACCTTTTAATATTTCAGGTTTGATGCTGGATGCACCGAGTAATTCATCAAACAATTTTATTGGACGAAGATTAGCATACAGGCCCAGCTCTTTACGCATCTTCAATAAACCTTGTTCCGGTCTTACTTTAGCTGAAGGATCATTATCATATTTTGGATGACCAACCGCACCAAACAACACGGCATCTGATTTACGCATTTTCTCTAATGATTCATCAGGCAAAGGACTACCCGTTGCCTCAATAGCCACATGCCCAATCAACGCTTCATCATACGTAAACGTATGACCAAACTTTGCAGCAATCTTATCCAATACTTTTTTACCAACTGCTGTTACTTCCTGTCCAATCCCATCACCGGGAACAATTAAGATGTGTTTTGTAGCCATTGTTAGTTTATGGTTTATAGTTTGTAGTTTATGGTTTGTAGTTTGTGGTTATTGTATTATTAGCATACAAAATATTATCACATTATCACATCATCACATTATCACATTTGCCGGTTAAATTATATTCAGCATCTTCTGGGTAGCCTTTATTGCCGATACTGTCTGATCACTATCCAAACCCCTTGTCTTGAACTCCTTATTATTATACTTCCAAGTAATTATTGTTTCGCACAACGCATCACTCTTACCACCGGGTGGAATACGTACTGCATAATCTGTCAGTACGGGTAGTTCCAGTTTCTTTTGTTTGTAAATCTTTTTTAATGCATTCATAAAAGCATCGTACTGTCCATCACCCTGTGCATGTTCTTCAAACATTTCACCATCAACACATATGCGGAGTGTAACAGATGGGTTTAAATTTTTTGAATGAGTGAGCACATAGTTTTCAATCTTCACTTTTTCTTCAATCGTATTGCTGTCCAATATATCAGAGATGATATAAGGTAAGTCAGCTTGTGTTACTACTTCTTTTCTATCACCTAATTCAATAATACGCTGCGTAACTTTTTTCAAATCCTCATCTGAAAGCTGGATGCCGAGTTGGTGTAAATTATTTTCAATATTCGCTTTGCCGCTTGTTTTACCCAATGCATATTTTCTTTGGCGACCAAAACGCTCGGGCATCAGTTCGCTGAAGTATAACTTATTCTTCTTATCACCATCAGCATGTATGCCGGCTGTTTGTGTAAACACATTTTCACCAACAATAGGTTTGTTTACTGCCACACGAAAACCGGAAAATGCTTCTACCATTTTACTTACATGATATAGTGATTTCTCCACCACAGATGTTTTTACAGATGGCATAAAATCATTCATCACTGCAATAGCACTCGCCAACGGAGCATTACCTGCTCTCTCTCCCATCCCGTTTACAGTAAGATGCAAACCATTTGCACCAGCTTTTAATGCTTCCAGCACATTGGCTGTTCCCAAATCATAATCATTATGTCCATGAAAATCGAAATGAACACCGGGATATCGCTGAACAATGGAGGAAACAAATTCAAATACTTCGGATGGAATTAAAACACCCAATGTGTCGGGTAACATAATCCGCTTCACCGGTTGTTTTGTAAGAAAATCTAAATACTGGAAAACATATTCTTTGGAATGACGCATTCCATTACTCCAATCTTCAAGATAAACGCTAACGTCAATCTTTTTCTTTTTCGCCAGTTTTATTACTTCAGCTATATCAGCAAAATGTTGTTCAGGAGTTTTCTTTAACTGATGTGTAAGATGATTTAATGAACCTTTGGTTAACAGGTTCATCACTTTTGCACCGGCTTGCTGCATCCATTCAATAGAAACTTTGCCGTCAACAAAAGTCAAAACTTCTACTTTATTAATAAACCCGTTTGCCTTCGCCCATTTGGTAATTTTCTTTACCGCATCAAACTCCCCTTCCGATACTCGGGCGGAAGCTACTTCAATTCTATCGACTTTTACTTCTGTCAGTAACAGTTGTGCAATGGTTAATTTTTCAGAAGCAGAAAAGGATACTCCGCTGGTTTGTTCACCATCACGGAGAGTAGTGTCCATTATTTCAATGTAGCGTTGGGCAGGCATTTATAGTTTATTGTTTGTGGTTTGTAGTTTATGGTTTATGGTTCTGAGTTTTGAGTTTGAAAGTTTAAGGGATTCAATATGCTCAAGAGAATAGCGAATGAGTTGCTGACTGGCAACTGCTCACTGCCAACTAATAAATACTGCTCGCCGCAACTTTTTGTATATCGTCCTTTACCGATTGTAAGAAATCAATATCATCATAACCATTTAACAGGTTATTCTTTTTATAACCATTGATGTCGAATGATTCTTTTTCACCTGTTGCTAAAATGGTGATGCTTTGTGCAGGAAGATTTACTTCCAACTCAGTATTAGGATCTGCTTCAATTGCTTTAAATATCTTATCCAAAAACTCCGGACTTACAGTTACCGGCAGAATACCAATATTCAATGAGTTGCCTTTAAAGATATCAGCAAAGAAGCTGGATACCACACAACGTAAACCATAATCATAAATAGCCCATGCAGCATGTTCACGACTGCTACCACTTCCAAAATTCTTTCCCCCAACTAATATCTTGCCAGAATAGATTGGGTTATTTAAAACAAAATCTTTTTTAGGAGTATCATCAGCATTATAACGCCAGTCACGAAACAGGTTATCACCAAATCCTTTTCTCTCAGTTGCTTTTAAGAAACGGGCAGGAATGATCTGGTCTGTATCCACATTCTCAATCGGCATGGGTACTGCTGAACTTTTTAATATGTTGAATTTATCGTAAGCCATATCTGGTTGCTGGTTTTTAGTTTCTGGTTTCTGGTTGTTTGTTGTTTGTTGCTGGTTATTTGTTTTCCGGTCATCTGTCAACTGTCATCTGTCAACTTCTTCAGGCAATCAATTCCCTCGGGTCAGTAACAACACCAGTTACCGCTGCAGCAGCTGCCACTAACGGACTCGCCAGCATCGTTCTTGCGCCGGGGCCTTGTCTTCCTTCAAAGTTTCTGTTGCTGGTACTCACTGCATATTTACCTGCAGGAATTTTATCATCATTCATTGCCAGGCATGCTGAGCAACCAGGTTGACGTAATTCAAAACCAGCTTCAGTTAATATGTCCAAAATACCTTCATCTTTTATTTGCTGTTCTACAATGTGTGAACCGGGAACAATCCATGCCGTAACATTATCAGCTTTCTTTCTTCCTTTTACAATAGAAGCAAATGCACGGAAATCTTCAATACGTCCATTGGTACAACTGCCAATGAAAACATAATCTACTTTTTTACCCAGCAAAGCATCATCTTCATGAAAGCCCATGTAGTTGAGCGATTTTTCGTAGCTGGCTTTACTGTTACCTGTTTCAGCAGTAACAGGAATATGTTGTGTGATACCTGTTCCCATACCAGGATTAGTACCATAAGTGATCATTGGTTCAATATCCTTCGCTTCAAAATTGTATTCTAAATCAAATGTGGCATCTGCATCTGTTTTTAATGTTTTCCAGTAGGCTAATGCTTTATCCCATGCTTCACCTTTTGGAGCTTTATCTTTTCCTTTGATGTAAGCAAACGTTGTTTCATCAGGAGCAATCATTCCACCACGGGCACCCATTTCTATACTCATATTACACACCGTCATTCTTCCTTCCATGCTCATGTTCTCAAACACTTCACCGGCAAACTCTACAAAATATCCGGTGGCACCGGCAGCAGTTAATTTAGAAATAATATAAAGAACAACATCTTTTGGTAAAATGCCTTTACCCAATTTTCCATTTACATTAATACGCATCTTCTTTGGCTTGGGCTGCATGATACATTGTGAAGACAATACCATCTCCACTTCAGAAGTACCAATACCAAAAGCAATACAACCAAAAGCACCATGAGTAGAAGTATGTGAATCACCACACACTATTGTCATGCCTGGCAATGTAATTCCATTTTCAGGACCTACCACATGTACAATACCATTCTTTGGGTTACCCAATCCCCAATGCGATATGCCATATTTAGCAGCATTTGTTTCCAATGCTTTTAATTGATTGGCAGAAAGCGGATCTGCCACCGGCAAATGCTGATTAATAGTTGGCGTGTTGTGATCGGCAGTAGCAAATGTTCTTTCGGGGAACATTACTTTCAGCCCTCTTTGCTCCAAACCAAGGAACGCAACGGGGCTGGTTACTTCATGAATAAAATGACGATCAATAAAAAACACATCGGGACCATCTGCTATGTGGCTGACCACATGACTATCCCACACCTTATCAAACAATGTACTGGGCATATGCTTTTGTAATTTTTTAAATGGAATGCAAAGTTCCTAAAAACTAAGCAAATAGCTTTGATTTGTCTTAAGTTTCTTTAAGCTTTTGAGCTGATTATTAGAAATAATTCGGCAATTACTAACAGCCATTTGTTTAAAATTTGAAGATTTGATAATTTGAAGATTAGGGAATGAGGAATGTTTGTTTTTTGATACCAGCAGTAGTTCATTAGGAATCGTCTGTTGCGTCGCACACTTCATGGTTCGGAACTTTATTGAACATATTTATACTTCACCAATCTTCCGGTCAGAGTTGTGTTTGCGAAATGTTTTGTTTGTACTTTAGTGAATAAGAAAGTTATCGCAACCTACGGCGACATCGCAACCATTAATCAGACTACCTTAAATGAGCATTTTTAAAACCAAAATCTAAAGAGAACTATTGCCGACGCCTTATTAACGCCACGATTTATTTAGAATGACACGACAAGAAGCAGAGAAAGTATTACAGCAAAGATTTAAACTACCGAGGTTCTATGATGAGCAATGGGAAACTATTGAAAAGATTTTCAAAGGTGAAAGAGTGTTGCTGATTGAAAAGACAGGCTTCGGAAAATCACTTTGCTTTCAATTCCCTGCAACTCTGTTTGACGGAACAACAGTAATTTTTTCTCCCCTTATTGCTTTAATGCGTGACCAAGTAAAAAAACTAACCGCACTTGGTATTTCAGCAAAGTGCATCAATAGTGAACAGACCTCAGAAGAAAATTCACAAATCATCAACGAAGCAAAATCAGGCAAAATAAAAATTCTATACATCGCACCTGAGAGACAAGAGAACAATGAATGGATTGAAGCTACAAGACAAATGAATCTTAAAATGGTTGTAGTTGACGAAGCACATTGTATTTCAGTTTGGGGACACGACTTCCGTCCAGCATTCAGAAGGATTATAAACCTTGTAAAACTTTTGCCGAGTGGACTTCCAGTCCTTGCAACGACAGCAACTGCAACAAAAAGAGTTGAGCAAGATGTGGCTCAACAAATTGGTGGGAATATTTCAAAACTTAGAGGTAACTTGATGAGAGATAACTTCAAACTCTTTGTTGTGAAAGTAAATTCAGAAGATGAGAAGTTAATTTGGTTAGGGAAAAATTTGGAGAAACTCCCGGGTTCAGGAATTCTTTATACAGGAACAAGAGTTGCCACAGAAATTTATTCCAAATGGTTTGAGCATCTGAAAATTTCTTCCACAGCTTACAACGCAGGACTTGACCCCGAATCAAGAATTGCAATTGAAAACGGTTTGATGAATAATAAATGGAAGTGTATCATTTCCACAAACGCATTGGGAATGGGAATTGACAAGCCCGATATTCGGTTTGTCATTCACACACAAATTCCTCAATCACCGATACACTACTATCAAGAAATAGGGAGAGCAGGGAGAGACGGGCAACCTTCCTACATAATTTTATTTTACAACACGGAAGACAAAAAATTACCCGAAGCATTTATTGAAGGAGGCAGACCTTCAATAAAGAAATACGAAAAAGTAATCGCTGCTGTAAAAGCAGAATTACTTGGTGAAAGAGATTTAATGCGTAGAACAAATTTGAAACAAAATCAAATCAGAATAATTAAAGCTGACTTAATTGAGCAAAAAATAATCCGGCAATTAGCGAACAAGAAATTTGAATACATTTTTGATGCTCCTGCTCTTGACACAAAAGCATTTGAAGAACTTCGTGCAGCCAAAACAAAAGACCTTGATAGCATGATTCAGTATGTAGAAACTACTGAATCACGAATGAAATTTCTTTGCGACTATTTAGGCGATTCATCAAATCATACATTTACAAATTGTGACAACACAGGAGAGAAAAAAATTGTAGTTCAAGTTACACCCGAATGGACAGAAAAGTTGCAAGCATTCAGAGAAGATTACTTCCCTGAATTAACTGTGGAGTCAAGAGACTCAAACATCGTTAACGGAGTTGCGTCTTCTTATTATGGAGTTTCCAATGTAGGTTCAGCACTTCATCGTTCAAAATATGAAGGTGGTGGCGACTTCCCAAACTTCCTTGTGAGTTTAGTTCTCAAAGCTTTTAGAAAAAAATTCGGACAAGAGAAATTTGACTTGGTTGTTTATGTTCCGCCAACATCGTCAGGCGATTTGGTGAAAACATTTGCAACTACAGTCGCTCAAATTTTGAAATTCCCAATCTCACACAACTTGAAAAAGCAGCGACAAACTTCAGAACAAAAGGTGTTTGAAAACAGCTACTTGAAATCTGACAATGTTAAAGATGCTTTCACACTTTCAGAGCCAAACGAAGTAAACGGAAAAAGCATTTTACTCATTGACGACATTTTTGACAGTGGCGCAACCGTGAAAGAAGTAGGAAGAATATTAACTACCTTTGGAGCGATAAAAATTGCCCCAATTGTTATAGCAAGAACAGTAGGGGGCGACTTAGTATGAATAACGAAGCAACATACTGGATAGCATTGGCACATTTGCCAAGATGGGGGCATTTAAAAATAAATACCCTCATTATAAAATTCTATCACGAAAACAAAATTTCTATTGAGGAGTTTTTTAATCTTTCCGAAAGTCAGTGGAGGACAGATTACCAGTTAGACGAGAAGCAAATTTCCGATTTACTTCAAGCTAAATCAGAATTGGCAAGCAATGCCTTTTTAGCAGAATCATTCTTCAATCAGGGTTTTGAGTTGATTCCAATTGTATTACCCGGGTTTTCTAAAACCCTGAAAGGAAATTTAAAGGCGACTCACTCACCTGCCGTTCTTTATGTGAAAGGAAACAAAAAAATTCTTGAAGAAAAATCTATTGCAATTGTTGGTTCAAGGGATGCTTCAGAAATTGCTCTGAAATTCACTGACAACATTGCAAAACTTGCAAGCAAAGAATATAAAGTCGTGGTAAGTGGCTTTGCAAAAGGTGTTGACAAGCAAGCATTGGATTCAGCAATAAATTACAAAGGACAAAGTATAATCGTTCTACCGCAAGGAATCATGACATTTGATTCAGGATTCAAAAAATATTATTCTCAAATCACAAACGGAGATGTTTTAGTTCTAAGCACATTCTTTCCGAAAGCACCTTGGAGAGCAGAGTTAGCAATGGCAAGGAATCCGATTATCTACGGACTTGCAGATGAAATTTATGTTGCTGAATCAGCAGAGAAAGGCGGAACATGGAGTGGAGTTGTTGACGGATTAAGAAAGCAAAGAAAGATTTTTGTTCGGCAACCAACTGCTGGAGAAAAGAACGCAAACTTGCTTTTGATTCAAAAAGGAGCAGTGCCAGTTGACTTTGACGGAAATGTAGTTTCTAAAGCTTACAACACAACAATAAATGAGCAAGTATCAATAGTTCAAGAACCAAACGAATCAGAATCAATTGACAAGAAAATTCGTTCAGCTTTTAATGGCAGACCGCTACATGCAAACGAACTTCTTGCTAAACTTGGAATGGATTGGACGGTAAAGAAATTAACAGCTTACTTAAAGAAACTTGACTTCATTGAGATTGTGAAAGAAAAAAGAACCAATCTATACAAGTTGAAAGGTTCAGGCGACTCTTCACAACAGACATTATTTTAGTAACTAAAAAACATACGCCTACCCTTCTGAAAACAGAAAGACAGCCGTTAACAGGATTTTTAATTAAACTCATTCACACTATCTCAGGACGAGTCACCCAAGGTGTCCTGCCGGATTGTACATAGCAAGGCACCCGATGGGGATAAAACAACAAATACTTAAATCGAATTTACATGATCGCTAAATTTAAATTCTTCTCCCTCATCTTCGCCATTATAACTTTGATAAGCTGTAAAACCAGTCAACTGAATCACTCATCCACTCCGCAAACCGGCATGTTTAAGGTAGCAATACTTTATCCCAATGGAGAAGATAAAACCTTTGACATGGATTATTATGAAAAAAAGCATATGCCAATGGTAGCTGGATTTTTGGGAACCAATTTAAAATTTTATGAGATAGATAAAGGCATAGCCGGCAGAACACCTAATGATAAAGTACCTTTTGTGGCTATAGGTTATTTTTACATTACTGATGTTGCTGAATACAATAAAGCAATAGCACAAAACAGGGAGGCAATTATCGGTGACTTTAAAAATTATACCAACATTCAGCCGGTTGTACAGATGAGTGAGATAAAACAATTAGTTCAAAATAATATTAAATAAAGACCCTGCAGCATCAGAGAACAACAGTACAAATTTTCATCAATAGTATTTCAAATGCGTCCGGCAACAGGCGGGAGCAAAGACCAGGCCATGAGGAAATAAAAACACACTGTTTGAAACTCTTTTATTCTTTATCCTGTGGGTGACTTTGAAGAGCAAAAAAAATTACCGTTAACCAAAAGAAGTTTTTAACTCTGGATTTTATGAATTAGATTTAAAGATTCTTTTCCCTCACTTGTCGAAATCCATTTCCGCATGAGAAAAGTGAAGATGCTTTCCTTTCAGACTCCTTGTTTTTTTAAATCCCAGCAACACAGTTGAAGTATTAAGTGTCGTCTCCATAAGTCGTGCGGCACGAATCATGTTAACAGCAAATTGATTCAGTTTACTTCATCCGTAACAAAAAAGAACAAACACATTGTATGAAAGAAATCACTTCAAACAGTCCGGATGAAAAAGAAAAATCCTTTTCATTTAGCAGGCGTTACAGCAATTACGTTCTCTTTATTCTTACAGGTGTGTATGTGTTTAATTTTATTGACAGGCAGATACTGGTGATCCTCCAGGAGTCAATCAAAAAAGAGTTAGGCCTTACTGATACACAGCTTGGTCTCATGTCGGGTTTCACTTTTGCTATTTTTTATGTTTCATTCGGCATACCCATTGCACGGCTTGCTGATAAACGAAACAGAAAAAATATCATCACCGTTTCCTTAATGCTTTGGAGCGGCATGACGGCTGTTTCAGGATTAGTACAAAACTTTTTTCAATTATTGCTTGCACGGATTGGCGTAGGTATAGGTGAAGCGGGTGGCAGCCCACCTGCGCATTCTATTCTTTCAGATTTATTTCCACCCGGAAGAAGGGCCACTGCTATGGCCATTTATTCCACAGGAATTTCAATGGGCATTTTAATTGGGTTTCTGTTGGGCGGATGGATTGATTTTTATTTTGGCTGGCGCACTGCATTTTTTGTTGTGGGCATTCCCGGAATAATTTATGCATTGCTTCTTTACTTCACAGTGAAAGAACCGCTGCGTGGCCTTTCTGACAACAAAACAGATATAGATGAAACGCATTCCACTAAAGAAGTGATTGTATCACTTTGGCGCATCCCATCCTTTCGGTATTTAAGTTTAGCTACAGGTATGGCGGCTTATCCTGCATATACATTTTCATCATGGCTCCCTTCATTTTTAGCAAGAACCCATGGCCTGAAAAGTAATGAGATTGGCTATTGGTTGGCGTTAAGTATAGGCATTGGCAGCGGGCTTGGTTATTTTCTCGGCGGTTATTTGGCAGATAAGATGGGCAGGCGGGATAAGCGTTGGTATCTTTGGTTGCCTGCTGCAGCTTTACTTACTGCTATTCCTTTTTCATTACTCGTTTTTTTTATACCTGATACTAAAGCGGTACTGCTGCTCAATGGAATGGTTGCATTTTTATTGTCAATTTATTTAGCGCCTTGTATTGCCCTCACACATGGTTTGGTAAAACTAAGGATGCGGGCCATGGCTTCAGCCATTTTATTTTTTATTCTCAATATTATTGGTCTTGGTTGCGGGCCGCTCGTTACAGGAATGGTGAGTGATCATTTAAAACCAACAATGGGTACAGATTCTATTCGCTGGGCATTAAGCTCTGCACTGCTTATAAATATCATCGGCGCTGTATTATATTTTATGGCCGCCAAAACAATAAGGCAAGATTTAATGAAATCAAAATAAACAAAACAAATTCAGCTCCATGAACACACATGAATTTATCAACAAACTTAATAATCGTTATTTCAATGGTGAGTTATCTGTACCTTTTTGTGAGCAAATGGGTCAATTACCAATGGACAGGCCTGATGTATTTGCGTTTGTGCAAAGGATGTTTGCATTCATGAAGAGCAGCGGTTTGCCGGCAAAAGATGTTTCGCTGCTGCAGGCAGATGTCATCAGTACGTTACTGGCACGCATATTACCCGGCGCATGGGAAGGAAGGATACCGCCGATAACAGTACAGGGGCGACATGCAGTAGTGGATCAGTATATAAAAAACAATTCGTGGATGAGTTCAGGCGGGAAAAAAATGCTGGATATTGGTTGTGGATTTCCGCCATTCACTACGCTTGAATCTGCAGATTATCTGAACGACTGGAAAATTACCGGTGCTGACCCTTCATTGCCTGCTTATCTTATTTATGATGCTGACGGAAATTATGCCACACTTGATGAACAGAAATCAACCGTTTACTTTCAACCTGCTATGCCTTCTGTTGAAAGCTGGAATCAATTATTAAGTGATTCCGCTGCTACCAAAAAACGTTTTGAAAATTTATTGGATGAATTATTGAAGCAATCCGTTACTGAAGGTTTTCCACGAGTAGAAATCAATCCCATCAGGAGTTATGAAACAGAAAGGATTTCATTTATTACCGGCGGCATCGGGCAAATAACGATTCAACCGCAGGACCTAATCCGTTGTTTTAATGTGCTGTATTATTTTGATGCGCAATTTCAACAAAAGGCATTACAATGGTTTGCACAGCAATTGAACGAAGGCGGCATCCTTTTATTCGGTGGCGACTGGGCAGTATCCACTGAATGTTATTATGATATTTACAGAAAAGAAAACGGACAGCTTGTTTCAAAAGAATTTGCTTTCAGTATTGATTGCATTTGTCCTTTTGGTATTGTAACATGGTACTGCCTGCATGAAGATGAACCGCAGAAAGCAAAACTTATGAACTGCATCCGGATGATTCGTGAAGACAAAAATTTTATGGATTCGTTTTATGCTTTTCATGATGCACAAAGAGCCAGGTATAATTTATGTGCAAGAGACAAAGAAGGATATTATGGAAGTATAGCCCCCGATATGCAACCGCAGGTGTTATGGACGCTTGCCGGCACAATGCTTACAGAATTGAATGATGCAGGCTTTAATCAAAAAGCGGCTGATGTACTCCGTAAAGCAGGATTGAAAACAAAGGTGAATGAAGTAGGGCATGTAGCAGTGGAAATGTAGATATTGCGATGCTGA
Source organism: Sphingobacteriales bacterium (assembly GCA_016200915.1). Lineage (GTDB taxonomy): Bacteria > Bacteroidota > Bacteroidia > Chitinophagales > Chitinophagaceae > AWTP1-9. The sequence continues at coordinate 27,749 of JACQDV010000006.1, forward strand.
GATAAAAGATAAAGAGTGGTGCTGTGAAAGTTTTTGTTGGTACTTTAATAATTAAGAAAGTTGGCGGTAATTTTATAGAGACACGATTCACCAAAATAACAAGCAAAATGAAAAAGACATTTCAACTATTTTGTACAATACATCTCCTGTTATTATTTATGGGAGCTGCTGTTTTGCCTTATCATGCCATATCACAAAGTAATACAGCTTCTGTAACAAAGGACACGTTTAATATTGGGTATGCTATCTACACCAAAGATGCCAAACCGGGAACACTAAATGCGATATGGAATTACGCAAACGTCTGGAGCGGAAAAGGAAAAGCTTCCGGAGTATCCAAAAATGGTTTTGCAGGCAACTACCATATTAAATACTATTACGAGAACGGGGAATTTTCGGATGAATATGATTTGATCATTGAAAAAGCCGGGAAATTTTACAACTTATCATGGATTGCAGATGGCAAAGTAAGTGCAAGAGGTATTGGAACGGTGATAGATAATCGCCTAATAGCAGGCTGGTGCAGAGTTACGGACTAACTACTCGGACTTATTTTGTTGCAAGCAAAAAAAAATTATCGGTCGGTGGGACACCGACCGGTAAGAAAACATTGCTATTTCAAATCCCTTCGGTGATTGTGCATAGCCAGGCACCAGTAGAAACGATAGATTGACTTCCCATTAACAATAATTCCCTGTTAATTGCCAATTCAGGCAGCCTGTAATCAAAATATTATTACAACCACAAACAACAAACCATAAACTAATTTACTCCCGGTTGCTTTATCTGCACACCTGCTTTTGCATCATCCACCATTTTCTTTACATCAGCTAAAAGTTTTTTTGCATCGTACACAATTCCATCTTTAATAGTGTACTTCACTCCTCCTGCTCTTATCACTTTATTATCTTCCGTTACCCTGATAGCACCTGTTCCATACAACACCTGTAAATTTTCTAATGGGTTAGCATCAATAATTATCATATCAGCCAGCTTACCCACTTCAACACTTCCCAAATCTTTTTCAGCACCTAATGCCTGTGCACCATAAAGTGATGCGGAACGAATTACTTCCAGCGGATGAAAACCTGACTCTCTTAATAACTCCAGCTCTCTTATATAACCAAAGCCATAGGTTTCATAAATAAATCCATCATCACTACCTGTTGTTACACGACCACCACGATTCTTATATTCATTTACAAAAGTCATCCACAAACGATAATTTTCTTTCCAGGCAATTTCATCTTCCGTTCCCCAATGCAACCAGAACGAACCATGTGATTCACGGCTTGGCTCATAAAATTTCCACAAAGAAGGAAGCGTATAACTCTCATGCCATTCCGCTCTTCTTGCCCGGTGCAGATCTCTTGTGGCATCATAAATATTAAACGTAGGATCCAATGTAAAATCCAGGCTCAATAATTCATTCATCACTTTATTCCACTTTTCACTGTAAGGTGCAGCCGCCTGTTTCCATAAACGGCCAGCTTCACCAAAACGATCAGCTTCATTCGCATAATTATAATTGAGCGAATAGTTCTGAATGGTTTTATCATCAAACATTGCTTCAGGCAAACCATACCAGTGCTCCATGGATGTTAAACCAGCTCTTGCTGAGTTCAATACATTCCATCTGCCCACATCCATTTGTGCATGATGACAGCAACTGCGCAAACCCAATTTTTTATTTTCTTTTATCGCCGCCTCCATTATTTGCGGAGGAGCACCAAAAAATTTTATTCCATCTGCTCCTTTCTTTGCATTGTTTCTTACCCATGCAATAGTTGAATCAACAGTGGCGATTGGTTGTTTACTTCCCTGGCCAAAAACAGTATAAGCAAAAATTCTTGGAGCAGTTATTTTATTTTCTGCACTCAGCTTCTTTTCTTCGAGCACCCAATCCAGTCCATTCATACTTCCCGGCTCACGGATGGTAGTAACACCATGTGCCATCCATAATTTAAAAACATATTCAGCCGATGCACCCTGTGCTTCCCCGCCAATATGACCATGCATATCAATAAAACCGGGCAACAGGTACATGCCTTCACAATTCATTTCTTTACCACCTTCTTTTAATGGCGGACGACGTTTTGGATTAATGGGAACACCAGGTGAACCCACATTTACAATTTGTGCAATTCGGTTATTCTCCACCACTATATCAACCGGGCCAATAGGCGGCGCACCCGTGCTGTTGATAAGCGTAACACCACGAATGATGAGTTGCGGCCATGGCCCCTCACCTTCTTTTACCAATGGAGCTTTGGCAACCTGTGCCGATAATTTGAATACCAGTAATGTGAAGAGCAGCAATAATCTTAGTCGCATAAGCAGGAGTTAAGAAATGGAAATTACGAAGTCAATTTCAAATTTGAAGATTTAAAGATTTGAGGATTTGAAAATGATGGTACCAGCGTTCAGTTCTTTGTGGCATCGGCTGTTGTGTCACTCACTTCATTGGTTGGTAATGCTATGCAGCAATTATTGTAGATTCGTATAAAAGATAGTGGAATATGAGAGATTTTATTCTTATTATATTATTATATTTTATTCAACTTCAAGCTCAATCACAAACATTCGAATATCCAAATTCACCTAAAACAGGAAAGTCAATTAGAGATTTTATTCCCAGCAACTGGTTTTTAAAAGATAGTGTTTCAGGAGATTTAAACAAGGACAGATTAAAGGATTTCGTTATAATTATTGAAAGTAAAGATTCTATTGATGAAAAAAGACCCGACAGCTCAATAAATTATGGAAGTCCAAGAGTGTTAATTATTTTATTTGAAGACAAAATTACCAACAGTTTAAAGTTGGCACTACAGCACAACACGTTTATTACAAGGTATGGAGAAGGAGGAATGGATCCTGATGTGTATGGTGACATGAGTATTTCAAAAAACGTATTACAAATAAACTATCAGTTTGTAAGAGGAATGGCAAATTATAAAATCCGATATCAGTTAAATGATTTTTATTTAATTGGTGCATATAGTACCGGCGTTTCTGGCGGGCAATTGGACGTATGGGATGTAAACTTGTTAACCCAAAAAGCTAAACATGAATGGGGAGACATTTCGGATGATAAACTGAAAACAAAATGGATTAAACTTCCATCTCTCAAGCCAAAAAAGTTTGCTGATTTCACAATGATGTATACATGGAAAATTTCGAATGATATTATCCTATGAAGAATCTTCCTCACACCTCCGCCACATCATACACCACCACCTTACTCCACAGATGACTGTAGTTCTTAATAAACTCCTGGTGTATGGGATGATCCTGGTAAACTTTCTGTCCGGCTGTATCATCAAAAAACATTAATTCGGATACTCCCCAGCTCGTATCTACCACATCTCTTTTTTCAGTAGATGCTAACACACCAACATGCAGTTTGCGAATGGTTTCAATCTTCGATAATGTCTTTACACCTTCCACCAACTTATCCCTGTCTTCAATGGAGTCGGGATTTTTCAACCAGAAAAACACATGATGTACCAGTTGCTTTTTATTTTCAGTTACAGTTCCTGCAGGCATGGCGGAGGCAACAGCACCAACACCCAAAGCAGCTGATGTAGCGATGAATTGTTTTCTGCTCATTGGTTTCATGTGTTAATTGTTTGAATTGGCAATTTACAAATGAAGCGTTTGCCTGACAAGTTTAAATTTCTTCTCCAATAAAGCCTTTGCTGTAGTAATTTTGCGCAGCAAATAAAAAACAATGGCCACTACCCGCAAGAAGAATATATTAGGTTTAAAACTTCCCACCGACCCAAGATGGGTAAACTTAGCAGAAATATCATTGGAAGATATCTTAACCGATCATGCTTACTGCGAACAGAAAGCTGCTACCAGCTGCATCTCTTTAATTCAGCGGTATAACGATAAAGAAAAAATTGTAAAAGATATCTCTCCTATTGTTACAGAAGAATGGGGGCATTTTCGCCTGGTAATTGGTGAATTGTATAAACGTGGATTGAAGCTGGGCCGTCAGCGTAAAGATGAATATGTAAATGCTTTGTTCCAGTTTGAAACAAAAGGTGGCAGTGATGAAGATCGTTTGCTCGATAAATTATTAATCTTTGCTTTGATTGAAGCCAGAAGCTGCGAACGTTTCAAACGCTTAAGTGAAGGATTAGAAGATAAATACCTGCGTAAATTCTACCGCATGTTTATGGAAAGTGAAGCCGGACATTATCGCCTATTCATTAATCTTGCCAATACGTACATTAAAAAAGATAAAGTAAAAAAACGCTGGAAAGAATGGCTGGAGTATGAAGCAGGTATTATGAAAAACTTAGCAGTAAGAGGCGACAGGATACATTAACTGGTTGCTGGTTTCTAGTTACTGGTTATCGGGTAAAAGTTTATAGTTTAGGCAACTGCTACTTATTACTCGCTACTCACAACTCACAACTCACAACTCACTACTTGTTTATTTCAACGGTCTTTTCTTAATCATTCCACCCTTTGTATCCTTAATGCTGTTCATTACAATAAACGCATTGGGATCTATCTTGTCAATTTCATTATTGAGTTTACTTATTTCCAGGCGGGTAATCACGGTGTAAAGAATATCCATATCACCGCTGCGTTCACCACTTTTTCCATGTCCACGTTTGCCACGATACACAGTAACACCACGACCCAGATCATTGGCAATCATCTCTCGTATCTCATCTGCTTTAATTGAAATAATGGTTACGCCGGTATATTCTTCTATGCCTTCAATTACAAAATCAAGACTTTTTGCTGCAGCTAAATAAGTAAGGATAGAGTACAATGCTTTTTCTAATCCAAATAAATAAGCCGCAACAGAAAAGATGATGATATTGATGAGCATAATAATATCACCAATGGTCATGCTGGTTTTTTTGCTGATGTAAATAGCCATCACCTCTGTTCCATCTAACACCGATCCTCCTCTTATCGCTAAACCAATACCTACTCCAAGAAAGAATCCGCCAAACACCGCTACCAGCAAAGTATCTTTTGTTACTTCAGGATAAGGAAAATAAGCTACACACAAAGCCAGCAATCCAACAGCCATCGCTGTTTTAATGGCAAAAGTTTTATTGATCACTTTAAATCCCATCAATATAAATGGAGTGTTGATCAATATTAAAAGGACCGGTAATTTCAAATAACCTAATTCAGAAATGATCAAAGCAATACCGGTTGCACCGCCATCAAAGAAATTATTTGGCAATAAAAATCCTCGCAATCCAAATCCGGCAGATAAAACTCCCAATGCCACCAGCAGGCCGTTGCGGATCATTTGCAGGATCGCTTTTCTTAAAATAAGAAACTCCTTCGCCATTTCATATTTGGAAGAAGGCTTGTCTCCTTTCTTCTTTTTTGAATGCGAAACTGTTTCAACAATAGCTTGTCTCCAGGCGTGGTGCATATATTCAAAGATAAGATTAAAACAAGCTGCAGGTTGTTAGCAATTGGCAATGAGAAATAGGCAATGAACAATAGTAAGGTTGGGAACATCAACTCTTAAACTATTAAACCTTTAAACGCATCATCATTAACCAGCAACAAGTAACCAACAACCAGTAACTAAGAACTAAAAACCAAAAACTATAAACTAACTTATCTTTGCCCTATGCATTATGTTTCTGTTGAAGGACTGACCAAGAGTTTTGGTATTAAGCCACTGTTTCAAAATATTTCATTTCATATTGAGGAAGGTGATAAAATTGCATTGATTGCCCGTAATGGTTCGGGTAAAACAACTTTATTACGGATACTCGCCAGTAATGAATTTGCAGATGAAGGAAAAGTATGGATCAACAAAGATGTAACCGTAGCATTGTTTGAACAGGAACCTGCGTTTGAAGAAAATAATTCCGTTCTTGATAATATCTTTCATCATTCCCACCCCATCATCAATGCCATCAAAGAATATGAAGCAGCCTGTGATGAAGAGAATGCAGAAAAAATGAATGCCTCTATTATTAAGATGGATGAATTAGCTGCATGGGATTTTGACAGTAAAGTAAAACAGATATTGGGTAAACTCAATATTCATCAGCTCAATCAAGTTGTTTCTACATTAAGCGGTGGACAACGGAAAAGAGTAGCACTTGCCAAAACATTAATTGATATTGGTTTTGAACACAAACATGTGCTCCTCATTATGGATGAACCAACCAATCATTTGGATGTAGAAATGGTGGAATGGTTAGAATATTATCTTAACCAGGAAAAAGTAACCTTGCTAATGGTTACACACGACCGCTATTTTTTAGATGCAGTGTGTAATGAGATATGGGAATTAGACGTGAGCGACCTGTTTGTTTACAAAGGCAATTATGAAAACTACATAAAAAAAAAAGCTGCCCGTATAGAAAGTGAAGTGGCCAGTATTGAAAAAGCAAGAAATACCTATCGCAAAGAATTAGAGTGGATGCGAAAGCAACCCAAGGCCCGTACTACAAAAAGCAAAAGCCGCCAGGATAATTTTTATGAAGTAGAAGCCAAAGCAAAAAAGCGGATGGAAGATAATCAACTGGAATTGCAGATGAAGATGAACCGGCTTGGCGGTAAAGTAGTGGAGATGAAAAAAGTATATAAAGCTTATGATGACAAACCAATATTAAAAGGAATTGATTATACTTTCAAAAAGGGTGAACGTATTGGAGTGGTTGGTAAAAATGGTGCAGGCAAATCAACTTTCCTAAACATATTGCAGGGAATTGAAAAAGCTGACAGCGGTAAGATCAATATTGGCGATACAGTGATCTTCGGCAATTTCTCCCAACAGGGTTTTGAAATAAAAGAAGATGTACGGGTGATTGAATATGTAAAAAATATCGCCGAGAGTTTTCCGTTAGCCAAAGGTGGTTCCTTAAGCGCTGCACAATTTCTTGAACTGTTTTTATTTACTCTTGATCAGCAATATACTTATATCAGCAAATTAAGTGGTGGCGAAAAAAAAAGATTGCAATTGCTCTCCATTTTATTCCGCAATCCTAACTTTTTAATTTTAGATGAACCAACTAATGATCTTGATCTGCCCACTTTAGCTGTGCTGGAGAATTTCTTAAGTGAATTTGCAGGCTGTTTACTTATCGTAAGTCATGACCGTTATTTCATGGACAGATTAGTTGATCATCTTTTTATATTTGAAGGAGATGGTGTGGTAAAAGATTTCCCGGGCAATTATTCTCAATACCGCTTGCAGCAGAAGTTGACAGATGACAGTTTACAGATGACGGAAAAAAACAAGTTGGCAGTTACCAGTTCGCAGTTGGCAACACAACGTTCTGCCAGCAACCAGCAACAGGAAACCAGTTTACCCACTGAAGCTTTAGCGAAGGTGGGCAACAAGAAACGCATGTCCTACAAAGACAAACGGGAATTTGAAATGCTGGAAAAAGAAATGGCTGAACTCACCAGGGAAAAACAAACCATCACAGAAAAACTCAGCAGTGGCAATACACCTTTTGATGAACTGCAGCAACTCTCTCACCGTATTGGAGAAGTAACACAATTACTGGATGAAAAAGAGCTGCGCTGGCTGGAGCTAAGTGAGATGGCTGAATAACTGATATAAACTTTATTTCTCCAGTTAGAAAATATTCTTTAGCTTTCTGCATATTCCTTTCCCCCTGATTACGGTTAACTAAAAATCACCATTAATTTTTTAACTAAAAAAATCAATCAATTTTATGAGAAAGTTATTGCTCCCTTTAATGGGCATTGTACTGCTTGTTGCCTGCAACAACGAAAAACCTGCTGAAAAAAAAGATGCTGCCGTTGCCCCTGCAACTGAAAGTAAAGAAGCCGCCCCTGCTGAATTTGCCGACAAAAAATTCGGTGAGATGGCCGGCAAACAATTAGACGCTTTAACAGCCGGCGATGTGGATGGCTGGATGAGTGCTTATGCCGATAATGCTGTTTACGTATGGAATTACGGAGATAGCCTTGCCGGAAAAAAAGCAATAACAGATTACTGGAAAAACAGGAGAGCAAATGTAATTGACTCCATTACTTTCAGCAACAGGGTATTTCTTCCGGTAAAAGTAAACAAGCCACAGAGTGTTGAGCAACCGGGCAACTGGGTATTGTGCTGGTACCTTACCAATGCTAAATATAAAAACGGTAAAAGAATGGTACAGTGGATACATACCGATATACACTATGATGCCAATGATAAGATTGATCGTTTGATTCAGTATGTTGACCGTTCATTAATAAATGCGGCTTTAGCAAAGTGATTTCTAAATAGTGCGAAAACAACAAACGGCTCCAGGTGAGCCGTTTGTTATTTTATAAATTAATCAATGTTACCTACCAAATTGGGCTAAAGCCCGTAAGCGTTGGGGCCTCATATCTATTACCCCGACCTTAAGGTCAGGGCTATGAAGTCCGAACCCCATAAGGGCTTTAGCCCAATCGGATAAAACTAAACGAACAACAATTTAAATTAGTATTGAAAATAAATCTCTGTAGCTCCATACCCAAAAGATGGATGAAATTGATTGACGAATGATTTAACCTCTCTTTTCAACCGAAGTATATCATGTATCTCTTCTCTCAGTTTACCAGTCCCAACTCCATGTACTACAATCAACATAGGTTGACGATGTTGCAGAGCTAAATCATAATATTTTTCAAATGCGTTTAACTGCATCGTAAGTTTTTCAAAATTGCTGAGGCCTTTCCAGTTATCAGTAAGTTTCTCAATATGCAGATCAACTACTGTTCTTGCCGGTTCAAGATGTTGCTGAAATTTATCTGCGTCATAAACTTTAAATCCAGCTTTGGTGAGTTTATCCATACTCATCTTTTCTTCCTTTAACCTGTCAGGATATTTTTCAAACAAGTGATAAGAAAAACTGGCTTCCTGTTTCTGTAATAATTCTTCTATCTTCTGAAATATCTGTTTGGCTTTTGGTTTGAATACTGCTTCAAAATATTCAGTCCGTTTACGATCCGGAACTTTTAAGGAGAATTCAAAATCAAACCGTGGATTATCATTAAACTTTTCCAGCGATACATCATGCAAATAAAAATCCTGCAATGGAGCAACTTCATTCTTCAATTCAAAATCAATCGTTGTATTCAGCATCAGTGCATAATCAAATAGAAAATGATCTTCGGTTTGATTCACCAAATAAAGTTTAAAGTAATCTACTATATCTTCATCAAACACATCTTTATCAAACACCGGTAAAAAAGAAAGCCATACACCTTCACCTACTTTGTATTTGGCTATCGCTTTTTCTTTCTTTACATCATCAATATATTGTTTGGGCTTTTTTACTTCGGGCTTCTTTTCACTGAAGCGTTTGAAATAAGGGAACTCTAACAAATCAATATAAACAGGAAACTCTACCCCATCCACATTCACCTTTACCATTTGCTTATTGATGATCTCTACTACTTCACCTTCTTCTTTGGAATGCACTAACAGAACTTTATCGCCTACCTGGAATTTCATGGCGGCAAAATTAAATGAAAAAGGGTCACCATTATGGAGACCCTTAGCAGGTAATTAACCCCGGAAATATAAAATATCATCCATGCCATTGTTTTTTTGAATCAGGACTGCGGCGGATAGCTTCATCAATTGAAATAGGTCCGCTGCCTTCAATCAAAAAGAAACAAAGCAGTAATAATACAATAATGGAGAACCACAATTCACTATGAGGTTTTAGAATACCCTGTGGCGCATTAATAAAGATAACGGCCCCAAGCATAATAGGTATTTGAATAAGGCAGGCAAAACGGGTAAGCAACCCTACGGCAACTAATATGCCGCCAACTAAATGAGCAAACACAATAATATGTGCCAAAATTCCTGTGGAAGCCATTCCCAAAAATCCACTCTGACTCATCAGTTCACTAAAGGCATTCATGTTATTGATAAACTCCAGCCCTTTGAGAAACAAAAACAATCCCAGCACTATCCGTACTATGTCCAGCCATTTTGGGTGATGGGCATCACCCCATTTTTCTAAACGGTTAAATAAATTCATACGGCAATTTTTTTAAGTGAAAGAACTTTAGAACAGGTAAAAGTTACGAAGAAAATGGAAAATGGACAATTGAAAATGGTGAATAGTGAATGGTCAATGGTGAATAGGCAATGGCCAACACAAACCATAAACCATAAACTATCAACCAACCTCTGCTAACTTACTCTTCCTGTAACCATATAAAAAGTAAATTATCAATCCTATTGCCATCCAGCCGAAGAACCAAATCCAGTTGCTTTTGGTCATACCGGTTAAGAGATAAAGACAGGTGGTTAATCCCATTAGCGGAATTAAAGAGAAATTTTTACTGTAAGCGAATATTGAAAGTATGATAGCAAATATCCAGAAAATGATAAGTGCTACCTGTGGCGTGGCAGCGTCCATAAAACTGATTTTACCGGCAACATAATCTGCATTGCCTGAAAAATCAAAATGGAATAATGAAGCAAAATATCCTTTACCCCAAACTGCTAAAATAGTAATAGCTCCTGCTACAATCACCGGGAATAAAAATTTACCATTGATATAAGGAATATTAAATCTTCCTGCAACCTTTTCTTTTCTGGGTATCAGTAACACACCGCCGCACACCAGTACAAAAGCAAACAAGGTAGCAATACTGGTAAAGTCGAGCACAAAAGTTTTATCGGTAAATAATATGGGAATACCTACAGCTACCCCCGTCATAATAGTAGCAAAAGAAGGTGTTTTAAATTTTGAATGAATTTTTTGAAACACATGTGGTAACAAACCATCCCGGCTCATGCTCATCCATATTCTTGGTTGCCCCATTTGGAATACCAACAATACACTTGTCATCGCCACAACAGCACATATGGCTACGAGGAACTGCATCCATCCCACATTCAAATTATCTTTTTCAAAGATGAAAGCTAAAGGATCACCTACTCCTTCAAACTTTCTATAGTTAACTGCACCTGCAAGCACCAGTGATAATAAAATATAAACGATGGTACAGATAACGAGTGAAAGAATCATTCCTCTTGGCAAATCCCGTTGCGGATTCTTACTTTCTTCTGCCAATACACTCACTGCATCAAAACCAATGTAAGCAAAGAATACACCAGCCACTGCTGACATTACTCCACCAAATCCATTTGGCATAAAACTATGTACACCTGCATCATTAGCTGGTGTCCAGTTAAAAGTTAATCCTTTGGAGAAAACCAGATAACCACCCACCAGTATCACAATACTCACCACAATCAGCTTTAGTATTACCATTACATTACTGAAGTTGCGGCTTTCCTTTACTCCACGAAAAACTAAGTAGGTTATAAGCAGGTTAATGACTATTGCAGGAATATCTATGATCATCTTTATTCCTGCAAACACCGGAGCATTATTCCATGCCAGTAACATTTCTTCATTCTTTGAGCCATCATCAATAGCATGTTTTACTTCTGCATAACTATTACTGAAATAGTCAGGCACATGAAGATTCATATGCAGTATATTGCCCAGCTTATCTAAAAAGGAAACAAAATAATCGCTCCAGCTAAAAGCCACATAGATATTACCGATGGAATATTCCATAATGAGTGCCCACCCAATGATCCAGGCAAACAATTCACCAAAGCTGGCATAAGCATAAGTGTAGGCACTACCGGCTACAGGAATACGACTGGCAAATTCTGAATAACACAACGCTGTAAATCCACAGGCAATACCGGTAATAATAAAGAGTATTACCACACCTGGTCCGCCATTGAATACTGCAGAACCCAAACTGCTGAAACTTCCTGCACCAATAATAGCAGCAATACCAAAGAAAGTAAGATCTTTTACAGTAAGCACCCGTTTTAAACCATGACCTCCACCATGCGAATCATCACTGCCTTCCGCTAAAATGTTTTCAATCTTTTTGGTTCTGAACAGTGAGTTGGCCATGCGCTGGTTGTTTTGAAAAGGGAAAGTAGTGAAAATTTGAAGATTTGAAAGTTTGAAGATGAAAAAATGCGTAATTATGTAATTACACAATTCACAGTTCCCTGTTTCCTTTAAATCTTTCTAATCCTATAAATCCAGGTTCAGACATTCTTCCAACTCTTCCATCATATTCTTACTTCCTACAAAAAAAGATGAACGCTGGTGCAGTTCGGTTGGTTCTACATCTAATATGCGTTTTGTACCGTTGGTGGCATTGCCACCGGCCACTTCCATAATAAAAGCAAAGGGATTACACTCGTATAACAAACGCAGTTTGCCTTTTGGTTTATCAATAGTGGAAGGATACATAAATATGCCGCCTTTAATTAAGTTGCGATGTACATCCGCTACCATACTGCCGATGTAACGCTGGGTATATGGTCCGCCATCAGCTTTTGTTTTTTGCTGGCATCGCTGAATATATTGCTGTACACCTTTTGAATACTGGAAGTAATTACCATGATTAACTGAATAGATTCTTCCGGTAGGCGGACATTGAATATTAGAATGACTCATGGTGAACTCACCAATAGACGGGTCGAGTGTAAATCCATTTACGCCTCTCCTTGTAGCATACACTAACATGGTGCTACTGCCATACACTACATAACCGGCAGCAATTTGTTTAATGCCGGGCTGAAGAAAATCATCAATAGTTGCCGGTGTGCCCAATGCAGTAATGCGACGATATACACTAAAGATGGTGCCAATGGAAACATTCACATCAATATTACCACTTCCATCCAATGGATCAAAGAGGCACACATATTTGCTGTTATTACTTACCGGATCATCAAAAGCAATAAAATCATCCAGCTCTTCACTGGCAATACCGGCGCAACTGATGCCATGTTTCAGCACACCCATAAACTGGTTGTTGGCATAGATGTCTAATTTTTTTACATCTTCGCCCTGTACGTTGATGGTACCGGCATCGCCGAGGATGTCCACCAGTCCGGCTTTGTTAACTTCTACATTGATACGTTTAGCAGAGAGACCAATATCCCGTAACAGACCAGCCAGTTCACCGGTGGCATGTGGAAAGTCACGCATTTGCTGAATAGTAAATTCGTCGAGTGTTTGTACACGGCGGTTGATGATCATAATGCAATCATTTTAATGAAATAAAAAAAGTTGGTCTTAATCGATGATTGCCTGCAGAGAATGCAAAAATAAGGGAATGGGGATAGATAAAAAATTGATTCCCCAGAGCGTCATTCCGAACGTAGTGAGGAATCTGCTGAATACTGAGACTGATGAAGTATGCAGTAGTGCTGATTATTAAACTGAAGTAATTATGACAAGCAGATGTCTCACTGCATTCGACATGACGAAATTGCTTTTACATTTTAACCCCTCAATATCTTCTCCATCTTCCTCCCCTTTGCCAGTTCATCTACCAGCTTATCTAAATAGCGAACCTGCTTTGTTAACGGGTTCTCGATTTCCTCTATACGATAACCGCAAATCATTCCTGTTATAAGATGTGCATTGGGATTGATGATTGCCTGCTTAAAGAAAGACTCAAAACTCACTTTATCCTTTATTAGTTCCTGTAGCTTTTTATTATTGAACCCGGTTAACCATTCTATTACCTGGTGCAGTTCTTCTTTAGTACGGCCTTTCTTCTCCACTTTTGTTATATACAAGGGATAGACAGTGGCAAAACTCATTTTAGCCATTCGCTCATCGTGTGTGCTGGTAGTGTTCATGGTGTATAGTTAATGGTTCATGGTATAATTTTTTAACTGGTTAATTAGTTTCTATTCTCCCATCGGTTCCCACAGCTGAATTTTGTTTCCTTCTATATCCATTATGTGAACAAACTTACCATAATCGTATGTCTCTATTTTATCTAATATAGTTACTCCTTCCGTTTTTAATTCTTCCACCAGTGCTTCCAGATTCTCCACACGGTAGTTGATCATAAATTCCTTTGCTGAAGCTTCATAAAGTTTCGCCGTTTCGGAATTTACATTCCACTGTGTAAGTCCTTTTTTTGCAGGGTCATCTGCCTGCCTCCATTCAAAACTCGCCCCGTAAGGGCCAGCCTCCAAACCAAGATGTTTGTTATACCACTCTTTTATCTTGTTGGGATCTTTGCATTTAAAGAAGATACCACCTATACCGGTTACTTTTTTCATTTGATTAGTGTTTATGGTTGATTGATGGATGCACAATAGTACAATTTTTCACTATAATATATTTAACCTTCAGTGACAGCCCCAATAAAATGAAAGAAAGTCACTTGCTTCTGAATGCAGCATAATTCTTAATAACTATTTCAGGCATCTCCATTTGAGGATAATGTCCGCAACCGGAAATTTCAATAACATCCGGGTTGGGAATTACTTCTTTATATCTCTCCACCATATGTGCTCCTGAAACAGGGTCATTCAATCCATCTATAAGCCGCAAGGGACATCTTGCTTTTTGTAAAGCAGTAAGCCAGCGGTTGCGATTTTGTTTTCGTTCAATAATATACCTGACTAAGAGGTGCGTTATCTTATGTCCGTTATTATATTGTATTAACTCATACAGGCTGCACATCTCATCAGCAGCAGGTTTTGTTTGTGCAGGGAAAAGGATTGAAAACGAACTAACAAAACGCTTGTAGGAAGAAAGCCTGGTTACCAGTGAACCAATCCTGCTGAGCAGCAGTTTTTGAGTAAGGGTAGCCCGGTGTGTTTCAGGAAATAACCCTCCGTTAAGCAGACAGCAGGAATTGATTTTATTTTCCTCCCTGTCTAATTGCCTTGCTAAAAGCTCCTGTGCAACGGTATCGCCATAATCATGGGCAATCAGATGATAATAGTCAATGTTTAAATGTAGCAGCAGTTGCTCAACAAGGTTAGCCTGGTCTTTTATTGAATAATTATAGTTTTTGGGTTTGTGAGAAAAACCATATCCAATAAAGTCCAGTGTTATCAGCTGGTATGTTTTGCTGAGTGTGTCCCATACTTTGTGCCAGTCCCAGGAGGAAGTAGGAAAACCATGCAATAAAACAAGGGGCTCGCCACTACCCTCAACTATATAAAATATGTTATGACCCTGGTAGCTGAACCATTTGCCTTTTTTATACCATTGATCAATTGAGTAAGTCATGAGTATTGTTGCTACAAGCTACTAAAAAAGCCTTTCATCAGTAATACCAATTGCCCAAAATTTGTCTATACCGATTGTCTGGCTTTTTGTCTGTATAAAAATAGTAGATACCATGTGATATGTCCAACATGCCCCATGTCCGATAAAAAATCTTTGCACTGTCCTTTGTAATTAGACTGATACCTGTGTTCTTTAGTCTTTCCTTAATTTGATTTGCCTCTTTATTTGTGAATCCATTTCTTGTCCAAAGTTCTGATGAAGGAGAAATAAACAAGTTGTTGCTCTTTGACGCTAAGAGATTTGTCACTCTATTTAAATTTTCGTCATGTTTATTTATGAAAAGTCTATAAGATGTTTTTATCAAAACGGGTTCAATCAACTGTTGTAGCCCAATTGAGAGCATTACTATAAGTGTCCACAATAACTTACTTTTAAGGGTGTCCCTTTGAAAAGAATTGTAAGGAATGATATACTGGCAATACTAAGCCCGGTTAAAAGAATAATGTCATAAGTGCCGGTATCTCTACCAAACCAAAAGAAGCTAGTGATAATAATGAAAATTCCTGTCAGTAAGCTAATATGTCGAAGCGAAAATTTCATTTAAGGTTTGTTTAACTGGCATCAAGTAAAGTTAAAGAATTTCTGTCTTCGAATACTCAACGATCCTTGCTTTGCTCATTGTAAGGCTGAAGATTTTACCCATTGTCCGTCAGCATTTATGCCAATGCTGCTGTTGGCAGCAGCCTGATTCTTAATTTTGGAAAATGAAAACAGCAACAATTATTTCAAGAATAATACTGGGATTTATTTATTTAGTTTTTGGGTTAGACTATTACTTCCATTTTATTCCTTACGAACCACATCATACCGGTAAAGTGCTGGCGTTTAAAGAAGGACTTAAAGGGGTAGGCTATTTTTACCCGATGATAAAATCAATTCAAATTGCGGGTGGTATTTCATTATTGATTAACCGGTATGTACCTTTTTTTGCAGTTGTACTGTTTCCAATTAGTGTAAACGTATTTCTGTATCACACCATCCTGGTTCCTTCCGGCTGGTTGATGGGTGTATTATTATTAGTACCCAATTTATTCCTGGGATATGCGTATAGAAAATATTATAATGGAATGTTTGTAAAAAGACCTCTTGTGTAGAGATGTCTTTTTATGTCCGTTGGTGTCATACCAATTTAAGAAGGAATCTGCTAATGATATGCAGTAATGTTGATGATAATTAAATTTTTGGAAACGATATATTAAACTAATCTTGGCTGCTTATTACATTCCCCCTATCTTAGTTACATAATCCAGGTATAAATAACCAGTATAAACAGCATTTATGACAACTCTCAAAAATATTTTGCCATTCTTGTTATTTTCGGTTTTGCTAATGGAGTGCAGCAAGAAGAAAGACAGTACTCCTACTCCTCCAACAAACCTGAATGTAACAGCCACTGTTAATCCTGATAATAGTGGCAATGTAAGTTTTGTAGTTTCGGCTACCAACGCAGCCAGTTACGAAATTGATTTTGGAGATGGGTTTGCCGGTACCATTAGCGGCACTTCCGTTACACATAAATATTATTCATCCGGAGATTTTAATGTTACCGTTACGGCAACAAGTGCTTCCGGAAAATCTGTTTCTAAAACAATTTCAGTAACCGTAACCGTTGTATTAAAATTAGTGTGGAGCGATGAGTTTGATACACCCGGCAGTCCTGATAATACAAAATGGGGATATGATATTGGAACAGGCAGTGGCGGCTGGGGCAATAATGAACTGGAGTATTATACCAACCGTACTGAAAACGTTTCCATATCAGGTGGTACCTTAAAAATTAATTTACTTAAAGAATCCTATAGCGGCAGCAGCTATACCTCTGCCCGTATGCTTACAAAAGATAAGTATTCTTTTAAGTACGGTAAAATTGAGGTAAAGGCAAAACTCCCTGCCGGTGTTGGTACCTGGCCTGCCATCTGGATGCTGGGAGATAATATCAACACTGCAGGATGGCCTGGCTGTGGTGAAATAGATATTATGGAGCATGTTGGTAAAACGCTTAATACCATTTATAGTACGCTGCACTACCCGGGCCATTCCGGTGCTAACGGTTCTGGCAGCAACACTACATTGGCCACTGCTACTACCGACTTTCATCGCTATGGATTGGAATGGACTCCATTTAGCTTAAAGTTTTCCATTGATGATAATGTATTCTACACATTCACCAATCTTTCATCATATCCCTTTAATCAAAACTTCTTTATTATTTTAAATGTAGCTATGGGTGGAAACTTTGGTGGCCCGGTTGATCCGGCTATTACCAGTGCCACCATGGAAGTGGATTATGTAAGGGTTTATCAACAATAAACTTCTATTACTTATTACAGAAAAGTAAACCGGCAATTTTGAACGAGCCCCGTCTTCCATTACCGGTATTATCAAAATTAGGCTGGTTAAAAACCGATACTACAATTGAGCTATGCAATAGGTCAATTGTAGTAAAATATCCATCTCCCTTATCTTTGCGCAACTTTATACCATTAAACCCTTCAACATCTTAAACTTCTCAAACTTATTGAACGCATACATATGAACGTATTCAAATTTGGTGGCGCCAGTGTAAACAGTGTGGACAGAATTAAAAAGGTGGCTGATATTCTCCGTAACTATCCCAATGAAAAGCTGCTGATTGTTATCTCTGCCATGGGCAAAACCACCAATGCCCTGGAAAAAGTAGTGGAAGCATTTTTTACAGGGAAGAAAGACGAAGGATTGAATTTATTTCATACCGTTAAAGAAACACATTTAACCACTGCCAAATACCTGCTGGTTAAAAACTATAATGCTACTGAAAGACAATTAGCTGATTTCTTTACTGAAGTAGAATGGTTGCTGCATGATAAACCAGTGAGGGAATTTGATTATTACTACGACCAGGTAGTTTGTGTGGGTGAGTTATTATCAACGGCTATTGTTAGTGCTTATTTAAATGAAGTGGGCATCAGCAATACTTGGGTAGATGTAAGAGATGTGTTTAGAACCGATGATAATTTCAGGGATGCCAATATTAATTGGGGGGAAACACAGGAAAATGTAAACAATAACATCATTCCACTGTATGATGAAACCAATATTGTAATGACACAGGGGTTTATTAGTTGTACGGATGAAAATGAAAGCACTACACTGGGTCGTGAAGGAAGTGATTATACTGCTGCTGTATTTGCGAATATGATGGATGCTACGGCACAAACCATCTGGAAAGATGTAGAAAGTGTGATGAATGCTGATCCCAAACAATTTCCCAATGCACAACCTATTTACGAACTCAATTATGATGAAGTAATTGAGATGGCGTATTATGGCGCACAGGTAATACACCCCAAAACCATCAAGCCATTGCAGAATAAAGGCATTCCTTTATATGTAAAATGCTTTCTCGATCCTTCTTTACAAGGAACGTATATACATGATGAGCCGGTTAAAGGCCTACCTCCTATACTTGTGGTGAAGGATAACCAGGTGCTGATGCATTTGCATTCGCTGGATTATTCTTTTGTGGGAGAAAAACCAATCAGTCGCCTGTATCAATTATTATCGGAAATAAAAATAAAGCCTAACCTGCTGCAAAGCGGTGCCGTAAGCTTAATGCTTTGCTTAGATGATCGTTCAGATAAAATTGAAAAGCTGGCGATTGCTGCCTCTGAATTATTTGAAGTGCAGGTAGAAAAAGGGTTATCACTTCTTACTATCCGTCATTATAATCAATCCATACTGGATGAAATGACTACTGGAAAAACTATTGTGCTAAAGCAACAATCTGCTGATACCGTACAGGTGCTGATGAAGTGATTATTGTTTGATGAATTTTATTGTCTGGCTGCTGTTATCCGTAATAACATGTAAAAAATACATTCCGGGTGAAAGGAATTTAACGGAAATATTTTTAGTAAAGTTATTGGCTGAAATATAATTATGCTGTGTAAAGCAAACTCTTCCATTAATATCAGTAATAGTAAAGGATGCCTGCTGGCTCAATCCTGTAATACTAACCGTTAAATTATCTTTCACCGGGTTAGGAGCAATTACTAAATGATTACTATTCCTTTCATTCACCATTACAATATCAGAATAATATTGGTGTCCATCTTTTGTGATAGCCACCAGGCGATAATACACTTTATTACGTTCTCCCCTGTCAGTATAATTATTGTTATTCGCTGACAATATAGCAACACCAGTAAATTGATTTCTATTGTATGATTTCTCAACAGCAATTTGTTTTATAGCTTCTGTTGTACTTAAGTTCCAGCTAAGTTTATTACCGGCATCTGCTGATACAGCATTAAAGTTCAAAATAACCGGTACTGCTAATCCGCTGCAACTGGCCACACCCATCGGTGCTGCATAATTATTAAGCACTGTTCCGTTAGCACCGGCTGTAGCACCTTGCGCATTATTTAAACAGGCGGCAACTTTTACTACACCGTTAGTACCTCCTGTTACATTTGTACTCAATGTTCCGGGAACTGAAGCGGCGCTAATCCAAACTACACCACCACCACCACCGCCACCAGGACCGGTACATTGCGAAAGAAATCCTGAATTATTTCCATTACCACCTTTTGCTTCTGCAATTACATTGGTGGAAATAGTTGCTGCATCAATAATTATTACTCCACCGGCGCCACCACCTCCGGCGCCATCGCCATTAGCTTCGTATATGCTTGGCGAATTTGTTGCATTCACGGGTTGTTTACCATTTGCTTCAATGGTATGACTTACTCCATCCAATGTTGAACAAGTAATAATAATAATTCCACCACCATTACCGCCGCCAACGCCCTGGCTATTGTTTTCATGTCCGGCGCCACCACCGCCACCCATGAATATTCTATTAGTACCTGTTGAATAACCATAACTGTTTAATGCTACTCCGCCAATACCGGAGTTTGTTCCGTTACATGCTAAACCTGTTTGATTACCACCATTGCCACCACTTCCATAATTAGCACCACCAGCTCCACCGCTGTTATGATTATTACCACCACCACCGCCATTAGCAAACTTTCCTTTGCCACATTGCTTACCGCTGATGGTTGCAGCGATTCCTTCTCCTTTATATGCGCCTGAACCATAATCATCCGGAACTAAATCATAATAATAAGCAGTAGCCGGAAGAATACCTGCACAGGTTGGACCAAAATTGTATAATGTTCCGCCTACAAAGCCGGAACCAGTTGCAGATACACCGCTATTCAACGTAACCGTTCCCGAAGCTTCAATCGCAATCACACCACCTGTACCGGTTGATGCATCCCATGTTTGAGCTTTTAATGTATCAGTGATAATTACATTGGTAAACTTTTCAACTTTCACCAATTGTAAATATGATGAAGCATCATAGCTGTTGATAAGATTTTCTCTGAACAGTACGGTATCATTATGAATGGCGCAGATATACGCAAACTCATACGAGCCAGCATTACCTGCTGAACTGATGGTACCGAAAGATGAACTATTACTGGTATTAACGGTTGCTCCTTTCATTTGGATGAGCAACACCTTGTCATCATAATGTAATCCTGTTGTGGAACTAAGCTTGGCTTCACTGGTAGTAGTATTTATCGCTAAAACTTTGTAATAAGAATTAACAACACCAGAAATAGATTGTGCTGCAAGAAAAAAAGGCATTGCAGCAAAAACAATGACTGCTATGAAGTAATATTTCTTTCTATTGCTGGTGTTCACATGTTGAAATTAAAACATTTTACTGATGGCTTAACCAGTTCATTCAATCAGTAAGCCATTCATAAAAATATATCACCATTCGTCACCACACAAACAATGCATCGCTTTTATTTTTGAAATGTTTTCAATAAAATACCATAACATAAAAGCCTGAATTTCATTGTAAATCAACTGACAGCAAAACAATATTTCATCTTTTCATTTTATCCCTTGCTTTCCGCCGTTCACCCCAAAAAATGTACAGTTCACAGTATATCACATTTTTGGCTGTAACATTCCGGTATATGTTTGCGTCACATTAATCAAAAAACTATAGACTATGCGTAAATTGATTGTACTGGTGATTGGCTTAATAGCATGGACATTAACTTCAGCACAAACAGCTAACACTGAAAAAGGAAAAATTTCCGGTAAACTAACCAGTACAGATGGCAAAGCAGTAGCGGCAGCCACTGTGAGTTTACAAAAAACAGCAGATAACAGTTTGGTAAAAGCTGTGGTAAGTAATACTACCGGTCAGTATGAACTGGAAAGTATCGCTTACGGCGATTACTCACTTGAAATCAGTTATGTTGGTTTTGAAAAATCGGTTAAGAAAATTAAAGTGGAGAGCAAACAAACTACTGCCGATTTTACACTAATAGCTTCTTCCAAAGCATTGGGTGAAGTAGTGGTTAAAAGTAAAAAACCTTTAATTGAAGTAAAAGCAGATAAAACTGTTTTTAATGTTGAAAGCAGCATTAATGCACAGGGAAGTAATGCACTGGAATTATTATCAAAAAGTCCTGGTGTGCTGGTTGATAACAACGAGAATATTTCTGTAAAAGGTAAAACGGGAACAAAGATCTATGTTGATGGCAAAATGATGCAGTTAGATAATAAAGATTTGGCTGCTTATTTAAAAAGCATCAACAGCAACGATATTGAAGCCATTGAAATGATCACTAACCCCAGTGCAAAATATGATGCCAGTGGTAATGCAGGTATCATCAATATCCGTTTAAAGAAAAATAAAAAATACGGTACAAATGGTAATTTGAATCTTGGTTATGTACAGGGTATTACACCTAAAGCAAACGGATCAGTTGCACTTAACTATCGTGATAAAAAGATCAACCTCTTCAGTAATGTTGGTGGTAATTTAGGAAACTATAATGAGCGGTTGGATTTATACCGTATTCAAAGTGATAGTCTCTTTGATCAGCACAGCAGAAACGTGTACAAAGATAAATCTGTAAATGCAAAAGTGGGCGCCGATTTATTTCTTGATAGCAAGAACACTATTGGTGTAATGGCAACAGCTAACTTTAATGATAACACATGGTTGGGTAACAGCAACACCAATATTTATTATCAACCTACTGGTGAATATGTAAAGCAATTAAAAGCATTCAACACTATTCCGGGAAGCCGTACGAATGCAAATTTCAATGGTAACTACCGGTATGCTGATACCAGTGGCAAAACCATTAACGTAGATGCTGACTATGGCTTGTTCCGTGGTGCCGGCAGAAGCTATCAGCCAAACAACTATTATTCGCCAACTGGCAACTTGCTATACCAGTTAATCTATCGTAACAGTACCCCTACCGATATTGACATCTATACTATTAAAGCTGATGTAGAGATCAATAAATGGAAAGGTAAATTAGGTTATGGTGCCAAAGCTGCTTATGTAAGAACTAAAAATACATTTGACTTTTATAATGTAATTGATGGCAACGATGTGAAGCAATTAGGAAAAAGCAACAGTTTTGATTATAAAGAAAATGTAAATGCGGCATATATTAATTATAACCGTCAATTAAATGCCAAGTGGGGATTGCAGGTTGGTTTAAGAGCAGAACAAACCAACAGTGAAGGTGTATTAACAAGAGCCGATGGCCAGCATCAAACGGATGATAAAGTAAAACGTAATTATTTAGATTTCTTTCCAAGTGGTGCATTAACCTGGACTGTTGACAAAAAGAATACATTGAACTTAACTTACAGCCGTCGTATTGATCGCCCAACTTACCAGGATCTCAATCCATTTGAAAATAAATTAGATGAATTAACTTATCAGAAAGGTAATGCATTCTTAAAACCTCAGTA
The DNA here is from genome assembly GCA_016200915.1 of Sphingobacteriales bacterium. GTDB lineage: Bacteria > Bacteroidota > Bacteroidia > Chitinophagales > Chitinophagaceae > AWTP1-9. Next base: position 50,653 of record JACQDV010000006.1, read on the forward strand.
CACAGATAATGTTGAGTTAACGCATACTTTCATGGGCTTTATCAATACCACACTTAATTATAGCCATGTAAAAGATTATTCAACCATGATCACTGACACAGCTAACAAGAATGCTACTTTCATTCAGCAGCGTAACCTGGCCAGTCAGCAAATAGTTGGATTAAACATTGGCTCACCCTTACCAATCGCCAAATGGTGGAATGGTTATGTGAATGTTTGGGGCAACAGGCAAATGTTTAAAGGTGAGTTTAACGGCACAAAATTAAACCGCAGCTATACCTTGTATGGTTTATATATGCAGAACAATTTTACCATCTCGCAAAAGAAAGGATTTAATGCAGAGATCAGTGGCTGGTACAATGGCAAGAGTGTTTGGGGTGGTACATGGGTAGTTAAACCAATGGGTGGTTTTGATGTTGGTCTGCAAAAAGCAATTTTAAAGGGTAAAGGAAGTTTGAAAGCTTCTGTTACTGATGTGTTGTTTACACAATACTGGACAGCAACAAATGATTTTGGCGGTGTTTACTTAAAAGGCACAGGCAAGAATGAATCAAGAACATTCCGTCTCAACTTCAGCTACCGCTTTGGCAACAACAATGTAAAAGCAGCAAGAGATCGTAAAACCGGATTGGAAAGCGAAGCCGGAAGGATTAAAAGATAAATCATTAATGAACCAGTGATGCCCGGCACTGCTTCATGCTGAAAAACCTTATCACAAATAAAACCTTATCTCAAAAAATTAACCCCGTCGGCAACGGCGGGGTTTTGTTATTCAGGGTTACAAGTAATTGTCGCTATTATGTAAATAGGAATTGAATCAAAGACCGGGCTGTTGTTAGTTACCGGTTATTTGTAGAACTGTTGCGACAATGAATTGGATACAACTTTAAAATCACCGTTCTGTTTTACTATCTGGTAACTGTTGTTGATAGCACGGATATTAGGATTAGATAAATGCTTTTCATTATAAGGAGCCAGTATATCTTTTTCCTCAATTACATTACCGTTTTTATCATAAACTTTTTTGAAAACACGATAATGAAAATGCCATGGATTCAATTCACCTTCATCACCATTAGCCTGATAAGTATCATTAAATCCTTCAAATATCAATTCGCTGGCGTGTTCAGGATGAAGACTAAGGGGCTCTGTAATATCAATAAACTGGTTCAGTTCAGGATCGTCGTGAATGATGCCACTATCCCAAACTGTTTCCCCATTTAAATAAATAACCAGCCTGTTGTCAACATGTTTTACGTTAATTAAATATTCTTTTTTCATGGTACTAAAAATTTAGCGTTTGGTTGATTTGTTTTGTTTTGGAAAAAGGATACACAAAAATGGAACATCTCCCTATCATGCCTGCTGACAAAAATTAACCTGCCAGTTGATATTTGTTAATATCAACTAATACTTTCGTCATGCTCAAGAAAGGAACAGAAGGAAAAAGATTACACGATTTTACAGGGAATCAATGCATCTTCATCAAAAGAATAAACAGCGCAGAGCCGATGATAACCATCTGCCACAATAACTTTTGCCAGGCTGGCATTACGAACCAATAGCAAGGGAGATAATGGAACTCCATTTTTAATTTTATCCTTATCTCTTTTTACATGAATGTTGCTGATGCCTAATAAAGAAAGGGAAGATGCCCGGAAAATATCTTTCGCTTTAAAACTGGTGATAACAGCCTGCTGCAACTGTTTAATAATTTTGCCGGAAACTTCTTCATCATAGGTTAACAGCAGGTAAGATAATGCTGCCGGATAGTCATGTTCTTCCGGCTCTTTTAACCATTTGATTTTAGGTTTATCTTTTTTTGATGGCATCACCAGTATTTTATTAACCCAGGTTGATCTAAGTTATTACTTTTCTGCTTATCATTTTTCAATACGCAAATTATTTTTTGATCCATCCATCATCACATGATCAAAAATGAGCAGCGATGCCTTTTTATTGCCCTGGTTTTCCGCAGCTACCGATGTATTAACAATAGTGGACAACATATCATTAACAAAAAACGGATCAGCATTGCCTAAATTCTGCAATGGATAAGAACCTTTACCTGTATTAAATCTGTTATTGTACATGGAAAATTTATTCTGTTTATCCCGAATATCATAAAAATTATTGGTACTGTCTGTCCATGTTAAAGTACCTATGGTCAGGAATTTTGCATTGTTAAAATTGTTGTTGAAATAAATTTTCTTTTTGGGGCTGTTATAAATAGCCTGCGCAATTACAGCTTTGCCAGAGAAGCTTTCGATATTTATAAAAGGATCTGGTGCTTGTCCTGAAACTGCAATCTTTGCACCATTCAAATAAAATTCACCGTTGCCTTTTAGTGAAAGAAACTGCTTGCTGTTTCCTTCGTACCAGGTATCATACACTAAAAGTTTGGCACCCTTATCCACAGCATACGAATTATTATTCACTGCAGATTCACCGCCAAAAATTTTCAGCATTGAACTATTCTTGCTGCCAGCACCTTCCACATTTACAGAAATACCGTTACGGCAATAATTATGCTGAAAATTCTCAAACCTCAGGATAGTATTAGAAAAACCTCTGACTGATACATTACTATTTAATCCATTAAACACCATTAACTGATTACCGTAAATCATATTTCCTGGTCTGTCATCATCTGTAACCACAACTCCGTCTGTTTTTCCGTTTCCCTGTATCCACATATTCTTTATTTGCATTTGTGCCGGAGCATTAACCTGTATTAAGGATGCTGATGTGGTATCATATTGTCTTTTCCAGGTCAGCACACTTCTCAATCCATCACCAGTAAGAATTAATGGAGTGGCTGGCGGAATGATTAATTGTTTTACAAGCTGAAAATTTCCATATTGAAAATGTAAAATAGTTGTCTTCTTTGATGACGAAATTTTATTGATAATAGTTTGCAGCGAAGCTGATGAGGTGGTATCTTTTAATTCAACTGTTGAATAAGATTTAGTTTCAGCAAATGGATAAGGCTTTACATCGGGCCGGTTCATTTTCTTTTGAGCTGAGGCAGTTCCCATCTCTGCTACTCTTCCCCCGCCATTCTCCATTAATTTATCTTTTGAACTAAAGCTGTTGCTGATAAAAGTAATATCCGGAGTTGACCCTTTAAAATTGTTGACATTTCTTATCACAAAGTTCTTTGCTCCATCCGGTGTAATAAACCGGTTACCAATAACAAGAATATTTCCTTTGGTAAACAAATCCATCATTACTTTATCTGAATCGCTGATGATAGTATTATTTTGAATAGTAATGGGAGAAGTATTACTGAATTGCGAAGCTTTGAGAAAACTGTTTGAATTAAATGAAATATTATCTCTAAAAGAAAAGAAATTAGAATTACCCAAAAAGATATCACTCAATAAAGACCGGTTAAACACACAACGGTAAACCTGGAAGTTACCTGCACCAAAAGCCGGGAAGTTATTAGCCACCCCTACATTACATTTCTCAAAATAACAATCCCATATCCACCAATCAAGGGCATTAGGCCCCTGTAATGAAATGGCTGTTGAATTACAATTATAAAAACGGCAGCGGCGAATACTCATTTCTGCATCCATGTTTATTCCCGATTTTATTCCAACGGATACATCTTTAAAAACTTCATCCAAATGCTGAGAACCTGAATTAGCATAATTCACTTTTCCATCCCATTCATGTGCATAAGCAACCAATGCTTTTTTACTGCCATCCCAGGTTATCCGTCCATATTCGCTGTAAGAAACGCCATTCAGAAAAAACATTTTTTCATTAGCAGCACCATCCCATTTAATAATTGTTTTTAATGGATCTTCCCCATAAATGGCAATTCCTTTTTTTGATTTCATTATTAATGTTGAAGTGATGCGGTAAGTTCCGTTGGGAATAAATAAAACCGGTGAATGACCTGTTTCACCCAGTTCATCTAATGCCTGCTGAATAGACTTTGTATCATCTGTTCTGCCATCGCCTTTAGCATTGTAAACTTTTTTAAGATTTGTCCAGTTGGGAAATGGTCCGTAAAACTCTGCCTGTTGTGCATGAAGTGTAAACGTAAAACAGAGAGTAAGTAAATAAAATAATGTGTTTCGGATCATAACGCTTTAATTCTTCTGTAAGCTTTTGCAAATTGAATGCCGTTATTTAATTAGCTAAACAAAGAAAGCCTTCATCATTCAACCGAAAGACGAAGGCTTTGTTAAAAATTAGTACTGTAGTGAATACTTATTTGAAAAAGCCGGTGTATTGACGGGTAACTTTTTTAATAAGATAGCCGCTTATCCAGCCCATGTAGGCATATTTAGGGAAAATGATTTTCTTATCAGGTTTAATAGTGTTTACTTCCTTAATCAATTCATCCAGCCAGATGGTACCTGCTATCATCGCTTTACGGTCATAGGTTTTCAAAACCTGGGCAATATTCTTTTTTGCAGCCTCTGCAATCTTATAATCCACTACCAGGCTATAATCAGGTTGCGTTATTTTGTCATAGTTATTTATCAGGTTATTTCTGAAAGCAGTTATATCGTTTTGCTTAAGCTCCACATAATTATCATTCACTCTTTGCGGATAAGTTAAAGATGTAATAGACCATACAATTCCGCCCGACAGGTAAAGTATATCTCTTTGCTTGAAATCGATTTTATCAGTAAAATAACCTGACACCACAGAATACAAACTGTCTTTCCATATTTTCTCAGCTTCCTTTACATAATCATTCAAATCATCTTTATTGGTTTTTGATTCCAGTAACCGCTGAAATGATTTTGTACCTACAGGGAAAGTAACCGGTATAAAGTTCTTTACAACATTAAAATAACCACCTTTTGTGTTACCACTACCTACATCCAACTGATCAGTTGTGTAACGATGCTTTTGAGGAACAATTCCTAACAGGCTCAGTTCTGATTCTTCCTGGGCATTTATCCATCTCACCTTTATAACTGTATCAAGGTCCTTTGGCCGGATGACCTTTGCAAAATATTCAATCTTATTGTACTTATCTAATTCCTGCTTTAAACCGCTGCTGATAACAATATACACATGCTTTGGACTAATCTTTAGCCTGTTTTTAATTATTCCCCAATAAACAGCAATCGCATCTGTAGTTTCTTTTTCGCTCTGGTAAGAAAGCGAGGCTGCATCCGTATTAATGGATGTATCCATTATCAATGTATAATCAAATTCCCTGTCCTGGCTCAGTTTTACATCAATCACACTCATCTTTATACCTCTTGCTCCCACTTCAATACCCGCATATAAATCTCCAATCCCCTGCACACTCTTTAATAAATTTTCAACCACACTGGCAATTACCATTTGTTTTTGTGCACGATAAATACTAATAGCGTTCTTGTAGCATTCAATTGCTTTATCCTTTTGTGCCAACTTAGCATATAAAGTTCCCATTCCCTGGTAAGCTAATGCCTGGCAGTAATAATCAAAATCTGCTTTGGCCCTTTTCAGTCCGGTTTTGTAATATTCTTCAGCCGCATCTAATTGCTGAGCTTCCAGTAAAGTATTAGCTGTTTGCAGGATGCGATAGGTAACCTGGCTTTTAATCTTTTGGCCGGTTGCAATAACACTTGAAAATAATAACGCAACCAGCAGGATTTTTTTCATATGCATGGGTAACTGTTTCAAGGCGGTTTAAACAGGCAATTTACCCATTTGACAGTATCAATATCCATAGTAAAACTTCGTTGTGCAATAATGCCTGAATTGTGTGAATAACTTTGCTTAAACTAAGGAAGTACCCAGGCCTTTCTATGATTGGGGTGCATATCAATAAAAACCTTCAATCCCGGAACCAGGTCGTTTTTATCGTATGTTACATAATAGAGAGTTCCTTCGCAAAGCAGGGTTACGAGAAAATATGCCCCGCAAAAAGATATTGATTGTACAATGGCAGGTGACTGATCGTCTTTTTTACTTGCTGATAAAACAAAGTGCTCTGGTCTGAAAAAAAACTTCTTACCATGCTCTTCTATCAAAGTATAATTGCCAAAAAGTCCGGCACAGTATTTATTTACCGGTTGATGGTAAATATTATATGGGGTATTTTGCTGCACAATTTCACCATCTTTCATCACAATAATATTATCAGCCCAGGGAAGTGTATCTAACGGATCATGTGAAACAAGCAAACAGGTAATACTTAAATGCTCACCAATATCATGAATTACTTTTTTAATAGTTGATTTATGAATGGCATCCAAATTGGAAAATGGTTCGTCCAGCAGCAATAGTTTGGGTGAAGTGATGAGTAATCTTGCTAAAGCAATACGTTGTTTTTCACCTCCCGAAAGCTGATTAGTCCGGCGCTGGAGTAAATGTTCAACCTGGCACACAGAAAATATTTTATCCGCCTCACCGTCTGGTAATTGATTGGTCATTTCCAGCAATTCCTGCACATAATAATTATTACGCAGTTCAAAATACTGGCTGAGGTATGCTATGCCTTTATGTCCTGCTATTAATTGTTCGTTTGGACCTAAAACTTTTTCACCATTAAAGAAAATTCTTCCCGATGCTGGTTCGGCAAAACCAGCGATCATTTTTAATAAACTTGTTTTACCTGATCCTGTTTCACCGGCAATGGCAATTTTCTGCAATGGCTCCTGCGAAAAGCTGAGGTTATTAACTACCAGCTTCTCTCCTTCCCATTTGCTAACCTGTTCAACACTTAACAATGCCATGCTGCGAAAATAAAGGATAAGGGCAGAATAGCAAGTAATGCCAGCAAGGCATTATTTATTTTAATAAATTTGTGAAAACACAAGTATGAGTAATGCAAAATTGAAAAAAGAACTCGTTAACCTTATTGAGAATATTGATAATGAAGAAATGCTTTCGTTGCTGAAAGAAGATATAGTTTTTTATGGCAAAGTGGAGAACCGTGATATAACAGATAGCTTAACAAAAGTACAGTTAAAAGAATTAAAGGCCCTGTCAGAAGAAGATGATTTAAAAGAAACTCAATCGCTTTCTGAATTTAAAAAAGCTACCGGCAAATGGCGTATGAAGTAGTTTTAAAAAAGCGATTTACCACTAAAGTGCTTAAGCTACTTTCTTATTTGGATAAAGAATGGTTGCAAAAAACAGCTGCTGATTTCCTGCACAAACTCGACAGACGAATTGAACAATTACAAAAACAACCTTATGCCGGCAGAGAATCTTCCAAAATAAAAAACATAAGGGGTGTATTAATTACAAGGCACAATAAAATGTATTATAAAATATCCGGCAAAAAAATAATCATCCTTAATATATATGACACCAGGATGAATCCCAAAAAAAATCCGTACTAAATTCACCGCATGCATCCGCACATACAAACATTATTGAAGTGTATTGATCTGGAAGAAAAAGAGCAGGCACAGCGATTTAGTTTAGATCAGCAACATACATTAAAACAATTAAAGGCTGAAGGGCTGGCATTACATCCAATCATTGTTACTAAAAAATCGTTTGGTTATGCTGATTATCCTGAGATTCGTTTTAAACTCAGCTTTCCACCAGAAGTAAACCTGTTTAGAGATGGGGCTGCCATTGAATGCTTCATCAGTGGTGAAGAACCTGTAAAAGGTGTATTGATAAATTTGGATAACCGTAATGGTGAGTTCAGATTATTTGCCCCCGATTTTCCTGACTGGATTGAAGACAATGGCGCAGGCATCAAATTAACTCCTGATACCAGAACCACCAGCATTATGAAAAAAGTGCTGGAGGAACTGGAACAAAACAAAAAACTCTTCAAACTATTTGAGACATTACATGGAAAAGAAGCAATAAAAATACCGGCGCAATCTTTTTCAACTAATATCAGTCTCAAAAACAAAGGACTTAATCAAAGTCAGCAACAAGCTATAGCAGCGGTATTAGAAAATGAAAATATAACTATTGTACATGGCCCTCCCGGCACTGGTAAGACCACCACATTAACAGAAGCGATTGTTCAGTTAGTGAATAGAGGGGAAAAAGTATTGGTATCTGCACCCAGCAATACTGCAGTTGACAATATTGCTAAAGGATTAATTCAGCAGGGAATTAGTTTATTAAGAGTTGGGAATACCAGTAAAGCTGATGAAACAATTTTTCAGCACACACCAGAAGGAAGACTAAATAACAGTAAAGAACAAAAAGAAATAAAACAACTGAAAATAAGAGCGGAAGAATTTCGCCGGATGGCATTAAAATATAAACGAAATTTTGGTAAAGCAGAAAGAGAGCAGCGAAACTTATTATTTAAAGAAGTAAAAAATATAAGGGCTGAAATAAAAAAATTACAAACCTATAATGAAGAAAAACTATTTGCCGAAGCACAGGTAATTGCCGGTACACCTATTGGGTTGTACGATGCTGGCCTTAATCACTTATCATTTCAAACATTAGTAATTGATGAAGCCGGGCAATGTATTGAACCACTGGCATGGTGTATATTTCCACTGGCTGATAAAATTGTGTTAGCTGGTGATCACTGGCAACTGCCGCCTACTGTGCTGAGCAATGATGCGGCGATGATGGGTTTTAATCAATCCATTTTAGAAACAGCTATTGAAAAGATCAGTGATGTTTATTTACTCAACACTCAATACCGCATGCGGGAAAGTATTGCCGGGTTTAGCAGTAATTATTTTTATGATAGTTTGTTATTAACTGCAGAACATTTAAAAGACAAAGGAGTACATCTTACTTTTATTGATACGGCCGGATCAGGTCATAATGAAATACATGGGCCGGATGGAATCAGTTTGCAAAACGAAGGTGAACTGGGAATTATACAAAAGATCATTAGTAATGAATCGCTACATTTAAATAGTACCGCTTTTATCTCACCTTATTCAGGACAAGTAGCTGCTGCAAAAGAAATATTGCCAAAAGAAATCAGGTGCAGTACGATTGACAGTTTCCAGGGACAGGAGAAAGAAACGGTGATTGTTTCATTGGTAAGAAGCAATGATGAAGGTGAGATAGGATTTTTAAAAGATTACCGTCGTATGAATGTAGCTATTACCCGTGCCAAAGAACAATTATTTGTCATTGGTGATAGTGCTACTATTGGAGCCGATAAATTTTATAGTGAATTCCTGACTTATGTTGAGCAAAATGGCCAGTACCGCACCGTGTGGGAATTTGAATAATAAATTCAGTTAATTTTAAAGCACAATGATCAACCATGAACCGGCAGTCACTTGTTCAATTCTTTCTTAATTCAAATTTGGTAGCACATAATATTGCTGAAGAAATTGCCGCTGCTTTTATTTATAAAGAGATCAGCAAAAATGAATACTTATTAAAAGAAGGCCGGATCAATGCTGAATATTTTTTCATGGAGAAAGGTTTTATGCGGGCCTTTGCACATGATTTAAATGGAGATGATGTTACCACTGATTTTTATTCATCAGGACAAGTAGTGTTTGAAGTATTTTCGTTTTTTAACCGGGTGCCCTCCAAAGAAAATATTATAGCCACGGAAGATTGTACCGGATGGGAAATAAGTTATGATCAGTTGAATCATCTTTTTCATTCACTACCACAATTCAGGGAATTTGGACGGGGAGTATTGGTAAAAGGATTCTCCTCATTAAAGAACCGGATGCTTTCTCATATCACCGAAACAGCCGAGCAACGCTATGAAGCATTACTAAAAACCAATCCCGAAATTTTTCAGCATGCCGCTTTAAAACATATTGCTTCTTATTTAGGCATTACTGATTCATCCCTCAGCCGCATCCGCAAAGAATCCCTTAAAAAGTAACTTCTTTTTATTTCTTGTCAAATGACAAGAGCTTTAGTTTAATTCTGTATTTCCTTTGTATTATAAAATTATAAGCAATGGAAAATTTACCTTACTACATCAACCTGGCATTTGAACTCACCACTATTTTAACAGTGTTTTTATTTTATAAAGCCGCCGGAAATTCAAAGAAAGTATTAGTGGTTGTTTTAGTTTGGATGGCTATTCAAACATTAATTAGTGTAACCGGCTTTTATACTATACAAAAAGTTTTCCTCCCCGCTTTTTATTACTGGTGATGCCACCATTAGTATTCATCGCCGTACTTTTCAGCACTAATAAAGGAAGAATTTTTATTGATTCACTCAATATTAAGTATCTCACTATTCTTTACACCATTCGAATTCCTGTTGAGATCGTTTTATTTTGGCTGTTTCTTCATAAAACGATTCCGCAACTAATGACGTTTGAAGGAAGAAACTTTGATATACTGGCAGGCATTTCAGCCCCCTTCATTTATTACTTTGGCTTTATCAAAAATAAACTCAGCAATAAAATTCTTTTGGGCTGGAATATTTTATGTCTTGGCTTATTGATCAATATTGTGACCAATGCCGTGTTATCATTGCCTTATCCTTTCCGGCAATTTGCGTTTGATCAGCCCAATATTGCCATCTTGTATTTCCCCTTTACGTGGCTGCCCGGTGTAATAGTACCAATAGTATTATTATCACAATTAGCTTCTATAAAAATTCTTATAACACAGGAAAGAAAACTGAAAGTAATAATCATTTATTAAAAGGCCATTGTTTTTTATAGTTGGCATAAATAAAATAAACGATTAGACCCGTACCAAATACGGCAGCAAAATAAAGCATGATCATAAACTGAGTAGAAAAGAAAATATATAACCACATAGCGATGGCCAGTATCACAGGCAATGGATACAAAGGCATTTTATATGCAAGCCCGGCAGTACCTTTTTTCTTTCTTAGTAACATTACTCCCACTGCCTGCGCCACAAACTGAACTATGATGCGCATAGCCAATATGCCATCAATTATATGCTTCATTTTAAAAGTAAGACTGAATATAAACGCCAGTACACACAATACCAGCAATGAAACATAAGGAAAGTTTTTAGTGGGATGTAGTTTGGCAAAAACTTTAAAGAAAGAGCCATCTGCCGCTGCAGCAAAAGGAACACGGCTATAGCCCAGCATTACTGCAAATAAGGAAGCAAAGGCAACACACAAGATCAACCCTGTAGCAATTCTGGCAGCACCATATCCATATAACCGTTCAATAAAAGTGCTCACTACATGATCTGCCTTTCCCATATCCTGCAAACTTTTTATTTCCTGCCAGCCGATAACACTGCTTACACTCAAATTCATAGCTAAATAAAGTACAGCAATTCCAATGATTGAAATAAACATGCTTCTTGGAATATTCTTTCCCGGGTTTTTTATTTCCCCACCCAGGTGGCATACATTATAATATCCTAAATAACTGTAAATTGTTTTAACCGATGCCTGTCCCAGTACCACAAAAAATAATTGCCCTCCTTTAAAGCCATCATTTATTTTAGTAAGAGGAGCAAAAAAATGCCCATTACTTACGCCGCCAAAAATTATCCAACTCATTATTAATATAACTCCCATCCATAACACTACCCCTATCTTTCCAATAGATTCAATATTGCGGTATAATAAAAATGTTACAAAGATTATCACTGAACCGGAAACAACTTTTTGTTGCCAGTCTTCCAGGGGAAATAAATAACAGAAATATTGTGAAAAACCAATAGCAGCTGATGCCGCAACCAGTGGCGCCTGTATCATTGTTTGCCATACATAAAGAAATGACATCATTTTACCTGGGCCATCTTTACCATAAGCTTCTTTTAAAAAGTTATAACTACCTCCTGCTAATGGATATGCTGCGCCCAGTTCACTCCATATCATCGCATCAATTATAGAAAGCAACGCACCGGCAAACCAGGCGTATAAAAACCATGGCCCATTCATAACACTTACAACGATTGATAGTGTAATGAAAGGGCCAATGCCCACCATGTCAATCATGTTAAGCACGGCTGCATGAAATAATCCAAGCCGCCTTTGAAGATGTGGAGTTGAATTCAACTTTTAAAAAGAATTTCCCTGCAAGATGCAGTAAAATAAATTAATGTATGAATTTGTATGCATAAACATTCCCGCTCATATCCGTTACAGAAACAATATACAAACCGCGGGATACATTTCCTGGAAGAACAATTGGAATACGCTGGTTAAAGGCTGCTTTACCAGTTGTGGATGAGATAATAGCTCCGTTAGTATTGAAAACTGAAATTTTTATCTGGTTGTTATTTTTTCTGTTATAAATCAGGAACACTTCTCCGGAAAGTGTATTGATCAGCCTGTAATCATTACTGAGTGGTTTTATAAAACGGTTATTGATCTGAATAAGATATGAGTAAGTTTTAAAACCTGAAGAATTAATAAAAACGGTCCGGTAATAATATGATTCTTTTTTTAAATCTCTGTCCCAAAAAGAAACCAACCCGGCTAATCCATCACCCGCATTATACGTTGAAACTACCTCCCAGTCGTATATATCTGTGCTGCGCTCAATCACAACTTTCTTTGTATCGCTCAGCAAATTTTTGATGTTTAGGTCAATCTTATTCTCATTCTTATATGGGAATCCTGAGAATACAAGATCATTATGCGGCAGAACAACATTCACATTGGTGATATTGGTGAAATTAATTCTTAAAGCATCGCTTCCATTGCTGCTTTGATTGGGCGAAATGCTAATTCCATCATTTGTAATGTACATCAGTACTTGCCTGTCTTTTACGTAAGTTGAAGCAAGGTCACAAAGCGTTATATAAATTCTGGTTGCACCGTTAATGGGCACAGAAAGATTGCCGGCTTCATAAAAATTATTAAATTGACTGTCACTATTCCAGTTACCCCAAATTGTGTTATTTGCCGGAGTGGATTCATTTCCATCAAAAACTTCGCTGCCGGTAGATGGTTCGTAGTATAGTTTTAATCCATCAATGGGTATATCATTTGTTTCCTGGGAATTTCCTATGTTCTGCAGTTTGAGCCGTGTTAAACTTAACCCGCTAATACTTCCCGGATTGATTACAAAAGAACCAACCACCTTTGAAGTGCAATCACCATTTCCATCGGGAACATTTGCCACCACCGAAGGATGTGGCAAATTGGTAATATCAATTACCTGAAAATGTTTTTCGTTATATCCAACTGTGCTGCCATTAGGTGCTGAGGGTACCCATGGACCCGAAGCTACCGGGCAATATTTGGCAAATACAGATACGTACACATCAGAACCCGCGGTCCATTCTGACCCAAAATTTGAGGGAGAATAATTAGAAGTACGTTTATAATATATCGCATCATCACAATTCCAGTTCCCATCCTGACCACTGTAAGTATTATACACATATTCCGTTCCGTTTCCATTACCACTAACATTATCAGTTACCCAAAAACGAGCTGATAAGTAGTCAATATTATTATAATTGTTACGATGGAGTGTGGCATATGTATATGCTTCTTTTTCCAGGTAGCCATATTCGCCCAATCCGGCACCGCCACCTGTAGTTATTAAGGGCTGTGCTTTGGTAAAAATTGGTACCACAAAAAATAATAAAATATTAAAGAGAAATCTCATTACCCCAATCATTTGTCAAATTATAATAAGCGAAAGGTTCTCTCTTGGTGTAGCATTCAAAGGATGGGATATGGAGTAATTGAAAAGGCAAAATCTTAATGACCCAAAGTACTAAAAAATAAATAAACCGCATTAAAAGGTTTGGATATTTAATGAAAATACGACAGCAATTATAGTTTTTGTTGAAAGAACTTTCTTATTTATAAAGTTTAATAATCTTCACAAGTACTTATTTATACTAACCCGGCCTGGGATTGGGATTTTGGTTAAAAAGTGATTAAACAAATATCCCGCCATGTGGCGGGACGCTAATCAGGTAACCATTAACCATTAAACCTTATCCTATGAAAAACCACACATATAGTCGATGATCTGATACCGATGGTTGCAATAATGTTTGAAAATAAATTAGTCTGCTTTGGATAGCAGCTTGTCTAATGCAGCATAAATCAGCAAGCCTTCCGGATTGGCAGCGAAATCGATTGCAATAATTTGATTTCTATGAATGAACTTTTACAGACAGAAAAATATACTTAAGAAGATAAAAAGGGCTAAAAAAAATTGTCCCGCCGGGAGGCGGGACGCTAATCAGTTACCATTAACCATTAAACCTTATCATATAGGTGCAATATACAACTTTTTTAAATTCCAAACACACCTATAAATTTTTTTACCATTCCGGCTTAAATTTTTGCCGGAAGGTTTCAAAGGTTTGCTTACCAAAATTGCCTTCGCCGAAATATTTAGCTATAGGCTCCAATTCAGATGGCTTCATGTAACCGGCAATATTTTGCGGATCGGCTGTTTTATCATTAATAATTACTGTAGTCGGAAAACTTAAGTCGCCACCCGTGAGGTAAATGGCAATTTCATTAATGCGGTATTGCTTATTGTATTTAAAAACCCGGCCATTCCAGTTTAATGAATCTTTTGTTTCAGCATTTAATTTAACCGGATAAAATTTATCTTCTAAATACGTTACTACTTTTTCATTTGAATAAGTATTCTTATCCATCACCTTGCACCAGCCACACCAGTCGGTATATAAATCAATAAGCAGGGGTTTTGGATTTGTTTTCATAGCTGCCTGTGCTTCTGCCAGCGTCATCCATTTTAATTTAGATTTTGGAGGTGTTTTACTAAATGAATAAACCAGCAGTACAGCCGGAATTAAAAATATGAGGCTGCGTACCTTTTGCATACTAAATTTGTTGTTCATACTGCAAAGTTAAACGCTGAATGGAGAACAAAATTGTCATTTGTATTACTGGTGCCAGTGGTTCAGTTTATGCCAAAGTACTTCTGGATAAACTTTTAACATTAAACAAACAGTACACTGCTTTATCGGTAGTGATGACTACCAATGCCCGTGAAGTATGGCAAACAGAATTGGGAAACGATGATTACAAAAATTACCCGGTTAAATTCTATGAACAAACTGATTTCATGGCTCCTTTTGCTTCCGGATCGGGACAATACAATACCATGATTATAGTCCCCTGCTCAATGGGAACGCTGGGAAGAATTGCCGGAGGCGTTTCTAATGATCTTATCACAAGAGCTGCAGATGTTGTTTTAAAAGAAAGAAGAAAACTGATTTGTGTGGTGAGAGAAACTCCATATAACCTCATTCACATCCGAAATATGGAAACAGTGACATTGGCCGGTGGCATCATTTGCCCGGCTACCCCGTCTTTTTACAGCAGACCGGCTACCATTGAAGAAGTTGCTGCAACAGTTGTTGACCGGGTGTTGGATATTGCAGGTTTTGATATAAGCACTTTTCGCTGGGGCAAATAAAAAAGGGCTATGAATTATCATAACCCTTTAAATATATTTTATTACCATTTTATCTCAAATCGATCACTTCCACTCCCGGGTATTTCTTTTGATCAAATACAAACTGATCATCTGTAATAGCAGCATTAGGTGCAGAGCTATTTACTGTTATGCTGTATTTATTACCATCTTTATTCAGCACTTTTGTTCCGCTGATGGTTTTAGTGGTTTTATCAACCCATAATAAAACCTTGAAGAAAGGTTTATTCTTATCATAAGGTGTCATTTCTATTTCCTGAGTGGCCTTGCCATTTAATTTGATGTCGGCATTCAATTTATACAGAAAGTCTTTATCATAAAAATTGGTAAACAATTTTTGAGGAGTAATAGTATTGGCTGAATTATCTACTTTAGAGACCTGTACTTCATTGGATCTTTTATCATAAGTCCAGGTATTAGTACCATCACAAAAAATTTCCTGTCCCGCAAAAGTTACCCTATACTTGGTTCCTTTCATCAGCATGGTACCTTTTTTTGTTTCATTGGTTTTGCCATTGGCAGATTCTAATTTAAAAGTAAAACCAGCCTTTAAAGTCTTGTATGCTTTTACTTTAGCACTGGCTGCATCCAGCACTTTCTTGGCTTCCGGATCATTTTGACCAAATCCTTTTTGTTGAGCATTTACCAGTAAACAAAGGGCTGCAAGGGAAAAAGCTGTCGATAAAATTCTTTTCATTTTAAAAATTTAAATAATGTCTTAAGCGGCGCAAAGATATGTGTTAGACGTAGATTAGAGATGATGTTTATTGGTTGCAGCTGTTTTACAAAATTCTTAACCAAGCATGGATAGATGCTGCTCCAACTCCATCTCAGTCTTGATCAATACATCTCTGGCTTTGCTTCCCTGGTTGGCTCCTACTATTCCGGCGGCTTCTAACTGGTCCATCAGTCGGCCGGCACGATTATATCCAAGTTTCATACGACGCTGAAGTAAAGAGGTAGAACCCATCTGACTTGATACGATTAACCGGGCAGCATCTTCAAATAATGTATCCCGGTCACTCATATCAAAATCCTTCCCTTCCATTTCTTTTTCATCTACATACTCAGGAAGTAAGAATGCCTGCGGATAACCTCTCTGATCTTTGATGAAATCACAAACTTCTTCCACTTCCGGCGTATCCACAAAAGCACACTGTAAACGGGTGATCTCTCCATTGTAAGAAACCAGCATATCTCCTTTACCAATTAGCTGCTCTGCACCACCTGCATCCAAAATGGTTCTTGAGTCAACTTTTGAGGAAACTTTAAAAGCAATACGGGCCGGGAAGTTGGCTTTAATAGTACCTGTAATAATATTTACAGACGGACGTTGTGTGGCAATGATCAAATGAATACCAACTGCACGGGCTAACTGAGCCAAACGGGCAATCGGCATTTCCACTTCTTTACCCGCAGTCATTATCAAATCAGCAAACTCATCAATTACTAAAACAATGAATGGAAGATATTGATGACCTTTTTCCGGATTTAGTTTACGGGCTACAAATTTTTCATTGTATTCACGAATGTTACGGCAATGGGCTTCTTTCAGCAGATCGTAGCGGTTATCCATTTCAATACACAAAGCATTGAGTGTATGTACCACTTTTTTTGTGTCAGTGATGATGGCATCATCTTCACCCGGAAGTTTGGCCAAAAAATGTTTTTCAATATGACGGTACAAACTCAGCTCCACTTTCTTGGGATCGACCAATACTAATTTAAGCTGAGATGGATGTTTCTTGTATAACAACGAAACAAGGATAGCATTGACACCAACTGATTTACCCTGACCGGTTGCACCAGCCATCAGCAAGTGAGGCATCGTAGCCAAATCAACAATAAAGTTTTCGTTATCTATCCTTTTACCCAGCGCAATTGGTAATGAAGAAGTACTTTTTTGAAATTTATCAGAAGAAAGGAGTGTACGCATACTTACTACCGTCTTCTTCAAATTCGGCACTTCAATACCAATCGTTCCTTTACCCGGAATGGGAGCGATAATACGGATACCCAATGCCGCCAGGCTTAAGGCAATATCATCTTCCAGGTTTTTAATTCTTGAAATACGAACACCAGCAGCAGGTACAATCTCATACAAAGTAACAGTAGGCCCAACCGTAGCCATGATCTTTTGTATTTCGATATCGTAATTACGAAGCGTATTAATGATCTGCGTTTTATTGGTCTCTAATTCCGCAGGATCCATTACTATCTTTTCACCACCATGATTTTCCAGCAGATCCAGTTTTGGATATTTATAATCTCTGAGATCTAATACAGGATCATAAGGAGGAAGATTCTCAGCTTTCTTTGCCTGAGTTTCTTCTTCTGGTTTCGGAGCTTCATCAGGAACTTGTTTTATTTCCAATTCTAATCCACTTGTATCAACTGGTTTTGTTTTTGGCTTCTCTGCAACAACGGGAGGAATTTCCAAAGCAGCAGGCATTACTGATTGGGGAATAATTTCCTTTGGTTCTTCAACAACTGGCTGAACAGGAATTGATAACGGCAATTCTTTCTCTGTAATTTTAAGATCATTCAGTCCATTATTTTCCTGCCGGGCAGGTGGCACAACTACCATTCCTTTATCGCCTTTTAATGCATTCTTTTTTGGAACTGTATTTTCAACAGGTTCTGTTTCTTTAGCAGTTTCTTCATTTACTTCTGCTAATGATTCTTCAACTAGCGTATGCTGCTCTTTCTTTTGAGGCAGTTTGAATACAGGATTAAATCTCCATATTATATATATAAACCCGGTAACAGCAAGAAAAACTCCTGCACCTAATGAACCCAACAGGCCAGATAGCCACCCGTTAACCAATTCACCGGCTGCACCACCCCAGGGAAATTTCTGCCCTTTAAAAACAAAAGCAAATGCAGTAGAAAAAAATAATAACCCAATTAATACATAACGAAAGTTGCGCCACAGGGAAAATATCTTTTTACCCAATAAAAGGTTTACTCCGGCAACAAAAAAGAATGTGCAGAATAAAAAGGATGCTACACCAAATCCCCTGTATATAAATAAATGTGAGAACCATGCGCCTAATCTTCCCAGCAGATTGGCAACGGTTTCCTCCTTTCCAAATAAAAAACTTACTCCTTTACCCAACACTTTATCCTGGTCCTGTTTCCAGGTGAAACAATAAGAAACAAATGCTATGAAAAGGAAGAAACTTATAAGCAGCAAAACGGTACCCATAATTTTATGCGTACGTTCATCCTTTACCAGTTCTTTCACGGTAACAGATTCCTGTTTTTCTTGCTTTAGTTCTTCGGCCCCGTTGGATTTTTTTCCCTGTTTTGCACGGTTTTTAGCCATAGGCGCAAAGATAATGATATAGATAAAACAGCAAACTGCCATTCAACAATCAAAAAAGGTGTGTAAATACTGGCAAGTTTTGTATTTTGAAGCTTGTAAACTGCACGATCTTGAAAACGGCTTTTTCATCATTCCTGGTCATAGTTTTTCTGGCAATTTTGCCAGGAGTATCTGCTCAAACAGACAGTGCTTCAATGATAGTGCTTACCAACCAGGTAGTTCCTTACAAAAATATCATCCCCAATATTTATTTTTTCTCTGATCACCAGCAAAAATTACCGGTAAAAGAAGTGGCACGCATTGTAAAATGGGGTAAACTCACAGACTCTATTCCAAACCGGATTAACATTCCTAAAAAATTTATTACTGCCAATAACTATTTCAAATTCTTTTTGCATAACAATACCGATTCACTGCAAAGTTTTTGCTTTAATCCGGGTAATTACTTTGATGTTTTTGAAATTTACAAACAACAAAATGATTCACTTACAGAAAATACGCTGTTCACAAAAGTTGACGTTAAAGATTTTGTACTCAACCATGGTTTCAAACTTATACAGATACGGGCCGGTGAAACGATCACTTTCATTATAAAATTACACTATGTAAAAACCACTGTTATCAGTGTAAACCCAAGATTGGTTAAAGCAGAGTACTCCAGGCAGCAGTTGACCAATGAACTCAATTTTTCCGATGTACAAAATATTATCACCTTCATTGTTTCGGGATTTTTTTTAATGATGATATTTTATTCTTTTATCAGTTACCGCCACGGCTACCGCCCGGAATTTCTTTTCTACGGATTCTATACGCTATGTATCAGCAGTCTCATTTTTTTAAAAACAATCTTATATGGAAATTCAACCTGGTTCAATCATTTTTTTGAAGGCTATTTTGATTTTCTTATTCAGTTAGCATCCGTGTATTTGTATTTGTTTTTTGTGCGCAGCTATCTAAACACAAAACTCAACTATCCTTTTATAAATAAACTGCTTCGTTACTCACAATGGATTGTAATGGGAGCAACTGTAATATATACTTATATATTTTTTGGAACCAACTACCTGTCGCTTCAAAATCAAATTGAATTTTACACAAAAATATATTTGCTTTTGCTTGGGATAATTTTTGTAAGCGCAGGATTTAGATATAAAGACCGTTTGCTGAAATACCTTGTTTATGGCAATATTATTTTAATTGTGTTTGGGCTGATTTCGTTTGTATTTTCCAGCACTCCGTTCAGGTTAGAGAAATTGCATTGGATTTTTAGCTCCGGGCTTTTCTATTATGATCTTGGTGTGCTGGGAGAATGTATTTTATTTATGATGGGATTAAGTTATAAAAACCGCATAGAACTGATTGAAAAAGTGAAAATGCAGGAAGCCATAAAACGGGAAGAAGAAAGAAGGGAGATGGAAAAACAACTTACCATAATTCAAACACAGCAGGAAGAACGTAACCGCATCTCTGCTGATATGCATGATGAATTAGGTGCCGGTATGACAGCCATCCGCTTAATGAGTGAAATGGCAAAAGCTAAAACAGCTAATCAACCAATTCCCGAGATTGATAAAATATCCGATTCAGCTAACGACCTGCTCAATAAAATGAATGCAATTATATGGAGTATGATTTCCTCCAATGATACCTTGCCCAACCTGGTAAGCTATATCCGTTCCTATGCACAGAGTTATTTTGAAACGCTGGATATGAAATGTAAGGTTGATATAGCAGATGATGTACCCGAACTCGAATTGAGTGGTGAAAAGAGAAGAAATATCTTTCTTACAGTTAAGGAGGCATTGAATAACGTAGTAAAACATGCCAAAGCCAGCGAAGTGCAGTTGAATTTTTCTTTTGAGAAAAATATTTGTATCAAAATAATTGACAATGGTGTTGGTATTAATGAAGATAAAATAAGGGAATTTGGAAATGGCCTGAAAAATATGAGGAAGCGTATGGAACGAATCGGCGGAACATTTATGGTCACTAATAACAACGGGACACACATTCAAATGTGCATCCCGTTCGATAAATAGCTTGCAAGATATTATAATACTCCTTTTGTACTCGGCAAATAATTACTCAACGGATCTCTTTTCACTGCCATCTTAATGGCTTTGGCAAATGCTTTAAAGATGGCTTCAATTTTATGATGCTCATTATCGCCTTTGCATTCAATATTCAAATTACATTTTGCAGCATCACTAAACGATTTGAAGAAATGAAAGAACATTTCTGTTGGCATCTCTCCTATCTTTTCTCTTTTAAATTCAGCATTCCATACAATCCAGTTGCGTCCTCCAAAGTCGATCAGCACTTTTGCTTCTGCTTCATCCATGGGTAAAGCAAATCCATAACGCTCCATTCCTCTTTTATCAGCTAATGCTTTGGCAAATGTTTCACCTAACGCAATGCCTGTATCTTCAATGGTATGATGTTCATCAATATGCAGATCACCCTTGGTGGTTATGCTCAAATCAATTTTACCATGACGGGCAATTTGCTCCAGCATATGATCAAAGAATCCTAACCCGGTATGAATATTGGCTTTGCCACTTCCATCCATATTTACTTCCACACTGATCTTTGTTTCATTGGTATAGCGTTCATGTTTAACAATACGCAACCCCAATTTTAAAAACTCGTATATCTTACTCCACTCGGTCGTTTCCAGTACAATGGTTGACTGACGCAGCTCTTCCACCTTATCTTTTATTTCCGCAGAGCCAAGTGAAGCATCATTGTTTATCCAGATTCCTTTACAGCCTAAATTCTTTGCCAGTTGTATATCAGTAATGCGATCTCCAATTACAAATGAATTTGCTAAATCGTATTCATGATTATTGAGGTACTTGGTAAACATTCCAGCACCAGGTTTCCGGGTAGGTGCATTTTCATGAGGAAAAGTTCTGTCTATTAAAACATCATTAAACTTCACTCCTTCGTTTTCAAAACTCTTCAATACAAAATTGTGCAATGGCCAGAAAGTGTCTTCAGGGAAAGACGGCGTTCCTAATCCATCCTGGTTCGTAGGCATTACCAATTCATAATCCATTTCGGTTGCTATCCTGTGCATGAATTCAAATACATGCGGATAGAAAGTAAGTTTATCAAACGAATCTAATTGATACGTAGGTGGTGCTTCATTAATTAATGTACCATCCCTGTCGATAAATAAAACTCTCTTCATAATTTATTTTCCTGAATAAGTTATTTTCCAAATGCGTCCGTTCTGATCATCACAAATATAAATGGAGCCATCAGGCCCCTGTGCTAACCCACATGGGCGATGTGCTGCACCATTGGGTGATTTATCTTTCCCTGCAAAATTATCAGCAAACACTTCATAATCTCCGCTTGGCTTACCATCTTTAAACGGAACAAATACTACATTATATCCACCCTGTTCTTTTGGCGCCCTGTTCCATGAACCATGAAACGCAATGAAGGCACCGTTGTGATATTTTTCGGGGAATTGATTACCTGTATAAAACAACAACCCATTAGGAGCCCAGTGTGCCGGGAAGGCATAAATAGGTTGTCCTTTCCCATCACATCCCGTTGTTGCTTTACCATCGCCACCATATTCAGGCGACTGGGCTTTTTTCTTTTGATTGGGATCGTAATAACAATAAGGCCATCCAAAATCTGAACCTTTTGTTATCCGGAACATTTCTTCTGCTGGCAATTCCACTCTTTGATCTTCGGTAAATAATTTTGGATATAATTTATCCAAATCATCACGACCATGTTGCACACCATATAATTCATTCACTGTTTTATTCCAACTTAATGCTACTATATTTCTTATGCCAGTAGCATAACGCAATCCATCAGCATAATGCTGTTTTAATTTATCCGTTTTGAATTGCCAGATACCTCCAGCCGAATCTAAAATAGGGCATGGACTCATTCCAGGAGAACCCGGTGTACGATCTTCAACCTGGCAACTATTTGAAGGGGCTCCAATGTTTACATAAACATTCCCGGCGTTATCCACTGCAATAGATTTTGCTGCATGTTGTCCTTTATTCACTAATCCTTCAACAATCATTTCTTCTGAAGCACCGGAAGGAACATCACCATTTTCTAATTTATAACGATAAATGTTATTGTCTGATGTTGCATAGAGATGATCATTGCCAATAGCGATACCTGTACCACCATAAGTACCAAAACCGGAAGCATCATCTGCTATTCCATTCTTGTCTTTATCTTCTAACTTCAAAATACCATGACCATTCTTTACACCACCAAGTTTAACATACACCACTCCATTATCACTTACTGTAATATGACGGGCTGAACCAACCGTGTCAGCAAAAATAGTTGCAGAAAAACCCTGTGGTAAACTAATAGTTGAATCAATAGCAACCTGGTCAGCTTGTTTTTCTTTTGTTTCCGTTTTACAGGATGCAAAAATTAAAACAGCGATAGACATAGCATACCAAATTTTATTTTTCATATAGCTGGTTTTAAAAATGAATAACCAAATTACACAATAAAAGTTTTCAGACTTTCAATTAATTGCTTGTTTTCTTCTTTTGTGCCCACCGTAATCCGTAAACATCCTTCGCACAGTTCAACCTTACTTCTATCTCTCACAACTATTGCTTTTGCCAATAGGTATTCATAAATAGCTCTTGCTTCCACCACCTTTACCAATAAAAAATTAGCATCCGAAGGATAAATTTTTTGAACTACTGGTAATTGAGCTAATTCATTTGTCAGCTCATCCCTGCTTTGCACCAACTCTTTAATAAATCCATTTACCTGTTCTATATTTTCCAGCGCTTCCAATACTATTTCCTGTGCAGCCTGGGAGATATTATAAGGAGGTTTGATTTTGTTATACACTTCAATAATATCTTCACTGGCAAAACTCATTCCTAAACGCAAGGCTGCTAATCCCCATGCTTTGCTAAGTGTTTGCATCACTACAAGATTGGGATACTCCGTCAATTCCTGTATAAAAGATTTTTGACGGGAGAAATTGATATAGGCTTCATCAATCACTACTAATCCTTCAAAATTATTCAGTACTGTTTCTATATCTTCTCTGTTGAATGAATTTGCGGTAGGATTGTTGGGGGAACATATCCAGATGATTTTGGTGTTTTCATCTACCAGGTTTTCTAAATGAATTAAGTCCAGTTGAAAATCATCGGTCAGCTTTGCTTTTCTTACTTCTACATCATTGATATTGGCACTCACTTCATACATGCCATAAGTAGGCGGACATATAATGACATTATCTTTCCCGGGGTTACAAAATCCTCGGTACAGAATGTCAATACATTCATCGCTACCATTGCCAATGAAAATATTTTGTGGCGGTACTCCTTTTATATCCGCCAGCTTATATTTTATTTTCCATTGCAATGGGTCGGGGTAGCGGTTATAGTTTTTTGCTAATGGGGAGCCAATAGAATTTTCATTTGCGTCCAGAAACACATCAGCCTTCCCCTTAAACTCATCCCTTGCAGATGAATAAGGCACTAACGTTTTAATATTTTCTCTTAAAAGTTTATTGATATCAAACATAACCAAACCTGTTCTTTAAAATTTCTTTTGATAGTGAAAACCGATAATTCTGTATCCTTCGTTTGCCCAGAATTTCTGTCCGGCACTATTGCCTACATAACAATTGAGTTCACTGGCAATACAACCCTGTTCTTTGGCAAACTGGTATATCCAGTCCATCAACTTCTCCCCCACACCCTGGCCACGATACTCCGGCAATATCACCACATCATCCGGTTCAATATGACGACCTACATAATATTTCGTCAGTATCCACAAACCAGAAATACCAATCAATCTATTTTTATCAAACACACCTAAACATATATAACCCCTGTTAAACATTTCATTTAACCTTTCCTCCAGCAATTCATGGCTCAATTTTTCATCCAGCACCTGCAATAATGGAATAATATTTTTTATTTCGGTTCTTGGAAGTAATTCAAATTTTATTTCCATACTATTTTTTTTAGCTAAGAGGTCAAAGGAGAAAACGAGGTAAAAAAGGTTTGCTCATTTGCTCCTTTACTCCTTTATACTCTTAGTCCTTATTGTTACCGCATTTTTATGAGCATCCAATCCTTCTGCTGAAGCCATTAGCTCAACAGTAGCAGCAATATTTCTCAACCCTTCTTCTTCAAGTTTTTGAAAAGTTATCTTCTTTACAAAACTATCCACACTTACACCACTATATGCTTTTGCATAACCATTAGTTGGTAAGGTATGATTGGTTCCACTCGCATAATCACCTACACTTTCGGGAGAATAATTGCCAAGGAAGATAGAACCGGCGTTTACAATTTTTTCAGCAATGGCTTCGTCATCTTTACAACTGATGATTAAATGCTCGGCAGCATATTCATTTACCAGATCAATTCCATCTTCAATATCTTTTACTAAAATGATTTTGCTGTTGGCTAATGATTTTGAAGCCAATTCTTTTCTCGGCAATAAATCCAGTTGTTTATTTATCTCAATTCCTATACTCCGGGCCAAAGCACCGGAACAAGTCACTAACAGAACCTGGCTATCGGCACCATGTTCCGCCTGTGATAAAAGATCAGCTGCTACAAAAGATGCATTAGCTGTATCATCAGCCAGCACACATACTTCACTTGGGCCTGCAGGCATATCAATTGCTACTCCATCTTTTTGAATTAATTGTTTGGCACAGGTAACATACTGGTTACCCGGACCAAAAATTTTGTAAACCTGCGGAATACTTTCTGTACCATAAGCCATTGCCCCAATAGCCTGCACACCTCCTGCTTTAAATATTTTAGTGATACTTACTAATTGTGCAGCATATAAAATGGCAGGATTTAATTTACCTTCTTTATTGGGAGGAGAACATAAAACAATTTCCTTACAACCTGCCAGCTTTGCCGGAATACCTAACATTAAAATGGTAGAGAATAAAGGTGCTGTGCCGCCGGGAATGTATAAGCCCACTTTTTCAATGCCAATTGATTTTCTCCAGCATTTAATACCCGGCATGGTCTCAATCACTTCAACAGTTGATAATTGTGCTGAGTGAAATTTTTCAATATTGGAAGCAGCCTGCTGAATGGCTTTTTTCAATTCATTTGATACCAAAGCTTCAGCGTCTTTAATTTCTTTGGATGAAACCTGCAGCTTTTTCAGTTTTACTCCATCAAATTCTTTAGCGTATTTTTTTACTGCTCTGTCCCCTTTATCCTTTACTTTATCTAAAATCTTTTTCACTGATTTTTCCAAAGATGAAGAATCAATAGTTGGTCTTCGCAATAAATCAGGCCAATCTTTTTTATCAGGATGTTTGAATACTTGCATAATGAATTTCATTTAAATCCTTAAAATCTAATAAATCCAGGTTCAGACAATCATCTTCTGAATAGGCACCACCAATATTCCCTGAGCACCAGCATTCTTTAAAGCTTCAATCCTTTCCCAAAACTCATCTTCGTTTAATACACTGTGTACACTGCTCCAGCCGCTTTCTGCTAATGGTAATACTGTCGGGCTTTTCATACCGGGCAGCAATGAGATAATTTCATTCAACTTATCATTCGGCGCATTCAGCAATACATATTTATTACGTTTTGCTTTTTTAACTGCCTGTATGCGGAACAACAGTTTGTTTAACAAAGCAAGTTGCTCACCGTTGAATTTATCATTCTTAATTAATACCGCCTGTGATTGCAGAATGGTTTCTACTTCTTTTAACCCATTCATAAATAAAGTAGAACCGCTGCTTACTAAATCAGCTACTACATCCGCCAGACCAATGCCAGGTGCAATTTCAACGGAGCCACTGATTTCATGTATTTCAGCCACAGCATTATTATCTGCTAAAAATTTCTTCACAAGATTAGGATAACTCGTAGCAATTCTTTTTCCGTGCAATGATTGTGCCCCTTCATATTGCTGGCTTCGTGGAATTGCCACAGATAAACGGCATTTACCAAAACCAAGTTTTTCTACTACGGTAACCTTTCTTCCTTTTTCATACATCACATTTTCGCCAACAATACCAATATCTGCCACCCCATCTTCTACATATTGCGGAATATCATCATCCCGCAGAAAGAAAACTTCTAGTGGGAAATCATCACTTTCTGTTTTAAGGCGGTCTTTCACATTGCGTAAATCGATTCCGCATTCACTTAAAAGTTTTACAGAGTCTTCATACAAACGACCTGACTTCTGAATAGCAATTCTCAATTTCGTCTGAACCATGATTTATTTGATTTTATGGATTGGGAGGAAATGATGCGGGTTGATATTTTTTATTTTCCAGTCGTTTAAACTCTAAACTGGTATTTCCAAAATTCAACAACAATCCAACCTCCACATTATATGCTTCTAAATAATTTTTTGCCTGCGCCAAATGAACATTTTCTAATAAAACAATCGCCTTCAACTCTACCATAATCTTTCCTTCAACAAAAAAATCAACTCTTCGCTCACCAATTTCATGTCCTTTATAAAACACTTTCATACTATATTCTCTCGCAAACTCTAAACCTGATTCATTCATTTCTATTTCGAGTGCCCTTTGATAAATGACTTCCTGGAAACCATTCCCCATCGCCGCATGAACTCTCATTGCAGCACCAATAATCTTCTCAGTAATTTCCTTGTACTTTAATTCACTCATTTCAATTTCCCAATAATCAATTAAATCATATAAAATCCAGGTTCAGACAAAAAATAAGGGCCTACTATTGTAAGCCCTTTACTGTTTTATACTAATACACAAACAACACCGGCTTACCTTTTGGGGCAAGTATGATGATGATGCATGTGCATATTTTGATTCATTGTGCCGCAAATGTAAAAGAGAATTTTTAATTGCGCAATTATTTTTAATTTTCAACCATGAAACAACTAATATTAACGATCGTAAGTGTTATTGTTCTCTCATTTATCTCCACTGCACAAAAATGGAAATTAGTATGGAGCGATGAATTCAACTATAAAGGCTTACCTGATAGCACCAAGTGGACAGGCGAAGTAGGTGGTCATGGTTGGGGTAATAACGAAGCACAGTTTTATACCGGTCTTCGAAAAGAAAATGCAAGAGTGGAGAACGGCAAATTGATTATTGAAGCCCGTAAAGAAAATTGGGAAGATAAGAATTATACTTCAGCAAGATTGATTACAAAAGATAAAGGCGACTGGCAATATGGAAAGATTGAAGTGAAAGCCAAAATACCAAAAGGAAGAGGAACATGGCCCGCTATCTGGATGCTGGGTTCAAAAACTCCGTTGGAATGGCCTGATGATGGCGAAATAGATATTATGGAGCATGTAGGTTTTCACCAGGGATTTATTCATGCATCCATACATTGCAAAAAATATAATCATATCATTGGTACGCAAAAAACAGATACTACTTTTTTAAATGACTGTTCTGATAAGTTTCATATATATGGTGTGGAATGGAGCAAGGATTCTTTAAAGATATCTGTTGACCGTAAAGTATATTTTTCTTTTGCTAATGAACATAAGGGTTATGATGGCTGGCCCTTTGATAATAAAGTGTTCTTAATCCTCAATGTTGCTGTTGGTGGTAACTGGGGCGGACAGAAAGGAATTGACGAAAAAGTTTTTCCTGCGAAGATGGAGATTGATTATGTAAGGGTTTGGCAGAAGAAGTAGTTTTTTGTTTGTGGTTTGTAGTTTATGGTTTGTTGGTTGTTTATACTCTATTGCCGATTAAAAATTCAAAGCCGCAGATTCGCAGATTAAAGCATTGCGTAATTGAGCCATTTTCATATTTGTATATTTTTACATTTGCTAATTATCTTCACCCTCCAACCTGACGAGTGTTATCTTTCCTCTTGAAGTAAATCAGCTTTCACGGTTTTAGAGCTTTCTACCTTCACAGCATTAAAACAAACAGTTATGAAAAGTACAGACACCGTGGAGCTGGACCAACCAACTGCCACATCAAACGCAACAAAACTTTCCAAACAATATGTTTTTGCCTTCAAAGAAGGTGATGGAAAAAATAAACAACTACTCGGCGGTAAAGGCGCCAATTTATGTGAGATGACCCAGATTGGACTGAATGTTCCGCCTGGGTTTGTTATTTCTACGGAAGCCTGCTTAACTTATTTAGCAGATGAAAAAAGATTATTACCTGCCGGTGTTATTGAGCAGGTAAAAGAAAACATGAAGCTGGTGGAAAAAAACACGGGTAAAAGTTTTGGCGATCCTGTTAATCCTTTATTAGTATCTGTTCGTTCCGGTTCAGCATTGTCAATGCCCGGTATGATGGATACCATATTAAACCTCGGTTTAAATACAGAAACTTTAAAAGGCTTAATTGAACAAACAAAGAATGAACGTTTTGGTTACGATGCTTATCGCCGCTTTATTCAACTCTTTGGTAAAGTTGCTTTAGGTGTTCCTGACGAAAGATTTGATGCAGCATTTGAAGCGGTTAAACATAAAGCCGGTGTTAAAGAAGACATTGGCTTAAGTGCGGAGAATTTAAAAGACATCAGCAATCGTTTTCTTGATGTAGTAAAAAATTATACCGGCAAACCATTTCCTGAAGATGTATTTGAACAATTGGAAATTGCTATTAAAGCCGTGTTCAATTCATGGATGGGTCGCAGGGCGGTTGACTATCGCCGTGAATTTGGTATTACTCCGCAAATGGCTAATGGTACTGCCGTGAATGTGGTGGCTATGGTATTTGGTAATATGGGTAACGACAGTGCTACCGGTGTGGCCTTTACAAGAGATCCCGGCACTGGTGAAAATGATTTCTTTGGTGAATACTTAGTAAATGCACAGGGTGAAGATGTGGTAGCAGGTATCCGTACACCAAAACCTGTTGCTGAATTGCAGGAAGAAATGCCGGAACTGCATAAACAATTAGAAGAACTCCGCAGCAAATTAGAAACACACTATAAAGAAGTACAGGACTTTGAATTTACTATTGAGAAAAATATATTGTACTGTTTGCAAACCCGCAATGGAAAAATGAATGCCACTGCCATGGTTCGTACTTCTGTTGAAATGGTAAGAGAAGGTTTGATTACCAAACCCGAAGCATTACTGCGTATTAAACCAGACATGTTGGAACAATTATTACACCCACGGTTAGACTCCTTCCATAAATCAACACCATTAGCACAAGGTTTACCAGCATCACCCGGTGCTGCATCCGGTAAATGTGTGTTTGATGCTGACCGTGCAGAAATGTTAGGTCGTGCCGGTGAAAAAGTTATTCTCGTAAGAGAAGAAACTAAGCCAGAAGATATTCACGGTTTCTTTGCTTCACAGGGTATATTAACCAGTCGTGGTGGTAAAACTTCACATGCAGCAGTGGTGGCCCGTGGTATGGGTAAACCATGCGTTGCCGGTGCAGAAGGAATACAGGTAGATGTAAAGCTCAGACAAGCTAAGGTTGGTGAAAAAACATTACATGAAGGTGATTACATCACTATTGATGGTGGAACCGGTTTTGTCTATCAGGGTGTGATACCAACTGTTGACCCAACTTTCAGCGATGAATTAAAAACATTATTAAGCTGGGCAGATGAATACTCTCAATTAAAAGTAATGGCGAATGCTGATACTCCTGATGCTGCTAAAAAAGCTTTGGAATATGGCGCCATGGGTATTGGTCTCTGCCGTACAGAAAGAATGTTCAATGGAACTGATCGTTTGCCAATCGTTGTAGAAATGATTTTGGCCAACACACAGGAAGAAAGAGAAATCGCTTTAAATAAATTACTGCCTATTCAACGTAATGATTTCAAAGAAATCCTTACTACGATGGCACCAAGGCCCGTTACAGTCCGTTTACTCGACCCTCCTATTCATGAATTCTTACCCACTGTTGATGAACTGAGAGAAGAATTAGTGCACCTGCGTCACTTAAAAGATACTGCTGCTGGTGTAACTAATCTTTACAACAGTTTGCGTTTACTCCATGCAGAATCTGAATTAACACATTTCGGCTCTGTTCCTTTTAATGATAAAGGAGTAGAATTAATTGACCAGGCTATTGTGAAGAAAGAACAAATGCTGAAAAAAGTGCATGAACTGTATGAAGTAAACCCGATGCTCGGTCACCGTGGTGTACGTTTGGGATTAACTTATCCTGAAATTTATAAGATGCAGATTCAGGCGATATTAGAAGCAGCTGCTGAATGTCAGAAAGTAAAAATTGATGTTCGTCCTGAAATCATGGTTCCGCAAGTATGTACTGCTGAAGAATTAGTAAGAGTAAAACAATATGTTACTGAATTAAGAGAACAAGTTGAAAAAGCATACAACATCAAACTGCAGTTTAAGTTTGGTACAATGATAGAAGTGGTAAGAGCTTGTATGGAAGCGGAAGACTTAGCAAAAGAAGCTGAATTCTTCTCCTTTGGTACAAATGACTTGACACAAGCTACCTTCTCCTTCTCAAGAGAAGATGCTGAAAATAAATTCCTGCCATTGTATGCTGAGAAAAATATCCTGCACGACAATCCATTTGAAGTACTCGACACTAAAGGTGTAGGCAAACTGATGAAGATTGCCGTTGATTGGGGTCGCAAAACCAAAGCTGACTTAAAAATTGGTATCTGTGGTGAACATGGTGGTCAACCTGATTCCATCAAGTTCTGTCACAACCTTGGACTGAGCTATGTATCCTGCTCTGGTCCAAGGGTACCAGTTGCCCGGTTAGCAACTGCTCACGCCAAATTAGGCGAAGCCAAAAACGCTTCTCTGTAATTTCTCATAATTGAGTTGATTTAAGAAAACGCCGCCATTCCTGGTGGCGTTTTTGTTTACTCTTCGGCACTAAAGCATTTCAATCCCCTCCCGGGAGGGGCCGGAGTAATCAAAAATAAATGCATACTCGACAGGGGTGGGTCAACCGTTTTTTGTTAAAAGTTTTTTAAGTGCAACTTTTGCATAATTATTGAAATCTTTGTTTAAAATTTTCCAGTTGAAAAAAGGTTTACTGTTGCTGTTCATTATTCTTTCGGGCTTGATTGTGAAGGCTCAGAAAATTGATACCCTTTATTTCAATCTTTACACCGATAGCTTAAAAAAAGGCACCTGGAATTACATTAATGTGGATGGAAAGCTCAGCAATGGTACCTGGCTCCCACTTACCGATAAGCATTTAAACTTTAAAGTCAGCGCCGGGGAGTTTGAAAGAAATAATTTATGGATTGATAAAGATTTTAAAAGAGATTCTGTTGTAGTTACTATCACTTTAAAAGATAATCCTTCTGTAACCAAAAGCATTACTATCTATATTAAGAAGAAAGAAAGTGATGAAAAGCTAAAGACAAATGAAGAGATATTAAATGAAATAAGGAATCAGCCCTCCTCCAGAAAAAAGAAATCAAAAGGTTTATAAAACAAAAAGCGGCAACTTTAGTTACGCTTTTTTATTAAGAATAAGTCATATCAATGTTATCGATGTATATTCACCGGAAGTATCCTAATCTTTTAAGTCCTTCGTACCATTTTGGTATTTCAGCAATTGCTTTGTCTGAAAGTAAATCAGAAATTGGTGTTCCATAAATTTTGTAAGAACCAGAATTTCCACAAGTCTTTACTGTTAAATTACTGTCTCGTAAATTGTAAATAGTTTTCCATTCAGCTTCAGTCAAAAGGTCCGAATTGGAATTGGATATTGAGTCTAATGAAGCTTTGATCTGAATTTTTAGTTCGTCAATTTTTGTTTTGTTAGCATTTTTCTTTTGCAAAAGGTCTAATTCCTTTTGTTTCTCCTTCAAGTTTTTTGTCAATTGCAGAATTTTTTGTTTTGCAGTATAGTCATTGTATATCAAAGCATCAACTGCGTACAATCTTGTCTGCAGATTTGAATAGTCAGTTAACTTTTTTAAAAGGTCTATGCGGTGTTGTTTTAAAAGTGTAATGACCACTATTCTTCTATCCGTTGCAATACCAATCGTTGAATATTCACAAATAAACCCATATTCGTCTCTTGTGTTTATGCCCAATAGTTTATAGTAAGCTTTCAAAATATTACCAGGTTCCCTATTGTCAAGTTTAAATTGTTCTGGAAGAGAAGGTATAATTTCACTCACATACTTGAGCCATACATTTTTGCCAAAAAAAGAAGTTGAACCTTGTTTACTTGAATTACCAGCGTCAGAATAAAATTCCATAATCATTCCTTTGTAACTGGTAATTTCAAATGAGGCTTCTCGCCCCTGTTTTACATACTCATAAGTCGTAAGTAAACTGTCCTTACGTTCATATGCGTAGTGCCCATTGTCACCTGTGCAATAGGTCTTAATTGCTTGCCAATTTATCTTGTTAAGCAAATCGGTTGTGGACAAAGTAGCTGTATCGCTTTGCTCAACTGTAAATTTGCTAAAGTCAACTGGTGACTGCGAATAAGTAGCCAGAAAAGAAAAGGTCGCAATTATTATGATTAAAGGTCGTCTCATATTTCAGCTAAAACTCAATTACATCTTCTTCGCATCTTCTAAGAACTTAGCCAGCCCTATATCTGTCAAAGGATGTTTGAGCAACCCAAGAATTGAATCCAATGGACAAGTACAAACATCAGCACCAGCTTCGGCACATTTTACGATATGCAAAGCACTGCGGATAGAAGCGGCCAATATCTCTGTTTCAAATCCCTGTATGGAATAGATATGAGCAATTTGAGCAATCAGTTCGACACCATCCCAACTACTGTCATCAATTCTACCGATGAAAGGAGAAACATAAGTAGCACCGGCTTTAGCAGCTAATATCGCCTGACCGGCAGAGAACACCAGTGTGCAGTTAGTTTTAATACCGTTATCAGTAAACCATTTCAATGCTTTTACACCGTCTTTAATCATCGGCACTTTCACCACAATGTTTGGATGAATAGCCGCTAATTTCTTTCCTTCTTCCACAATACCGGCAAAATCGGTTGAGATTACTTCTGCACTGATATCACCATCCACCAGTTCGCAAATGGTTTTATAATGCTGCATTACGGCATCCTGTCCTTTAATACCTTCTTTGGCCATTAAAGATGGATTGGTAGTAACACCATCTAATATTCCTAATTCGTTTGCTTCTTTAATTTGAGCAAGATTGGCTGTGTCAATAAAAAATTTCATAGCTGGTTTGAAAATTTGAAGATTTGAAAATTTGAAGATTTGAGACAAGGGTAATCATTAATTTAAAATCTTGAAACCCAGAAATCTTCAAATAAAAAAATGGCAGATTACTTACATCGCACCGCTCAACCGCCTATCCTTGCTGCCTTCCGGCCCTGGGGAGGTTCAGCAGGAGCTGGTCGTGCAAGACCTGCCGGCGCAAAGATAAGCTGATACAGCTTATTAACCTGAAAAATTGGGAAGAAAATAAACGCTAATAAGTTTCTAAAATAAATCTCTTTAATAAAAAATTAATCCTCAATCGTGTATTCGTGAGAAATTTGGACAAGAGTAAGGGGATTACTCCAATACCACTTAATCTCGTTTTTTGGAGGTCGTTTTCTGACATGCCAGACTGTGTCATAAAAACAGAATCCGATTCTAAATAAATTGTTTTTAGGATTTTCTTGTCTATGGGATATTGCCAAACTATTAAAACTAATTGTTTGGTGTGGTTTAAGCTTAATTAACTTGGGAAAATTAGCATCACATCCTGTAGCCTTAATATATATAGAATCATTATCGGTTGTAAAATTTTCAATGGGCCAATCACAGGTCCAAAGATAAAACGAAATTGCTGTGTCCTGATTATTCGTAATTGATGCAAAAACAAAAAAATTATTCTTGTTCATATTTTTATTTGCAGCTACTTCATTATAATAACCAGTATATAGTATTCTCGCTTTAACTGAAATCAATTCAAGTGAATCTTTATTTGCAGAAAATACATTATTTGCCAGGAGAAAAAAGAGAAAAAGTAAAAGGTTCATTTTCTTGTTCATCTATGATCAAATTATACATTACAAAATCATTGATTATTCGTCCCAAACCTTATTCCCGCAGAATTCGCATAAGAATTCAGCTTGCTAACTCCCACCAGTTGATCAGCTCTTCCACCAAAAGGACGGTAATAAACTAAAATGGTGTACTGGTTTTCCGTTTCCCAGTAATTGTTATCAATGAGTTCGATATTTCCTTTTTTATCTTTTAATGCATAGCTAAAATCATAATAGCCATTCTTTAAAAACAAGGAGGCTTGATACACTCCTTTTTCACCATTAAACTGCATTCGGTTATTATCGTTCAGTTCATAATTAGTAAGCTCACCATAGATGTATAATTCTTTATCTTTTATAAACTGGTTAAGTGGTGGTACATAAGTAAAATGAACCGTTGCATAATCACCCTGCCAGTAAGGATTTAAATTATCAATTCCTCCGCCTATATAATACATTCCATCCTGGTCGTGGTAATAATAGTAAGGTATCTTTTTACGGTCACCATCCGGTTTTACAAATATCTCTGTTGATTTGTTAGTGTAATGAGCACTGTCAACCCTATCGCTCTGCAAACGAAAACTGCTGAGATTTAACCATCGCCATTCACGATAGCCGGGAAAGATGCAATCATTCTCCGTATTATACTCCAGCACATTGCCACGGTTAAAAGTGGGTTGAATATCTTTAATAGGATTATCCCAGCGATAGTTCTGCAATATCACCACTTTTATTTCCTGCCGTGGATTGGTTATTTGTAAGGCAGATGTTTCAAGGCTGAATTGAATTTTATGATGCGTACGCATGATCATTGAATTCAATGGCTGCATTATTTGTGCATTAATACCAGCTTTACTGTCCACCACCAGGAAACGTTTAGTGAAAACGACATTCGATTCATTCCCGTTCAGAAAAACTTTTAAAACATAATTCCCCGATTTGCTGGGAAAAGAATTTTGTTCGGGTAAAAAAGCCTGGTAATGGGTGTATTTTGTTAATGCTACATTGGATAAACGATAAGTGCCGATACGATTTTGAAAGAATCCTTTTATATAATCAAATTGGCTGTACATAGCCGGAGTCCAGTCGGCATTGCATAATTGATAGGTATAATAATAACTCTTTACATCACCGTCCATATCATCAAAATGCAGTTCCAGCCGGTCGCTCCCGTTTAAATTAATGATGGGGTAACCTAACTGATCACCATACATATGAAATTTTACCGATTTAATGCTGGATTTATAAATTTTATCGGTAAGTACATCCTGTGCTTTTACATGATATGTTAAAAAACAGGTACAGATAAAAATAAATAGTGTACCGGAGTAATGGCGCTGGTGCATGGTTAAATAAAAAAATTTAGTTTTACAATATACCAAAATTATACCGTTTGAATATTTCCGCCTTTATTGCCCGCAGAATTGCCTTCAACACCCAATCATCTTTTTCCAAATTTATCATCAGGCTGGCCATTGTTGCCACCATGCTGAGTGTGGGCGGAATGATTATTGCCCTTTCTTTTGTTAACGGGTTTGAACAAACCATCAGCAATAAAGTTTTCAGTCTTTGGGGACATATCCGTGTGCAATACCTCACCACCGAGCAATTGGCATTAGCAGAAGAGACGCCTATTAAGAAGGATGAGGTTGTATTTAAAAAGTTAAAAGAATTTCCGGGAGTTGTTTCCGCTAACACATTTGCCACAAAATCGGTTTTAATAAAAAGCGATACTACCCTGGAAGGTGTTTTATTAAAAGGTGTTGAAAAGGATTTTGATTTTAGTGTGTATAATTCTTTTTTAAAAGAAGGTACATGGATGAATTATGTTGACAGCGGTTATAGCAAAGATGTGGTGCTTTCTACCATTTCTGCTTCTCAGTTAAAAGTGAAAGTAAATGACTCGGTGCTGTTGTTTTTCCTGGAAAGTGGTGAAAATCCAAGAATAAGAAAAGCAAAAGTGAGCGGACTGTATAAAACGGGTATTGATGAGTATGACCGCAATATTGCCATTGGCGATCTCGACCTTATCCGCCGTATCAACTTGTGGAACGATAGTTTGATTGGTGGCTATGAGGTTTACCTGAAAGATCCCGGGCAAATGAATGCGGTTAATGATGAGATTAAAAATTCCCTGCCCATACAATGGGGCAGCAGAACCATACAGGAAGTTTATCCCAATATATTTGACTGGCTTAACCTGCAGCATAAAACAAAATGGATGGTGCTGGTCATTATTATGGTAGTGGCCATCATCAACCTTATTACCTGCTTACTTATTTTGGTTCTTGACAGAACCAATATGGTTGGTGTATTAAAAGCATTAGGTTCCCGCAACTGGAATATTCAGCAAATATTTTTATATCACGGCACAATCATTAGCGCCGGAGGTATTTTGTTGGGCACTGCTTTTGGTTTGGCATTTGCCTGGCTGCAGTCGGCCACTGGCTTTATTAAACTAAACGAGGAAGCTTATTATTTGTCCTATGCTCCGGTAAAGGTTATTTGGTGGCAAATAGTAGCGATTGATATGGCTACGCTTGCCATTTGTTTTTTAGTGTTGATTCTCCCTTCTTTGTTAGTGAGAAAGATCACTCCAATAAAAGCTATCCGTTTTGAATAAGCTTTTACAGCTTAATTGTAAATTGCAGTTTCAACTATCTCTATGGCAGAAATTTCTGTGGGTGATGCGATTAAACTCTTCCTGCAAAAAAGCCGGTTAAAACAAAACATACAGGCTTTGCAGATTGAAGAAGTATGGGCACAACTAATGGGAAAAACCATTGCCAAGTACACAGATAAAATTGAGATCATCGGCTCTACACTTTTCATCACCACCAATGTTGCTCCACTTAAACAGGAATTACAATTTCAAAAAGAAAAGATCATTGAACGGGTAAATGAAGCCATGAAAGAAAAAGTAATAAAAGAGGTGGTTATACGATAATCGTCATCCTGAAAACTATCATCGCCAATTCTGACTTAGCTCATCTGTTTTGTTTATTCAATTAATCAAATTTGGTTAAAAGATATTTTATGAGTTATACATCATTTGACCATCTTACCAATGAACATAATGACTGGCTACGTGCCCTTACCTTTTATGATGAAGAACTGGATACCATGGAAAAAAGATTAGCCGAAGTGGCTACCAAAAACACCAGTATGGAAGCCAGGGCGGGTGTTGAACATTTTCAAAACCAGTTTATCATTCAGCGCAACAGTATTGATGAACTGCAGCATGATATAAAAATTAACCTGCAACAACTGGCTCACCAGGTAATGACCACCGCCGGCCATGTAGAAATATTTTCATTAGACGAGCATGAAAATATGCGGGAAGACTTTATGAGTTTTGAAAGAATCATGCTTGAACTCCGTCATGACTTTAACCGGTTTTTGAGTAAATGGATGTGAGAGGTGCAGAAGCCGGAAGTCAGAAGTAAGAAGCCGGATATAAATTTTCTGATTTCATACTTCTTACTTCCGACCTCCTATTTCAATCTTACTCTTGGATCCACTACACCGTATAAAATATCAGCCAGCATATTCACCAGCACAAATATTAAAGCAGAAAGCAAAACCGAACCCATCACTACCGGATAATCTAATTTCTCTAATGCATCTACGGTAACTTTTCCTATCCCCTTCCAGCCAAAAATATATTCTACAAAAAATGCTCCGGCTAATAATTCGGCAAACCAGCCAGTGATAGCAGTAATAACAGGATTTAATGCATTACGCAAACCATGTTTCCATATCACTGTTCTTTTGCTTATTCCTTTTGCATAAGCTGTACGGATATAATCCTGGTTCAATACATCCAGCATAGAGCTTCGGGTTAGTTGAGTAATGATTGCTAATGGACGAATGCCTAATGTCAACGCAGGCAATATCAAATTCTTTAACTGTAATGTTTTTCCATTCACATCATAATCATATAAACTACCTGTTAAATGCAGGCCTGTAAAATGACTGAACAAAAATCCAAAAACATAAGCAATCAATATTCCCATAAAAAAGGATGGGGCTGAAATACCAACAATGCTGGTGAAAATGGCGGATGAATCCATCCATGTATTTTGTTTTACTGCAGCCAGCACTCCTAACATTATTCCGATAATGGTGGCAAATAACATGGCAGCCACTGCTAATAAGATAGTAAGCGGCAATGCTTCTAATAAAATATCCCACACATCTCTTTTGCTTTGATAGCTCGTTCGCAGGTAAGGAACTTTAATGGCTAATTTATTTTCACTGCCGATAAAAAAGCCTTTTAACTTCTTCCTTTCAATTTCATCTTTACTATTAAAGCTTATTGGAGAAATATCGTTGAGGTAAAGGGTAAACTGCTTCCATTTGGGCTGATCGAGATACAATTCTTTTTTGATATTGGCAATCGTGGCAGAGTCACCTGTTTGTCCCAATACCAATCGTGAAGGATCAGCAAATCCCTGGAAAACCCAAAATACCAGTACCACTACTCCCAGTAATACTAATATTCCGTACAATAATTTTTTGATGATGAATTGTATCATATTACGCTGGTCTGACCGTCCCGGTCTGACCTTCTATCATAACCATTGTCAGACCGGGACGGTCGGACAATGGTTATGGATTCACTGTACTTAATGCAGCCTTGCCCCATTTATGATCAATCACCTCTCCCTTCATCTTCATTAAACAAGGTTTGGTACGGGCTGCTGTTTTAATTTCCGTTCCATCGCAGGTGTAAATAGTAACTCCCAGCTTTTCATTTTCCTGGTTAAACAATTTATCTGCTAAATCTCCCTGCGATGTTACTACATAAACAGCTATATTTTTTGCTTTGGCAGCTTTATATATTCTTACAAACTCTTTATACCAATCATCTTTTATAGTAAGATCATCAAAGTCCTTAATAAAGAAAAAGTAATAATCTGTTGTTTGTCCTATTATTTCGGCTGTTGAATCAACACCGGAAAGAGTACTCAGCTTAAAATCTTTTATCGGTGGCAGATAGTTAGAACCTTCTTTTATTATTCTGTCCTTTCTATCAATAAACTTATATGTGTTCAGATCAGCCGGAAACCTGTCTGTAAATGTATATTGCTTTCCTCCTTTTTCATAGATAAATATTGTTTCCGTCACTGGCAGCACTGCATTGGCAGGAACTTTCATTTGCTCAACAATATTGTTACCAACTTTATAAGGCAAACAATCTTTCACCGGCAAATATTGCATCACATACCATTGAAATCCGAAACTCAGTGCAGTAACGATCGCCAGCATACTTACACTTAATGATGATTTGAAAATTGGTTTTATTTTATTTCGGTAAGCAAAAATTAAAAGAATCAATGCCAGCAGTACCAGGTCTTTTATAAAAGATTGCTTGGCGGTTAACGGAATACAATCACCAAAACATCCGCAGGTTTTTATTTTTCCGGAAAGTAATGCATAACCTGTTAAGAAAGTAAAGAAGATGATCAGCAACAATAATAACCAGCTGAACAAACGCATTCGCCAGCCTAACAGTACGGCTACTCCGGCGATGATTTCAAAGGCATTCATCAGTACTGAAAAAGCCAGTGTATAATTATCCAGCAAATGAAAATTCCATGCTTCAAAAAACTCCAGCATTTTATAGCTCAATCCATAAGGATCATTTGCCTTCACCAAACCGGAGAATATGAATAAGACGCCTACAATAATTCTTGCAATATTTACTGAGATTTTCATTTGTTGTTTATGGTTATATGGTTTAATGGTTTATTAAGACAACTTTCTGACTTCTGACCTCCGATTCAATGCTTGCCTTCGCCGATCAGTATTAAAGCAAACGCTGCATAATTTATTATGTCAAGATAATTGGCATCAATTCCTTCGCTGGCAACTGTTTTACCTTCGTTTGAAATGATCTGCTTAATACGCATCAGCTTCATCAATATCAGGTCAACAAAACTTTGCTGACTCATCTCTCTCCATGCTTCACCATAATCATGATTTTTATCTTCCATCAACTGTTTTGCTTTCAAAGCCATCTTATAGTACATAGGTTCTACCTGGTCAACACTCAATTCTTCTGATTCTTCATTATGAATTTCATCCTGTATCATACCGATCAGTGCATAGTTGATAATACCTTTAAATTCACTGGGAATATCATCTCCTATCACATCAACCTTTTGCACTTTTGTTTCCTGCAGGTTACGGATGCGTTGTGCTTTAATAAATATCTGGTCAACAATTGAAATTGGCCGCAGCACCCGCCAGGATGTTCCGTAGTCTTTTGTCTTTTTTATAAAAATATTTTTACAACTGCTGATAACTTCGTCGTACTGCTGGTTAGTATTACTCATGAAAACGCTTGTTCATTTAAAAATTTACTGCAATTTTATTGCCTGAAAGCAAATATAAGCCGCTAATGTTTACACTCAACTGCAAAGGAAAATTATTGACGATTGACAGGCCAAAAGTAATGGGTATCCTCAACCTCACTCCTGACTCTTTTTACAGCGGCAGCCGGTTTACCAATATTGATATGGTTTTAAAAGAAACAGAGACCATGATCAATGAAGGAGCATTTATTATTGACATCGGCGGACAAAGCACCAGGCCCGGCAGTGAAAGAATAAGTGCCACAGAAGAGTTAGGCAGAGTAATGCCGGCTATTGAAGCAATAATTAATCAGTTTCCCGAAACAATTATTTCCATTGATACTTACCAGGCCAAAGTAGTGAAAGAAGCTGTTGCTGCCGGTGTCAGTATAGTAAATGACATCAGCAGCGGAGATATGGATAATGAAATGATGAGGACAGTTGCTGACTTACGGGTTCCTTACATCTGCATGCATATGAAAGGAACACCAGCCACCATGCAACAAGATGCCATTTATGATGATGTGACCAAAGAAGTGCTTGATTATTTTATTCATAAAATAGCCCGGTGCAAAGAAGCAGGTATTCATGATGTAATTATTGATCCCGGTTTTGGTTTTGGCAAAACAATTCAGCACAATTTTCAATTGCTGAAAAAGATGGAAGTGTTGAAACAATTGGGCAAACCAATAGTAGCAGGCTTGTCCCGAAAGTCCACCATATATAAAACGCTTGGCACTACTGCTGAAGAAGCATTGAATGGAACAACCGCCTTAAATATGATTGCCCTGTTAAATGGAGCAGCAATACTTCGGGTGCATGATGTAAAAGAAGCTGCTGAAACAATCAAATTATTTGAAGCATACCAATATGCCTGAAAATTTTTTTAATACCGCATTATCCCTATTTTCGTTTCAATAGAAAAAGCTATGCGGTTAATTGCTCTTGTTTGTCTTTTTTTACTGGCAAGTTGTGCTAAAAACAATAAAAGTGATCTCCACTATTTGCAGGATTATGAAAATGCAAAAGGCTGGACAGGTATATCACTGGAAAGTGGTTTTGCTTACAGTGGTAAATATTGTCAAAAGGTTGCTCCTGAAACAGAATATAGCCACGGGTTCAATTTAACCTTAGCTGAAATCAGTAATGAACGGCTCAAGAAAATTAAAGCAGCAGTTAAGATAACTTGTCAGCGGCCGCAGGAAGATATTTTTTTAGTGATAGATATCTTTTCACCCGGTTTAAATAAAAGTATCAGCTATTCTTCCGGGCAAAGTCTTGCTGCAGGTTTAAAAAATAACAATAGCTGGGCCAATTGTACCAACGAATTATCTATCCCGGCAGATGCATCCGGCAAAGACATTGTAAAAGTATATGCCTGGAACCCGAAACACCAATTGTTTTTTATGGACGACCTGGAAGTATCGTTTGAAAAATAGAACTAAACATCATGGCTGAAAACAAAAGAATCACTCTTATACTTCCGGTTTATAAGCCATCTGTAAAATGGGATATAACTATTATTGAACGATACAAAGAATTGCAGGAAGAAACCAACACTCCGCTAAATATTGTAATTGTGAATGACGGATCAGCAGGAGAAACTTATAAACATGGAAAGGCTGTTTTACAATCAGCTTTACCACAAATTAATTTTATAGAAAATGAAATAAATCATGGCAAAGGCTATGCACTCCGGTGTGGTGTAACCAAAACTGAAGCTGATATATATGTATTGACAGATATTGATCTTCCTTATACCTGCGGAAGTATGAAAAAATTAATTGACGAATTATCAGCCGGTGCTGATATTGTCATCGGGAACAGGGACAGCAGTTATTATCAAAAAGTTTCCGGTTTCAGATCGTTACTTTCAAAATCACTTCGTTTCTTCATCCGCAACACTTTAAAAATTCCTTTTGACGATACGCAATGCGGACTGAAAGGTTTTAACCGAAAAGGCAAAGAGATATTTATTAAAACTACTATCAACCGCTACCTGTTTGATATGGAGTTCATCATGAAGGCTGTTCGTAACAAAACAATTCAAATAAAAGCAGTACCTGTTTATCTGCGGCCAGGTATTCATTTAAGCAAAATGCCTTTTAAAATATTATTGCATGAATCGGGTAATTTTATAAAGCTGCTCATTAACCAACGTAAATGAAGTTACAGGGAATAAAACAGGATTTATTATTAATGATGACTACTTCAGTTATCATCTGCATAACCTTTTATCCTGCATTAGTGCACCTGAATGAATTCATGTTTGTTCCAACCGCTGATGGCTTAAAGAATTATTACACCATCGAATATTATCTTCAGCATGATCACTGGCTGCATTTTAGCGGCATGAATTATCCGTTTGGCGAGCATTTAAGTTTTGCGGATGCACAGGTTGGTCTTTCTGTTCCTTTTAAATGGCTTTGTTATTTATTTCCGTCTCTAACACATTATGGAATTGGCCTTGTAAATCTTACAATGGTTGCTGGTGTTTTCTTTGGCGTATTCTTTATATACAAAATACTGCTTCAATTTAAAATTAGTTTTTGGTTTGCTTTTGCCGGCGGCTTATTGATTACATTTCTCAGTCCGCAATTGTTCCGCTTAATGGGGCATTATGCATTGAGCTATATTTTCTTTTTTCCATTGTGCTGGTATTTGTTTATAAAATCAGAACAAACAGGCAAAGTAAAATGGATATTGCTTTGTATTGCTGCCATCACCTGTACAGGCTTGCTTCATTTTTACCTTGCTCTTATCACAACCGTATTTTTAGTTACTTATTCAATGTTGTTCACCATTACTCATCTTTCAAAAAAGTATTGGAAAGGCATTTTAGCAAGATGGGGATTAGCGTTAACACCGTTAGTATTACTAAAGCTGTTCATGGCAGTAACAGATACTGTTAGTGACAGACCGGCAAGGCCCTGGGGGTTCTTTTTCGCCATGTCAGATTTTGATACAGTATTTAAAGCACATCCAACCGATCTGCTGGGCAATCCTCAAAAAGAATTACCCGGCTATGGTGAAGGTTTTGCTTATATAGGATTAGCAGTTGAGATAATACTCATCGCCGGCATTTTATTTGCCATTTATCAACTCATAAAAAACAAATTCAGTTCCCGGATCAATAAAGATTCATCATCATCATTATCGCTTTACTTTATAGCATCCATATTAGTATTACTTTTTTCCATGGCCATTCCTTTTAAATGGGGATTGGAATTTTTATTAGATAAAATATCATTTAT
The DNA here is from genome assembly GCA_016200915.1 of Sphingobacteriales bacterium. Lineage (GTDB taxonomy): Bacteria > Bacteroidota > Bacteroidia > Chitinophagales > Chitinophagaceae > AWTP1-9. The sequence goes on from JACQDV010000006.1 coordinate 94,799, forward strand.
CCGCCAGTTTCGTTCTGTTGGCCGTTTTGCATGGGTGTTTTATTATGTTGCGGGAATAACAGCCATTAACTATTTACAGATTTTTTATAATTATATAAAAATTAAGAAGAGTACATCTGTGGCTTTAATTAGTATCTGTATTCCACTTTTAATCTGGACAACAGAAGATTTCTATCGCTTAAAAACGGTTCATGGATATTGTACAGACGGTTTTAAAAATTTTACTGAAGTTGCCGAAACAGAGATCAAAGCTTTATTAAACAAAAGTGGGCAATACAGCCAGGATTACCAGGCTATTCTTGCGTTACCTTTCTTTCATATTGGTTCCGAAAAATTTTCATTGGATAATAATGGGCAATCGGAATCTTATGGAATAAGAGCCTCTTTACAATGGGAATTACCTTTAATTAATATTGCCCTGTCCCGCACTTCGCTTGAGCAAAGTTGCGAGACTGTTCAATTGCTGAGCGATACACTTATTGACAAAGAGATTCTGTCAAAGCTGTCTGACAAACCAATACTGGTATTTGTAAACAGCACAGCATTGACCCCTGCCGAAAAAAATATTATCGATCATTCACAGTTTTTAACCTCACAGGGAGAATTGCAATTGTTCAGACTTGACCCCAAACAATTGATCAGCTCAACCAAAAATGTAAAAGAGATTTACAGTAATAAAGAAAAAACACTTTATCCTTTTAATGGTTACTGGAGCAGTAACACTTCATCCAATGCCGTTTTAAAATACTTTGCTGATCTGGATGCGATGACGACAGGAAAAAATCTACAGCATAATAAAGATGGGTTAAAGACAATTTTCGAAGAGCATATCACTAATCTTCAGCAAGGCGATACAATCAATATCAGTTTATGGTTAAAAATAAATCCCGAAAGCGAAACATTGCCGATACTCCACGCATACGAAATAAATCCTGAAGGTGCTACAGTAAAACAATTGGAGGCACCGTTCAAATGGTCAACCAATGTTTATGAACAATGTGTTTTAGGAGAAATAGTTTTTCCAATTACATCAGTCGGCAACAAATTAAAGCTGGTAATGGAAGGCAATGCTGATTATGCTAACCTGCTTATTCGTTCTGCCAAAGAAAATACCTTTATTAAGAGTGCTGGCGGATTTTATTTCAACAATATTCCTGTTCAATAATTAAATGACACTGTTAAAGAAAGCTATCTCTTCCTGTAAATCCAACTGAGGATATTTTTGTTGCAGCTCCGTTGTTTTATGTAAATAGGATTGCAGAAATTTTTTATGCTGGTCTGATGTTGGATTAAACGGTTTATGATTTCTTGCCCGTTGAATTTCATTCACTTTATCCATCAAAGAAATTGTTTCTTCATCCATCATCGCATCTACAAATTTTTCCCATACATAATTAGTAGCAGCATAATTGGGATGAACCATATCTTCGGCATAAAAACGGTAATCACGAAGATCATCAATCACCAGTTCATAAGCAGGAAAATAAAAGAGCTTATCAAACTTATCAACCAACTGATGCACTGCCTGTATTAAAGTTGATTTACTTCTGTTGTTCTCAACAAACCCGTCTCTTAAATGACGAACAGGGCTTATGGTGAATATGATTTTAAGTTTTGGGTTGAACAAAAATAAACGGTGCATTAAATTATCCAGCACAGACATTACCTCCTCTACTCCCAGCAATCGCTTATTAAATTTATCTGTGGGTACTTTATGACAGTTAGCTACCACCTCACCCCTTACTCCCCTCTCCTCAAGGAGAGGGGTTAGGGGTGAGGTGAGTTCATAAACAAATGCCGATCCCAATGTCAGCATCAGCCAATTGGCTTCTTTCAAAAATTGATGTGCAGCTTTTTGCGAATCGTTAATCATCTGTAATGATTCATTTTTGTTTACACTGGAAAACCGGCTGTGATGCTCCCAGCTTTGCCAGATATCATTAAAATAAAAAAGTTCATCTTCATTATACTGTTTATTCTCAATATAAGAAGTAACGGATTTAGCTATACTTATGGGATTAAATAAAATACCATTGGGATTTTGCAGTGTTTTAAATTTATGGTAATCTAATTTACTCCCAATGTTCTCAGTAAAGCAGGAGCCACAAAGCATTATTTTATCTCTGTAGTTTATGAGTGTCGTTGATTTTTTTATATCCAGCTCTAAACGAAAATCCATACTAATTAAAATTAAGTGTTAAGCTTTCACCATCCGGCAGTTCATACCATTGCATCATATAATTTTTAATTGCTGACCGGATTGAATTCAGTTGCTCCCGTGATAATTGAGGTGACTTATAATGTGTATTTTCTTTTTGAATACTATCTGCAAGCATACTATTAAAATCATTTAATGTTCCCTGGTTATATTCTATAGCAAAAAGATTAACCAAATGCTCTGTAACTATCGCTTCATTAGATAAAACAACAGTTCGTTCCTGTTTCGGTTTTTCAAAATCTGAAATATTGATTCCATTATTAAGCATTCCGTAAAAAGCATTTTTATAATTAAGTATTGTTTCAACTCCATAATGGGTTAAATCATGAACAATAAAAAAATCACTCACCTGCATCCAGGTTTGTGAGCCATCATTCCTGGTGCAGGATAATGTATGTTGCTTATTACTTCGTTTCGAAAAACTGATCGTCATTACACAAAAATTTGAGCAGCTATTGCTGAGGCTTTTTGCAAAGCATCTTTATTGATACCAGTCAGTATTTGTTTATTTTCAAACCATGGAATCATCAATTCAGTATCCATGTTTCCTACCAATTCATCATTAGCCATCGGGCAACCACCAATACCTTTTAATGCACCATCAAATCGTTTGCAACCAGCTTCAACGGCAGCTTCTAATTTTTCGTTCCAGTTAAAAGCAGTTGAATGCAGGTGAACACCAATTTCATGTTCAGGTAATTGCTGAATTAAATAATTGGTAATAGAATAAACCTGGTCTGCACTTGCCAATCCTACCGTATCGGCAAGAGAAATGATTTTAATATCCATAGCAGCAATCTTATCCACCCATTTAAAAACAATTTCTTCATTGTATTCATCACCATAAGGATTACCAAATCCCATAGAAATATAAATAACTAATTGCTTGCCGGTTTTTATACAAAGGTTTTGTATGTTCTCTACTCTTCCCAAAGATTCTTCAATGGATGAATTGGTATTTCGCTGCTGAAATGTTTTTGAAACTGAAAAAGGAAAACCCAAATAAGTAATCCCATCGTATGCGCTTGCTTCTTCAGCACCACGATAATTAGCCACAATCGCTAATAACTTTGTTTCACTTTGTTCAAACTGGAGTTTGGACACCACATCTTTTGTATCAGCCATTTGAGGAATAGCTTTTGGAGAAACAAAGCTGCCAAAGTCAATCGTATCAAATCCTACGTTCAGTAAACTGTTGATGTATTCAATTTTCTTTTCAGTGGGGATAAAATGTTTCCACCCCTGCATCGCATCACGGGGGCATTCAATGAGTTTTATCAATGATTGGCTATTCATTTCATCCGCTGTTTCATAGCTTCATATAAAATAATCCCGGTGGCAACAGATACATTGAGTGATTCGAAATTATTTGCCATCGGAATTTTTATTTTCTCATCGCATATCTTCATCAATGCAGGATGAATACCTTTTTCTTCACTGCCCATTACAATTGCACAGGGTTCAGTAAAATCAATAGTAGCTATATCTTTTGCTGCTGTCATTTCACTGGCAAAAACTTTTATTCCGTTTAAATGCAGCTCATCTACTGCTTTCATTAAGCTATTCACTCTGCATACAGCAATTTTTTCCAATGCACCGGCAGAAGTTAGAATTGCTTCCTCGTTCAACGCTCCTACTCCTTTATCTGGAATAACAATAGCATCTACTCCGCAGCAATGAGCTGTTCGGGCAATACCGCCAATATTGCGTACATCCGTAATACCATCTAATATTAAAACAAGAGGAGATTTACCTTTATCCACCACATGAGAGATCACCTGCTGTAAATCCTGGTATTGTACTTTAGCAATCATTGCTATACAGCCTTCATGATTTTCTACATTAAATCCATTCAACTTCTCAACCGGCACTTTATTCACCGGAACCTGGTGCAGAAATGCCTGTTGTTTTATTTCTTCAATTACATCACCATGCAGGTTTTGCTGAATATAAATTCTGTCTAAGTATTGACCGGAACGAATGGCTTCCAGCACATTCATTCTCCCAATAATGAGGGAAGATTTTTTTGGACGGGCTGCCTGTTTACGAAAATGTTTCACTTTGCAAAGAAAAGATATTAAAAACAAAAACCCATAAGCATTACTTATGGGTTGAAGTATAAATAAAATTCGAACTTTATTTTATTCCAAATGCTTTCTTCACCTTGCTTACATAATCTAATTTTTCCCATGTAAACAATTCTACTTTTTTCTTTACCACTTTTCCGTCAGGTGAAGTAAATGACTTTTCAACAACCTGGGATTGACGACCCATGTGACCGTAAGCAGCAGTTTCACTGTAAATAGGGTTACGCAATTTCAAACGCTGTTCAATAAAGTAAGGACGCATATCAAATATTTCCTCTACCTTCTTTGCAATTTCACCATCGGTTAAACCAACTTTGCTGGTTCCATGTGTGTTTATATAAATACCCATTGGCTTAGCCACACCAATGGCATAAGAAACCTGAACCAATACTTCGTCACAAACACCGGCAGCCACTAAGTTCTTTGCAATATGTCTTGTTGCATAAGCAGCAGAACGGTCAACTTTAGAAGGATCTTTACCACTAAATGCACCACCACCATGAGCACCTTTACCACCATAAGTGTCAACAATGATCTTTCGACCGGTTAATCCGGTATCGCCATGCGGACCACCAATAACAAATTTACCGGTAGGGTTAACATGATATTCAATATTATCGTTGAAAAGCTTGGCGTATTTTTTATACTTTGATTTGATGCGTGGAATAAGAATATTAATTACATCAGATTTAATTTTAGCCAGCATCTTTGCTTCACTGTCAAAATCATCATGCTGGGTTGAGATAACAATTGCATCAATACGCACCGGCTTATTGTTATCATCGTATTCCAATGTTACCTGGCTCTTGGCATCAGGACGCAGGTAAGGCATCTTTGAATTCTTTTCTCTGCGGATAGCAGCTAATTCAATTAATAAATTATGTGCTAAGTCCAATGCCAATGGCATGTAATGTTCTGTTTCATTAGTGGCGTAACCAAACATCATACCCTGGTCACCAGCTCCCTGTTCTTCCTTCTTCTTACGGTCAACACCCTGGTTAATATCAGCACTCTGTTCGTGTATGGCACTTAATACACCACAGGAGTTAGCTTCAAACATATATTCACTCTTGGTATAACCAATCTTTTTAATTACACCACGGGCTATATCCTGTACATCTAAATAAGCTTTGGATTTTACCTCACCTGCTAATACCACCTGGCCGGTAGTAACTAAGGTTTCACAGGCAACTTTTGAATTAGGATCAAAAGCGAGGAAATTATCAATAAGTGCATCACTGATCTGATCAGCAACTTTGTCCGGGTGTCCTTCACTTACGGACTCAGAAGTAAATAAGTATGGCATTAGTAAATTATTTTGGCCGCAAAGATAAGGGCTACTTGATTTTTGAATAAATAATTCTTAGCGTCATTTTGTATTGAGGATGTCCTCCTCCCCCTGCCTTCAACCTTCCTGAACCTACAGGAACCAGTGGTGTGCTTAATGATTCAAGTGCTACAAATCGGGCAGGTAAATACGGGATGCTGAGTTGCAAAGGATAATTTTTATAATGCCGGGTAATTATACTTTGAACGTAGCGGGTAATATTGACATCATAACTTCCCACAATCCTGGATGAGTTATCCAAAGCAGCATGATAGGTACCACCCACATAAGAAAAATATCCTCCGGAATAAATAGAACTCAGCGAAGAATTATAAATCAGGCTATCATAATATGGATACGTACGGATCACTTTATTCGAATCTGTATTAAATACCTCTGTATATACAAACCCGCCTGGCGGAAAGTTATCTTCAATTTGCTGGGGCCCGGTCCACAATTGTTTAAATACTAATTCAGCACGATGTACAGTACGATTATACATGTTTTCAATGCCGGGTATAGTAACCCTGGCTAATGTTCCTGGTGTACCCTGCAAATACATCACCTGGTCATCTGTATTATTATCAAGGTGACCTGCAACTTCAGCAGCAGAGCGGTCCCTTATTACATAATTTGCAATCCGGCAATTACCTGAGTTGAATGAAAAAGCCTGTACGGTGGTGTCTTTGGTTCCATCTCTTTTATCAACACGGTGATACAACTGTAATTTTGTATCAGTAGAAGACAGAAAATACATTAGTGCATTACCACCTGCAGAAACATCAGGAACTACAGCAAATCCGTTAAAAAATTTTTTGAATGCACTATCACTGGTATATGCCCCATTTACTGCATCCGTAAAAAAAGAAAGACCAAAAGCATCATCCAGGCGAATTCTCAATTCTGAACTTACTACAGAATCGATTTTGTTGGATAGTTTGCGTTGTGCCCTTACGTCTGCCGGCATAACGGTTGTTGTTCCCAGTAAGCGGGATTGGTCATATTTTATATCCTGGTTTATGCGATAAGCTCCCCTTACTATGATTGTATCTTTCCCTGTGGCACCGCTGGTGGTATATTTGAAATAAGAAAAAGTATCTTCTGTAACCGGAAATACATCTATTTTTTGAGGAGTTAATGTGTCACCATAAATAGCTGCCAGTTTCAATACAAGAACTGCTGAATCAAAATGAAGACTATCAGATTTAACCGGGAAGGTAAAAGGATAACTGCCGGCCGCAATCTGAAAATACATGTTAGATTTTGTAGTTCCGAAAACGGGATCGTTTGTTTGGCCAATTATGTGTGCTGTACCCGGATAAACATAAACTGAATCAGATTGCAAATCCGTATAATTTCTAACAGACACTTCTAATGTCGTATCAAAAGTATTGACATTATCCACTATAGGCAGTAAACCGCTACCTATGGATGTTGTATCAATTTTTGTACAACCATAAGCCAGCAAAACCACAGCAATAATGATGAAAGGAAAACGTTTTTGCAGCAACTTACTTTTCACTCAACAGCAGATTAAATGGGTTTAAAATTATTTGCCCGCAAGGTCGTTATACAATTGTAAATAGTCTGTTAAATCAGCATCTGCTTTAAATGGTAAAACTTTCTTGCCTTTCACTTTTGAAAACTCTTCTGCCAGTTTCTTATCCACCTTCTCAGCACCAAAACTAATTGCATCTGCAAACGTAGCACCACCACGGAACATCGCTACATTATTAGCATCTTTATATGGTTCCAATTCTTTGTCTTTGATGTTGACATGAATATTTGCTCTCTTTACAAAGTCTGACCCCAGTTTCTCTTTAAACGTTGTCTGGCCAATTGTAAATAACACTTTGCTGTTACCAAAAACAGGTTCTTTTTTATAAGCAGTTTTCAGATACATTGGAATTAAACCAGTCATCCAGCCACTGCAATGAATCACGTCAGGAGGCCAGCCAAATTTCTTTACCGTTTCCAAAGCACCCTTGCAAAAGAAGATGGTACGAAGGCTATTATCATCAAACCATTTTTCATTTTCATCATGAAAAACAGTTTTGCGTTTAAAGAAATCTTCGTTATCTAAAAAGTAAACCTGTAAACGGGCATTGGGTAATGAGGCCACTTTAATTTGCAGTGGATGATCGTCGTTATCAATGGAAACATTGATACCCGACAAACGAACCACCTCATGCAGACGGTGTCTTCTTTCATTGATTGTACCAAAACGGGGCATAATGCAACGCACTTCAAATCCACCGTCATTTGCTTTGATAGCTAGCTGATTTATTATTGCCGAGAACTCAGTTTCCTCCAAATAAGGCGACATTTCGCTGGCAATAAATAAAATTCTTTTCTTTGCTGACATTTAAGAGCTTGTTTAAAAGGTGGGCAAAGGTAAGCATTTTTACCTGAAAACCGGATGAAAAGAGCTTTGCAAACAATCAATTGCCATTTGAAATGATAATTTTTAAGAAAAAAAGAGACCTCCAGACCTGGTTAACTCAACAAAAATCTCAGGGTAAATCTATTGGCTTTGCCCCTACCATGGGAGCATTGCATGAAGGCCATCTTTCCCTTTTGCAAACGTCAAAAAAAGAAAACGACATTACGTTAACCAGCATTTTTGTAAATCCCACTCAGTTTAACGACCCAAAGGATTTTGCAAAATATCCCATCACACTGGAAAACGATATATATATGCTGGAACAAACAGGTTGTGATGTATTGTTCCTGCCAGCAGTTGATGAAATATATCCACCCAATGAACCAAAAGGTGAGCAATATAACTTGGGATATCTTGAAACGGTACTGGAAGGAAAGTTCAGACCCGGGCATTTTCAGGGTGTATGCCAGGTGATGTATCGGTTGCTTTCAATCTTTCAGCCTCATAATTTATATATGGGGCAAAAAGATTACCAGCAATGCATGGTAATTAAAAGATTGATTCAATTGGCAGACTTTTCATGCAAACTTCATATTTGCCCAACGCTGCGTGAAAAAGAAGGATTAGCCATGAGCAGCCGTAACCTGAGATTAACGGCAGAGGAAAGAAAAAAAGTTTTGGCCATTTACATTACATTGCTTTACCTGAAAAAAGAATATTCGCAACAAGCATTTTCTTTACTGAAAGAAAATGCTGTCAACTACCTGCTGGAAGCTGGTTTTGTTAAAATAGATTATATAGAACTGGCGAATGCGGATGATTTAACGCTTTTAGATAAATGGGATGATAAAACTCCTGTCGTTGCCCTTATCGCTGCTTTTATGGGTGAAATAAGATTAATTGATAATATGGTTTTAACCGGTAGTATCTCCTTTTGAAATTTGGTGTGCCGCTACTTTATTTTTTGAACCACTGAGACAGGGAGACACAAAGCTTTCACAGAGAAATACACTGTGTTAGGCTGTGTTCTAAGTGCCTCTGTGGTTAATTTTTTAAAACTGATACACTGCCTTTTAACCAGCAATTAAACTCAATTGAACAAACTTATTTAGATTGCGGTTGTTTTAGCAGAAACACTATTAGAATGACTATTGAAGTATTAAAATCGAAAGTACACCGGGCAGTTATAACAGAAGCTAATCTTAACTATGTGGGCAGTTTAACACTGGATGAAGACCTGATGGAAGCAGCCAATATGATTGAGAATGAAAAAGTGCAGGTGGTAAATGTAAATAATGGAACAAGACTTGAAACCTATCTTATAAAAGGCAAAAGAGGAAGTGGAGTTTGTTGTCTTAATGGTCCGGCAGCAAGATGGGGTGCAGTTGGAGATATTGTGATCATCATCTCGTATGCGGCAATGGATTTTGAAAAAGCCAAAACATATAAACCCTCAATAGTTTTCCCCAAAGAAGGCAATAAACTTTAACCAGTATTATAATCCCATTACATGAAAAAAAAGATACTCAGCATTTTGCAATACCTGTTTTTTTTAGGGCTGGGTATTTTCCTGGTGTGGTGGAGTATTCATAAAATTGGTGATGAGGGGTGGATACAGTTTAAACAAGCACTGGCTGATGCTAAATACTTGCTTATAATTCCTGTTGCGGTAATCTTACTGCTAAGCCATTATTTCCGGTCATTAAGGTGGAAATTATTGATGGAACCATTGGGCTATAAACCAACAACAACTAATACTTACCTGGCTGTTCTAATAGGTTACCTTGCTAATCTTGCAGTGCCCCGTTTAGGTGAAGTATTAAAATGTACCATCTTAGGCAAATATGAAAAAGTACCGGCAGATAAATTAGTTGGAACAATTGTAGTAGAAAGAGCCATTGACTTTGTAACGCTGGTATTGGTATTTATATTAACGCTAATACTGGAATCGCATGTGGTGGGTGGCTATGCAGCAGACATGCTGGGCAAACTGTATCAAAACAAACAAGGCGGCATTTCCTATACACGTATTGGTGGAATATTAGCAGGCCTGCTAATTCTTTACGTTATTACCCGTTATATTTTAAAAAACTATGCTCATATAAACATCGTTGATAAAATAAAGAATATCCTCTTAGGTGTGTGGGCCGGACTAACCAGCGTACAACACATGAAAAAGAAATGGTTATTTGTTTGCTACAGCTTACTCATCTGGACCTGTTATTTACTCGGAACATATATTGGCTTTATGGCACTTAAAGAAACAGCTCTTGTTCCTTTTAATGCAGCTTTTCCTGTTTTAACTTTTGCCAGTGTGGGTATGATCATTACTCCGGGTGGCATTGGAGCTTATGCTGTTTTTGTTGGGGCAGTGCTTGAGTTATATCATGTTCCTGAAGCAATAGGTTTGGCAAATGGTACATTACAATGGTTTGCACAATTCCTCATAGTTTTGTCAACCGGTTTTATAGCGCTGATGCTATTACCCTGGTATAATAAACGAATTTCCCATGCGCAACGTTAACAGTATTCCAAAAAAGATATACGATCTCCCATCTTTACTAAGACAGGTTCATGCCTGGCGGTTTCTTGGTAAAAAGATCGTATTTACCAACGGATGTTTTGATATTCTGCATGAAGGACATATTTACTCTTTATCACAGGCCGCTTCATTTGGTGATATATTGATTATTGGTGCCAACAGTGATGCTTCTGTCAAAAAATTAAAAGGCGAATCAAGACCAGTGAACAATGAACATTCCCGTTCGCTGATCTTAGCTTCATTAGAAATTGTGGATGCAGTTACCATTTTTACTGAGGATACTCCACTGGAATTGATCAAAACCATCATGCCTGATATTTTAGTTAAGGGTGGCGATTATACGGTTGAACAAATTGCCGGTGCCAAAGAAGTGATGGCTAATGGAGGTGAAGTAAAGATTGTTCCATTGCTGGAAGGATTTTCAACTACAGGAATTATTGATAAGATTCATCAACTCTAAACATTGTATTTCTTAGATCAAAAACCAGGACGAACTGCTATTGTTGATGGAGAAGAGTATTTGTTTTTCTCTGGCTACTCCTCATTCCCAGCAACGTCTCCCCCGAGCCTGCGTGCCTGCCGGGACGTTGCGCCTTCGAAGACCTATGCCTGTTCTTTACCCAAATCTATCTCCAGCAAATCCGCACAGTTGATAACTTCATTTATTCCCTGTTGGCCCATTGTATAATACCGGGCCGAACTGTGAACATAATCCACCGCATTAACGCACAACTCCCATTTACCTTTCATTCCCAGCAACGTCTCCCCCGAGCCTGCGTGCCTGTCGGGACGTTGCGCCTTCGAAGACCTATGCCTGTTCTTTACCCAAATCTATCTCCAGCAAATCTGCACAGTTGATAAC
>JACQDV010000042.1 GCA_016200915.1 Sphingobacteriales bacterium
CACCGCTGTTGCTGGGCTTTTTTCTTACAAACATTCCCAAATTTAATCAGGGGACACCCAAAACCAAATCAGCAATTCAATACCAGTAAGAGTTTCAGTAGATTTTTTTGGGATTTTTCAAAAAGTGCGGAACTCAGGAGATAAACATTACCTTCCCTTTTTTGTTGTGAAAGTGATTTTTAAGAAAGGAATGTGTACCTTTTTCCGTCATACTTGCGTTACATTTTACCAGTAAAAAAGATGTTAAACGGAAGCAAACACAACGATTTAATTTGGAGATCACTAAAAATAATTGCATGGCAAGGCTCACTTACTTAAGATTTGTATTAATCAATTTTACATTAATGATGGCACTTGCCGCTTGTAAAGAAAAACCTTCTGTAAACAAACCCAAACAAGATCCGCCCACAGTTGTAGATGTAATAATTGCCAATCCCCAGCCCGTTACTAATATTATTGAAGCAAATGGTACAGTAGTGGCAGATGAATTTGTACAACTGCACCCGGAAGTAAGCGGACGTATTACTTACTTGCAGGTTAAGGAAGGTGATCGTGTACAAAAAGGAACTGTGATTGCCCGTATCAACAGCGCCGACCTCGCTGCACAATTACAAAAAAGCAAAGCACAATTAGAGCTGGCTAAACTCACCGAGCAACGTTTGAAAAAATTAATTGATGTTGGTGGCGTTAACCAGGCAGATTATGATGCTGCTGTAAATAATGTGACCTCTCTTCAATCTGACATAAACTATACACAGGCATTAATTGATAAAACAATCATCCGTGCACCGTTTAGCGGTGTGGTTGGATTAAGACAAGTAAGCCCAGGTGCATTTGTAACTACGGCTGATGTTATTGCCAGCATTCAGCAATATGATAAGATAAAGATTGATTTTACATTACCAGAATCTTATGCTGATCTTATAAAAAAGGGTTCAGTAGTTTCTGTAGCATTAGATGAGGATACTGGTTCAAAGAAAAAAGCAACCATCATTGCTATAGAACCACAGGTAAATCAAACCAGCAGAAATCTTACCGTAAGAGCCATTTTACAGGATGGCAAACCTAATCCCGGTGCTTTTGTAAAAGTGTATATACAGAATGATGGACAAAAGCAGGCGATATTAGTACCGACGAATGCAATCATACCTGATGATAAAAACAATCAACTAGTATTAGTAAAAGGCGGTAAAGCCACTTTTGTAAATATTACTACTGGTCAGCGCTTTGCCGGTAATGCAGAGATCACTAAAGGAATAAATCCCGGTGATACCATTGTAGTAACAGGCGTATTGTTTGCCCGGCCCAAATCCAACGTTAAGATCAGGAGTGTGAAAACACTGGATCAATTAAAATAATCAGCACAGGTGTTTACCATTTTGGTGTACGCCTCAAATAATATCAGGTAACAGATGAACATTTCTGAACTTTCTTTAAGAAGACCGGTATTCGCAACGGTAATGAACCTTGCCCTCATACTTTTTGGTATGGTGGGTTTTACTTTCCTCGCCATCAGAGATTATCCTGCTATTGATCCGCCTATTATTTCAGTAAGCACTTCTTATACCGGCGCCAATCCTGATATCATCGAAAGCCAGATAACTGAACCCCTGGAAAAACAGATCAATGGTATTCCCGGTATTCGCACTATCACTTCATCAAGTACCCTGGGCAATAGCCAAATCAGTGTTGAGTTTAATTTGGGTACGGACTTAGAAGCTGCGGCAAGTGATGTTCGTGATAAAGTAAGCCAGGCCGTCCGGAATCTTCCGCAAAACATAGATGCACCACCTGTTGTAACCAAGTCGGATGCTAACAGTGATTTTATTTTGATACTGGCAGTACAAAGTCATTCCAAAAGTTTGCTGGAGCTGAGTGATTATGCAGAGAATGTTTTACAGCAACAATTACAAACCATCAGCCAGGTAAGTTCGGTTAATATATTCGGGCAAAAGCGTTACTCCATGCGCCTGTGGCTAAAGCCGGATAAGATGAGTGCATATGGTGTTGCTTTTACTGATATCAACACCGCATTGAGCAAAGAAAACATTGAGCTACCTCCCGGAAAAATTTATGGTTCCAATACAGAACTTACCATTAGAGTTTTGGGAAGATTAACTACAGAAGATCAGTTTCGCAATCTTATTATTAAAGAAGATAATAATGGTATTGTGCGGTTGAATGATATAGCAAAAGTTGAACTCGCCCCTGAAAATTTAGAACAAAGCTGGAAGTTAAACGGAGTAAATGCTGTTGGTTTAGCAATCATTCCGCAACCCGGAGCTAATAATATTGCCATAGCTGATGATTTCTATAAAAAGCTTGATCAAGTCAAAAAGAATAATCGTTCTGATATTGAGTTCAAGGTTTTAATAGATAATACACTAAATATTCGTCAGTCATTAAGTGAGGTTGAAGAAACTTTATTCATCGCATTTGGATTAGTAATACTGGTGATCTTCTTTTTCTTCCGCAACTGGTTAATTGCCATCCGTCCGCTGATTGATATTCCTATCTCATTAATTGCTACCTTCTTTATCATGTATGTTTCCGGCTTCTCTATAAACATACTCACTTTATTAGCCGTCGTATTAGCAACAGGATTGGTGGTAGATGATGGTATTGTAGTAACAGAAAATATTTTCCGGAAGATTGAAGAAGGAATGCCTGTTAAACGGGCAGCATTAGAAGGAAGTAAAGAAATTTTCTTTGCCGTTATTTCCACCTCTGTAACATTGGCCGTAGTTTTTTTACCAGTGATATTTTTAGAAGGTTTTATTGGTCGTTTGTTCAGGGAGTTTGGAGTTGCATTGGCAGCGGCAGTTTTAATTTCTGCATTAGTATCACTCACCATCACTCCTGTATTGAATGTTTTGCTCACCAGAAAGAACAGTGGTCATGGACGCTTTTATCACATGACCGAACCATTCTTTACCGGAATGGAAACAGGTTATCAGCGAATGCTGAAAGGGTTTATGAAAATAAGATGGGCTGCATGGGTTATTATTGTAGTGTGTGTTGGGCTGATCTGGCTAAGCTTTATCAATTTAAAAAGCGAACTGGCTCCACTGGAAGATAAAAGCAGTATTCGTTTTAATATGACCGGTCCTGAAGGAACAAGTTATAACGGAATGGTGAAGATAGTAGATGAGTTCAGTAATTATTTATATGATTCCATCCCTGAACGGGATTTTGTTTTTGCCCGTACTCCTGCCGGTGGTGCTAATAACAGTGCACAACCAAGGTTAGCATTAATACCTCCGGATGAAAGAAAAAGAAGCCAGGCTGATATAGTAAGTGATCTGCAAAAAAAATTATCACGATTTAACCAGGCAAGAATTTTTCCGGTACAGGAACAAACTATAGCAGTAGGTCTTGGTTCAAGAGCCAGCTTACCTATTCAATTTATTTTACAAAACCAGGATTTGAATAAACTGCATGACATCATTCCGAAGTTTTTAGAAGAAGCAAGAAAGGATAAAACATTCAGCAATGTAGATGTGAATTTAAAATTCAACCGGCCAGAAATACGATTGACCGTTGACCGGATGAAGATCAAAGATATTGGTTTATCAACACAGGATGTTATCTCCTGCATTCAATCTGCTTTCAGTGGCGGACGATTAGCATATTTTATTCAGAATGGATTTCAATACTCTGTTATTGCACAGGTGGAACGAACAGACAGAGATAAACCACAGGATATAGAAAATCTTTACGTAAGAAACAACAAAGGCGACCTGATTCCATTAGATGCAGTGGTGCATATGGAAGAAAATACCAGTCCATCTACACTTTTCCATTACAATCGTTATAAAGCAGCCACTATAACAGCTGCTTTATCGGATGGATATACAATAGGTGACGGAATAAAAGCCATGCAGGGTATTGCCAATAAACTACTGGACGAAAGTTATCAAACATCCCTATCAGGTCCATCAAGAGATTATGCTGAAAGTTCCTCTAATATTGTGTTTGCATTTATACTGGCATTAGCACTCATCTATCTTATTCTCGCTGCACAATTTGAAAGTTTCTTTGATCCGTTTACGATAATGTTTACTGTGCCATTGGCATTGTGTGGAGCTTTATTAAGTTTATGGATATTTGGGCAAACACTAAATATCTTTTCTGAAATTGGTATGATCATGCTGATCGGTTTGGTTACAAAGAACGGTATTCTTATTGTTGAATTTGCCAATCAAAAAAGAGCACAGGGGATCAATAAAGTTCAGGCTGTGCTGGATGCAGCATCACAACGCTTACGTCCAATTTTGATGACGAGTTTGGCAACATCATTAGGTGCATTGCCAATTGCATTAAGTTTAGGTGCTTCTTCTTCCAGTCGTAAGCCATTGGGAATTGTGGTGGTTTGTGGCATACTTTTCTCACTAATTCTAACATTGTTTGTAATACCGGCTGTATATACATTTATTTCCGGCAAGCATAAAACACAAAAACAAATTGATGAAGAATTGCTTGGCATAGAGCCGGAAGAAAAAAAATAATTGGTTTGAGTTATGTTATATAAAAAAATTTTATTGCTGTTAGTGTTAGTCGTATTCATAATGACTAACAATGCATCTTCACAAAATCTTTCATTGCAGGATGCCATCAGTATTGCATTAAAGAATAATCTTGATATACAGGTACTGAAGAATAATGTGGAGATCAGTAATATCAACAATCACATTGGTGTGGCTGGTGGACTGCCAACAGTATCTGGTACTTTGTCTGACAACGAACAAGTATCAAACATCAATCAAAAATTAAATACAGGTACTGTAATAAAAAGAAATGGTGCAGTGGGTAATACTTTAGGCGCTGGTATAAGCGGCAGCATTTTGCTTTATAACGGATCAAGAGTAGTGAGTACCAAAAAACGTTTGGAGCAATTAGAGTCGCAAAGTGAGCAGTATCTTAACTCTGAAATACAAAACCTGGCGGCGGCTGTTATCACTGCTTATTATGATGTGGTTCGTCAGCAATCGTATATTAAAACATTAGATCGTTCTATTGAGGCTTCAGAAAAAAGATTAGACATTGTAAAGATTCAGCAAAGTGTGGGCATGGCTAATAACGCTGATCTCTATCAATCACAGGTTGATCTGAATTCATTATTACAATCCAAACAATCGCAGCTCACCGTAGTTGACCAGGCTAAAACAAGTTTGCTGACCTTAATGAATCTTCGTCCTGATTCATTGATCAACATCAGCGATACTATTATTACAGATAAATCAATTGTATTAGGCGATGTGTTATCGAGGCTGGGCAACAATGCTGATATTATTGCTGCCAGCATGCAGATCACCATCAATCAATTAATTTCAAAAGAAGTAGCGGCACAACGTTATCCATCTGTAAGAGCAAACACTGCGTATAATCTAAACCGTACTCAATCAACCGGCGGACAATTATTATTAAATCAAAACCAGGGAGCTTCAGCTGGTATTTCGGTGGCTATTCCTATTTATAATGGAACAGTTTTTAAACGTCAGCAAAAAATAGCTGATATCAATACAAAGAATGCTGCCCTGCAAAAAGAAATATTAATGCGGAATTACAGTGCGGATGTGGTAAAGATTTTTCAATCCTATCATGCAGGAATGCAGCAAATAGAAACACAACAAAAGAATGTGGAACTGGCGCAAAAACTTTTAGACCTTGCTTTATACCGTTACCAATTACGTTCAGCAACAATTTTGGAAGTTAAGCAGGCACAACAAAGTTTCGAAGATGCTTCCTTTACTTTAACCAATTTAAATTTTGCAGCTAAGTCAGCAGAAATTGAATTGAGAAGAGTTTCTAACCAGGTGAAGTTTTAATGCAGGTGTTTTATATTGTATTTACCGGCAATTGTTGTATTCTTTTACAATACGCTTGAATACTTCTTCTTTTTTTCCATCAATTGAAAGCTGCTTTACAAAATATCCGCTCTGTCTTTGTTTTACTTTTTCTGCGAGTGTCGGGCAATCTTCGACGATAGTACCCACTTTATAATCAAAGTCCGGAAAAAACTTTGGCCCACGGATACTCCAGGCAATAAGTCTGTCATCATTTTTTAACGAAACGAAATAATCAAAATGATCTGCCCCATCCGTTGATTGTGTACGGGGTTGATACAATTCGTATAAACTCATCTTTGCATTTTCAGGAGTAAGTCTCTTTACAAATAATAAATTGTTGACATTTGGCGTATAAACTTTATCTCTTGCAGGAATTTCATATGCCTCAAGGTTTATTTCTTTGGGAAAATAATAATCGCCATTATAGATGTAATACTTAACATCAGATACTATGATTTTTTTAGTTGCCCCTTCCTTTGTCACCAGGCTGAGCTGTTTGTTTGTTTCATGTCCTGTTTCAAACTGCACGGTTAGCTTCCCGTCTATTTCCGTACCATTCATTAAAACCACATGACTGTCTTCGTTTAATAAATCATTTGAAGAACGGAAATAGGAGGTTGACTTACATCCACTAATAAACGCCAGGGTGAATACACAAAATAATAATTTAAGGTTTGCCATAACGGTTAGTTTATTTATTCCTAAGGTATATTAAGATTGGTAAATACACTTCATCAATAATCCACCACCTGCTCTTCAATCAACTGCGGAATCTCTCGCCACTCATATTGCTGGTTACGTAATTGAGGTTCAAATCCTGCGTCACGAATAGCGGCTTGTATAGATTTATACGTAAAGCGGTGTGGTGCCCCGGCAGCACTCACTACATTTTCTTCCAGCATAATGCTTCCAAAATCATTGGCGCCACCATGCAATGCCAATTGAGCTGTTTGTTTACCAACAGTCAACCAGCTTGCCTGTATGTTTTTAATATTCGGCAGCATAATACGGCTGATGGCAATCATGCGTAAATATTCTTCCGGTGTGGTAAGATTATGTACACCTCTTATTCTTGCCAGCAACGTATCCACATCCTGGAATGTCCATGGAATAAATGCTAAGAACCCTTTTGCATCAGCAGGCTTGCGGCTTTGTACTTCCCGTATTTTAATTAAATGTTCAAAACGTTCTTCCAGTGTTTCCACATGGCCAAACATCATGGTAGCAGAAGTGGTGATGTTGAGTTTATGTGCTTCATGCATAATGTCCAACCACTCCTGTGCACCACATTTACCTTTACTGATCAATCTTCTTACTCTGTCCACCAATATCTCTGCACCGGCACCGGGTAAACTATCCATTCCTGCTTCTTTCAGTGCTACTAATACATCATGATGATTACTCTTCTCTTTTTTAGTAATATGTGCTACTTCCGGTGGCCCGAGTGTGTGCAGTTTTATTGCTGGAAATTCTTTTTTTATCTGGCGAAATGTATCTGCATAAAATTGTAATCCTAATTCCGGATGATGACCGCCCTGTAACAATAACTGATCACCACCCCAGCGAATGGTTTCTTCAATTTTTTTACGGTAAGTAGGCATATCCGTAATATATGCTTCTGCATGACCAGGTATACGGTAGAAATTACAAAACTTACAGTTTGCAATACATACATTGGTAGTGTTTACATTGCGGTCTATTTGCCAGGTTACTTTTCCATGTGGTACCTGTTTCTTTCTTAACTCATTGGCTACATACATCAACTCCGTTAAGGGACTCTGCTGAAACAAAAACATTCCTTCTTCCAAAGAAAGAAATTCAAAATTCATCGCCTTTTTATAAAGAGTAGCTAAATTCATAGTAGTAATTTGATCTTTCTGTCCTAAATAAACACCTTTCGGGGTACAATAATTACCAAAGGTACAACGAAGTGATATTTCATACACAGAAAAGAAGCGTTTAGAGTATTTGGTTTGTCTTACTGAGATATTTGCCTATTTTGAACCGCCGACACATGAAAAAAGGATTTCTATACTGGTTACTTTTTTTTCAATCGCTGTTTACTTTAGCACAACAGCCGGCTACTACTCATTCCACCCTGCTTACGCAATTTAGATTTAAGCAATTTTTTGGTGGTATTGTAATTTTAAAAGCCAAAGTAAATAACTGTCAGGATAGCCTCAACTTTATTCTCGATACAGGAAGCAGTGGTATTTCGCTTGATTCATCTACGGTGGAGGAACTAAAGCTAACTAAAGTACCTTCAGACATCAGTATTGTGGGGATTGCCGGAACAAGGGTGTTGTCGTTTGTAAGGAATGCAACACTATACTTACCGGGACTAACTGTTCCTAATCTTGATTTTCATATTGCAAACTATGAGGTGTTGTCTCAAACTTATGGAGTTAATATTGATGGCATTATTGGCTATAGTTTTTTAAGACAATTTATTGTGAGTGTAGATTATGATAGCCTGACAATAAAAATTTATTCTCCCGGCATATTTAAATATCCCCGCCAGGGTCATACTTTTAAGCCCTCCTTCACCCGCATACCAGTAATTGATCTTTATACCAATGAAAGGCGTAAAATGACCACGAATTATTATTTTGATATTGGCGCCGGTCTTAGCCTTTTATTAAACGAACATTTTGTTTCCGATAGTGGTTTTTTAAGAAGTAAAAGGGAGCCCGTTACATCGCAGGTAGAGGGACTGGGTGGAAAAGCACAAATGCAGTTAACCATCACCAAACAGGTGAAGATCGGACCTTATTCGTTCAGGAATGTGCCAACGTATATTTTTGAAGATCCCAATAATGTACTGGCATATCCGTCTCTCAGTGGTTTAATTGGAAATGATATATTAAGACGGTTTAATACTGTTTTAAATTATCCCGCCAGGGAAATTCATCTGGTGCCCAATAGTCATTATAATGATTTGTTTGATTATTCATACAGTGGTTTAAATATTTATTTCATTGATGGCAGGGTGGTAGTTGGTGAGGTAATGCAGGGTTCGCCTGCGGAAAATGCAGGGTTTAAACCAGGCGATATAATATTTGGAATGGGAAATGATTTTAGTAATAATATTCAGCGCTATAAAGAAATTCTTCAAACTCCCGCGGGGAAAATAAACGTCATCGTGTTAAGAAACAGTGCTCCTACAATGATAGTACTCAAGGTTAGAAAAATTAAATAAAAGAGGCTGTGATTGCAGCCTCTTAATTTTTTATATACACTATCATTAACTGAACAAGTATTCCACATCTGCTTTTGTCAATGACTTCACAAATGTTGCATCATCCGCAATCAACTCTTTCGCCAATGAACGTTTACGTTCCTGCAGCTGCAAAATTTTATCTTCAATAGTATCCTTACAAATCATTCTGTATGCAAAGATATTTTTTGTTTGACCAATACGGTGTGTACGGTCAATGGCCTGTTGCTCTACTGCCGGGTTCCACCATGGGTCAACAATGTACACATAATCTGCAGCCGTTAAGTTCAAACCCACACCACCGGCTTTTAATGAAATCAAAAACACTCTGCATTCATCGTTATTCTGGAAGTTTTCAATGGCTCTTTGTCTTTCTGTAGTAGAAGTGCTTCCGTCAAAATATTCAAATGGTACTTCCTGTTCTTTCAGTTTTTCTTTGATCAGTGCCAGCATACCAAGAAACTGTGAAAAGATAAGCGCCTTGTGATTACCGATGTTCTCACTGATTTCTCTTGTCAGTTCATCCAGCTTAATAGAAACATTCGGATATTTTTCTTCTTCATTCATAATAGCCGGTGAATCACAAATCTGCCGCAGCTTCATCAAACCCTGTAAGATGGTGAGTTGTGATCTGTCAATACCCTGTTGTTCTATCGTTCCAAGAATTTTTTCACGGAAACTATTCCGGAATGCATCATAGATTGTACGTTGCTCATCTTCCATTTCGCAAAAGAGAATCATTTCTGTTTTATCCGGTAAATCTTTTGCTACCTGTTCTTTGGTGCGGCGGAGAATAAACGGATACAACAGTTTACGCAGATGTTCTTTTTGTTCCTGCTCACCAAACTTATCAATAGGTGTGGCAAACTCATTGCGGAAGAACTCCACACTGCCCAGCATACCCGGGTTAAGGAAGTTCATTTGTGCATACACATCAAAGGTATTGTTCTGCAAAGGAGTACCACTCATGCAAAGGCGGTTCTTTGCCTCCAGCAATGAAGCCGCTTTGGTTACTTTACTCTGCGGATTTTTAATAGCCTGCGATTCATCCAGCACCACATAATCAAAATCGATATCTACCAGCAACTTGATATCACTTCGTAAAGTCCCGTAAGTAGTGATAACAACATTGGTTTTTATCAACTGGTTTTTATCTCTTGTTCTTGCGCCGCCATGATGAATCTGATACGTTAATTGCGGAGTGAATTTTTTAATTTCATTCTCCCAGTTATATATCAATGTGGTTGGACAAATAACAATCGCTGTTAACTTACCATGCTTTTCTCTGAAATGTTGCATAAAGGTGAGGGCCTGTACCGTTTTACCCAACCCCATATCATCGGCTAATATTCCACCCCAGCCAACTTCAGTCAAATAATTTAACCAATGATAGCCACTCACCTGGTAAGGACGCAGTATATGATCTAATACCGAAGGGACTTCTATCTCCTTAATATTTTTAAACTCTTTCAGCCGTTCATATTTTTCTTCGAGCTGAATCATTACTTCTTCATCGCTCTTCTTTTCATACAATTCATCAATAACACTGTAATAGTATTTTGATAAACGCAGTTGCTCGTGTTTGCCTTCGCCCACTTTAAAAAGCAGTGAATATTTCTTTAACCAGTCTTCCGGCAAGATTCCCAATGTTCCATCCTGCAGCTGAACAAAAGATTGTTTATTCGCCAAGGCTTTCTTTACATCCGCAATGGTTATTTGCTGGTCGCCAAAGTGAATATTTACTTTCGCATCAAACCAGTCCATTCCACTGCTGATGTAAATCTGTGTTTTGGGTTTGGCAGTATTAAAACGGAAATTCTTTAATGCCTCAAAACCGGTTACCGGAATCTTCCATTCGTTCATGGCATCCACAAAAAGGAAGAACCAGTTATTCTTTAATACATCACTTCCTTTCAATACTAAATTATATCCACCTTCGGGACGGATGAATTGAGAATGCAAGGCCTCCAGCTTTTGTAAAAAAGCTCTTTCTGCTTCTTTATTACGATGAACTATTAATATTTTATCCTCAACCGGAATGGTGATAGTATCTTTTTCATTTCCTTTTACTTCAAATCCTTTATAGGAGAAGATAGGTTGAAATACGAGGTAATCCCCTTTTTCCAGCAACATCAGTCTCACTTCCGGTTCACCTTCTTTTACTTCTTTAATAAGTGATTTATCAAACTCAACTTTATATTCCCTGGTTAACGGAAGAATGTATTGTTGTAATTGTTTGGGCCAGTCTTCTTTGCTGATGAGCATATTACCTTTCTGCAAAAACTTTTCTGCCTGCAATATGTCATCTGTTTTTTCCCACAAGTATAGAGTGCCATTATATAAAAACACAATGGGGCTTGGCCATTCATTATCCGTAATGTTGATAGTTTGCGGGCCAATCTTCACATAACAGGTAATTTCCCAGTTGTTTTTATTTACACCGATATTGAAGATGGGATGAATTGGTTCGGCTGCCAGTTCCACATTTTCCAAATCACTTGTCTTGAATGTTTTTTTATTACGAACAAGGAAGACGAAAGGATTCTCCATTTGCTCCGTAAATAACTTCTTCAATTTCGGATGCAGGTATTCGTTCATCAATGATTTTGTTTCTTCCGGTAAATCATCTTCTTCATGATGAATTATGTTTTCCCAGATGCCGCTAAATGGAGAGTTACGGTTGAGATATTTAGTTATTTCGGCGCTTTGTAATTTTCTTACCTGCTGAAGGAGTTGTTTATCCTCTTCATTAAACGATTCTGTATTTACAAACTTGGCAAGATCCAATTTTTCAGACTTACCAATAAACCTTCTTTGTTCTTCATTAGTTTCTCCCTGTAATGTATCAACATGAAAATATGGATACCCGGTTTCGTTTGCATTAAATACTATTCCCAGTCTTACACCGGTTTGTTCTGCTGTTTCTACATCGGCGGCTACAGCAACAACTTCCTCTTCTTTTGGTTTAACAAAAAAAGGTTGCGGCCTGGTTGGTTGTTGAAGAGGCGATACCCTTTTAATACTTGCATCCAACACTCTTAAAAATGGTTTACCATCTTTATACGCAAATTCAAACTTACCCGCCAAATCATCTTTTAAACTGTAACCATATGCCTCCAGTAATTTATTTTTCTCTTTATCCCAGTTACGGATGCTGTCAAAATAATGCGGACCGTATGCGTTGAGCAATTGAAGTAAGAGCATTGTCTTGTGCACACACAAAGGATGTTCTTTATCATCGCAGTTGCAACTGGTATCAAAATTTCTTTCTTCGTTCTTCTGTAAGACCAACGGGTATGATTCTGCTTCAATATTCAATTCCGCTTCCACTCTTTCCTCTTTTGCAAAATTGATATTGGCCCTGTAGGAACGTACTAATTTTTCAGCTTCCTCATAATTATTCTGACCGGTTAACAATTTGATTGTTTTTAAATCAATAAACTTCATCTTCACCACCGTATGCTTCTGGTTATAGGCAACATCTTTATCTCCCAGCATATTTCTATCAATCAAATCCTGCAGTTGAAATAACGCTGCTGTTTCGTGCCGGCATATATCACCTAAATTATACGGACAGGTACAACGTACCGTCATCGTCTTTGGGTCTTTATACTTTTGAATATATACTTTGTAAAAAGTGGAGTAAGCATCATCTCTTATCCGAAATGCTGCTGAGCCCATGAGGTCATCATGGTCAACTAATTCCACAAAGCCAATTGCATGAATTTTTTTGCCGCGACGTATAACTTCATCAGTACCGCTGTTGTACACGTACTTAATAAGGTGAGGTAATGCCATTCAGTAGTTTATTTAGTTGGTTGCCTCGTTGTGAAAAGGGCAATTTGCAAAAGTAAAGGAATACACGGCAGATTTCCCAATGAAAAGGGTTGTTTTAAGATTTATTTTATACACAGCAGGTGGAGATAAAAATGATTATCTTTACGGGTTTGGCTTGGAGGAATGGATGGTTAGATAGTTACATTGTTTGATTGTTATTGAAAAACAACAATCAAACAATTCGGCCATCAAACAATTATCCCTTAACCAGCTTTCCGTCTTTATATAAAGGCAAAACGTTCGCCACATCCGGAGTAAAACAAAAACGAATATCTTCAATTAAACCAAAGCGGTCAACTAAGCGATGATAGTGAGTGAGTTTGGGCGCAAAGGCATGCAAGTCGTGCATATGCTGTTCATACATGCTTATGGCAGTTAATGAACTGTCGCAATGAATGGTAAAATGTTCCTGTACTTTATGGATAACGGCGCCGGCAAATAAAGTGTCTTCTAAATTGTATCGGTCTTTCCATCCGGCACAACCGAGCACTACATTTTTATTTTCTTTTAAAATAAAATCACACACAGCACCTAAGTTGGGAAACGAGCCGGTGATGATGGTGTTGGCATGATTGTTCAATGCCATGTGCAGGAGTTTGGTTCCGTTAGTGGTGGTTAATACCAGTGTTTTATTTTCAATAAAGTCACGGCGATATTCCAGTGGAGAATTGCCATGTTGTAAGCCTTCTGCTATTTTTCCATCTCTTTCACCGGCTGCAATACCATCAATTTTTTTACTGAGGCTGATGGCTTCTGCCACTTCAGCTACAGGAATAATTTGTTTGGCGCCATTGTATAAGGCAGCGGCAATAGTAGAGGTTGCCCGAAAAACATCAATGATTACTACCACAGCATTATTCAAATCATACAAGTGAAGCAGTGCGGGAGATAAACAGGTAAACAGGGTGGGCTTTTTATTATCCATTGAGCAAATATAAATCACTACGCATTAACTGCGCCAGCCAATAATGCCTCCCATTTTTTTGTTTCGGCATATTCTTTAATCACTTCGTTTCTTTTGTTAATTAAAGATTCTAAATAGCGGTGCAGGTAAAAACTGTTGACTAATTGCCCGATTACACCATAAGGAACTTCATAACTGAGGATGTCAATAATGATGGTGCCGTTGTCAATCTGTTTAAAATGATGTTCGTGTTTGAAAGATTTAAAATCGCCTTTTATCATTTCATCGGTGAAGCTATCATAAAACTTCATTGAAGTTATCTTAGAAGTAAAACGCCGTTTTTTCATTAAGTGTTTGGCTTCCCAGGTAACCGTTTCTCCTAAATTAATCATACCGGTGGTTACACCGCCTACTGCTTTTTCACCCGTATGTTCCATTGATTTTTTATGCAATGCAATATGACGGCTAAGATTGAATATCCGTTCAACCGGTGCATGTATCAGCGTAGTTATGTGAATGGTTGGCATTGTTATGTATGATGTTTTGAGTTTTGAGTGGTGAGTTTCGAGCTGCGAGAAATTCCATAACAATTATCTCGCAACTCACTTCTCATAACTCGTAGCTTCTTCCCCCAATAATCATGCAAAAGGAACCTTTACCACCTTTGCCTCTAATAATTTATCTCTTACTGATATATAAATCTTTGAGCCTTCGCTTGAAAATGCTGTTCTTACATAACCCAGCCCGACGGCTTTTTGTAAAGTAGGAGATTGTGTTCCGGAAGTTACTACACCTATTTCCATCCCGCCAAAATCCTTTATCGTATAACCATGACGTGGAATTCCTTTTTCTACCATTTCAAAGCCCACCAGTTTTCTTTCTACTCCATCCTGTTTTTGTTTGGCAATAATATCTTTTGCTGTAAACTCTTTGGTGAACTTGGTAATCCACCCAAGGCCGGCTTCTAATGGTGAAGTGGTGTCGTCAATATCATTACCGTACAAACAAAAAGCTTTTTCTAATCTTAATGTATCTCTTGCACCAAGACCGATTGGTTTTATTCCCTGTGCTTTACCTGCTTCAAAAATTGCATCCCAGATTTTAGTAGCATTATCCTCTTTATCTTCAAAATAAATCTCCACACCACCAGAACCTGTATAACCTGTAGCACTTATCAGCACATTATCCACTCCTGCAAATTTTCCTTTTACAAACGTGTAATATTTCAGGTTCAGAATATCTATGTCAGTAAGCGGTTGTAAAACTTTAGTGGCATTAGGACCCTGTATTGCCAGCAAACATGTTTTGTCAGAAATGTTATGCATCTCCGCACTTTTATCATTGAAAGATGAAATCCAGTTCCAGTCTTTTTCAATATTACTGGCATTCACTACCAGCATATAAACTTTATTTTCTTCAATGCAATACACCAGCAAATCATCAACAATTCCCCCTTCTTTATTAGGCAAACAACTGTATTGTGCTTTTCCATTAGTGAGTTTGGATGCATCATTGGAAGTGACTCTCTGAATTAAATCGAGTGCATCGGGTCCCTTTAAAATAAATTCACCCATATGACTTACATCAAACACACCGGCATTATTTCTTACGGCAGCATGTTCATCGTTAATACCGCTGTAGCTGATGGGCATGTTATAACCTGCAAATTCAGCCATCTTGGCGCCGAGAGCAATGTGTTTGTGAGTGAAGGGAGTATTCTTCATGTGTGACAAGCATTAAAGTTGCCCGCAAATGTACGTGGTAACAGCCAATAGACAATTGGCAACGGGCAATTGATAAAAGAAATTTATTTAGTGATGACGATTACGGCATATTCACCTATTCGCCCCATTAGTTCAGGTTTCTGTTCTTCTTTATTCCAGATATAGTGAAGTAGCTTTTTCCCTCTTAACTTTTTATGCAGGTAAATGCTGCTGAAATATTTATTGATGCTTCGCCAGCTATAAAATTTTATTTGGTTTCCGGGGTTATTTTTTATGAACCATTTACGACTGTGTGAATAAAAGTAGAGTTTGTTTTTCCCGAACAATCTTGCATACAATTTTCCGGCATAATGCCTGGCGATGCGATATAACTGAACGGGCCCGAGTGCAATGTTCATAAATCTTGAATGATAAAACCAATCATACACAATTGCAATGTTGGTGGTAGGTTTTGCAATACGGTGCATTTCATTCATGGCCGTTTGCTGCAGATTTTTTTGTACATGAAATAATGCATGATGACAAACAACCGCATCACATACATTTTCTTTTAATGGCAATGCCAGCATATCCGCACAAATAAAAATACCGGGCTGGTTTTCCTGCTGCAAATTATATTGAGCCTCCAGCAAAGCGTTTACAGAAATATCAATACAAATACGGCATTCATATCCATCTGCCAGGTGAACATATTCTTTAAAAGCTACCGGACCACTGGCTATATCGGCAAAATATTTTCCTTTGGGCTGAATATATTTCCGAACGTTTGAAAAACCGTGTTGTGTGTATGGCAAAACAAAATCACGGAAGTCAACCCATTTATCAGCATCTTCATAAATCTGCTTTCCCTCAAAGCTGATATACTTTATTTCATTATAATAATTAAAGATTCGTTCTTTATCAAAAGCCATTTGAGTTTTACCAATGGAATCGTTGGTAAGCGGAATGCAGTATTGCTGATGAAGAAAGAGAATATTTTGTTTGATGGGATAGAAAATCGTTTTCGATTCATTAACCAGGCCAGCGGTAAATTTTTCAGCATTAGTTAGTTGGTTATTGACCCGATCAAGAATATCATTATCTGCAGGAAATATGTCCTGCTTTGTTGCCGGGCATTGTAAAATGGAATGATCAATGCTGATATTCATACTGGCAAAAAAACAAAACTTTATCCAGTATGAAATATTTGATTCTTATTTTAAAATCTCTTCTATCAGTTCGTCTCCTTCAATAATACGCAGTGAGCGGTACTCTTCATTTTCCCCTGAAGCAGCAATGGTTTTATCACCACCGCCAATATGCAGTCTTAATGTTTCTCTGAATTTTACATCTCCATCATTGTCTCTGATAATAACTTTATATCTGCCCGATGGCAAATGAACAAATAAGGCTTCGCTTTTTAGTCCATTATTATCATCGGGAGCTTCATTTAACAAAGGCAGTTGACCAATATATCTTCCGTTTATATACAGCTCTTCATTCTCGGCGTCCCTGCTGCTCGTCCAGAAATATGTTTTAAATCCATGATGGCGATGATGATGATGACATGCAGAAAACAATAAAATAACCAGAATAGAAAGGGTGATAGCAGTTAACTTTTTCATACAAAGAAATTTATGCAGTGGCTTTGATCAGTTGTTTACTGAACTATAGTATTAAAGTTTAGCATTACTGTAATATTGGGAATGGCAGCAGACTCTGTTTGCCTGCACTTATTTTTTTGCTGGCCACGAAGTGCTGCTATTGCCAGTACCGTTAACACAATTACCAATACAATTGGCCTGGCTTTAGGATTCATGTTTATTTTTTTTGAAAGGTGTTAAATGAGGGTTGTTGGATCATCTCATTTTCCGGGCAGGTTGTAAGGAAGTTGTTGGAACCCGGTCTGATAAAGACCATTTCAAAAAAGTTTTGACAGGGTTTAATTTGCTGGTGTAAAAATTAAGTTCGAAAATTAGGGCCCCTCACTTTCGCTCGGGACCCTTTGTTCCAACTTTAACCTTACACTCTTAAATAACGTCTATTACTTTAGTAAAAGGAAACAATGATTCTGTTGATGCTGCTTCTGCTGTTGTTTTCTTTTCTTCTTTCTTTTCCGGAGTTTTAGGTGCATCTGGTTTTACAGGAACGATTTTGATGGTATCGCCTTCTTTTTTGTAACGGTAAGACGGTTCACCTTTATCATTCTCTTCTACATTGATTTCACCTTGCACACCATTTTCATCAATCTTAATTTTTCCACTCTTAACTTTTACATCTTTTTTATCTGTTCTTTTTAACCCATCATCCGTCATTTGATAAACACCATCTGTTCCCCAGCTATAATCTCTGTCCCAGTTATCATCCCAATCTACTGTCCAGCCAATGCCTCTGCGGTTATAGTTTACTTCAAACCAGTCATAGTTATCTAAACTTTTATCCATTACTACCTTTTTACCATTGGGAACCTCAATTACCACCAACACTCGTTGTGCACGGTATTTATCATTAACACCAACTGTAAAACCTTTTGGCAATAACAAAACACTATCCTGCTGGTTTACTGTAAACCTGATATTTTTCGCTTTGGTTGCTGCTTTTGTTGGATCATCGCCTCTTGATATTTTTACCAGGTGCACATGAAATAACGTGTCTTGACTCTTCACTACTTTTACCCTGACTGTATTCAGGTATAAACTATCTTCTGTCGAATTCACGAAAAACGAATTATCATTATCATCTTCATCAAACCACCACCAGTTTCGGTTATAATAACGATCCATGCTTTCCACTGCTTTTACTTTTAATGTCCCGTTAGCCGGTTGCTGAATGGCGACATCTTCTTTAACGGGAGTTTGGTTTTTAAAATCCCTGGTTATTGAAGCAATGAACAATATCAGTGCAACCCAACCCATCGTCCATAATGTACCAAATGCATATCCCAAATAACTTTTCTTTGAGCGAATGCCTGCTATTCTTCTAACCAACCAAACTACGATGGCAATTATGGGCACTCCTATAAATAATATCAATGTTGCCCAGGCAAGAAATGTTTGCCATGTTCCATCAAAAAGAAATCCTGCAAACGGAGCGGCGCCAATCATTCCAACTAATGCCAGAATCAATAACACAAACAGAGTGAATACTATAATACCGGCGATGAATAAAAAGAATGCTTTAAATAATACGCCAATCGCATGACCAATTCCATGTCCTGTTTTTCTGGCTACCGGTGCTGCTTCTGCTGCAAATGCTTTTCCTCTATCAGCCGCTTCTTTACTCCATTCCTGTGCTTTTTCTTTAAACTCTGATCCCATTCTTTCGGCTCTTCCTTTTACGCTTTGTAATTCTTCTTTTACTGTATTCTTAATTGATTCCAAATCCACTTTTTCACCACGCATTTCTAATTTTTCTGCTGCCGTATTTGCTAATGGTAATACAATCCATAATACGAGATAGGTTACAAATAATGTTCCGCCAAAACCTCCTGAAAATATTACCGGAGCGGGTCCCCACCAATGACTTCTGAGGATAGATGATACTGCACCCAAAATAAATGGTGCAGCAAAAATGAGACGGGGAATCCACACTTCTATTTTGAAATAAGCAGCGATACCGCTGGCCACACCACCAATTACTTTATCATCAGGGTTGCGGTATAAACGTTTACGTAAAACAGTGCTGCTGTCTAGGTCAGCAACAGGCAGCACTATCCATAATACGATATACAATAAGAACCCTGCACCAAAACCACCAAACGTAACTACTGCAAATAAGATACGCATAACGGCAGGATCTATACGCAGGTAGTGAGCTAAACCGGCAGCTACACCACCTATAATTTTATCATTTCCGCTTCTGGCTAACCTGCGTGGTTGTTTTACCTGTTCGGCACTGCTATAAGACTGTGAGCTTGAGCTGCTGCCTGAGGATGTTCCTGATTCAGCACCACCTATCTCATCAAAATCTGCAGGACGGCCCATACTGTTAATTACATTGTTTACATCTTCCTCAGTAATACATACTGCACCTTTTTTAATTTTTTCATCAAACAGTTCGGCGATGCGGTTCTCAATGTCGTTGATGATTTCATCACGACCATCTTCGTTAGCGAAGTACACACGCAAACTGTCGCTGTATTGCTTTAACATTTCGAACGCAGTTTCTTCTATCGGAATAACCCTGCCCTGAAAGTTTATATTAATTACCTTTTTCATCTTCTGTTCGATTTTTTACTGGTTAAAGTTGTTGGTGTCGGTGTTTATAGGTTCGTTGTTGGTCTGTTGTCCGTTGGAATGTGTTATTGCAGTAACCGCATTGGCCAGCTCATTCCAGGTAGCGCTTAGTTCACCATAGAAAGCTGCACCTTTATCGGTTAATGAAAAATATTTTCTTGGAGGTCCGCTGCTGCTTTCCACCCAGCGGTAAGTGAGCAGGTTTGCATTTTTTAAACGTGTCAGCAGCGGGTAGAGTGTTCCTTCCAGGATGTTAAGGTTTGCCTTCTTCATTTCATCAATAATGTCACTTGGATAAACCTCGCCTCGTTTAATGATGGAGAGAATGCAAAACTCCAATACGCCTTTCCGCATCTGGCTTTGTGTGTTCTCGATGTTCATACTTCGGAGTTTTTAATTGTTCTTTTGAATCATCTGTTGTGTCAAGTGGCCGGGGGTAGATTGATTGCTTTTCGTTGTTACTGCCTTGCTTTAGTTTAACCCCCTTTTACCATCATCTTCAACTTTACAACACAAATATAGGGTTAAGTTTGGTACTATATAACACATAGTACCGTTTTTTTTATAGTAGCTGGTCGTTGCCAATACAGTATTTAACATAAAACAGCTGTTTTTCAATATTTTAGGAAGGAAAAATAATTTTAAAAAAAATTATTGGTTTTGATGAGTGGGAAAATAGGTTGATGAAAATAAGGGTAAATACCGGTTAGTGAGGCAAAATTTGAATTGGTATAAAGCATTTGGAACTAAAGAAATGATTTATTCGTTTTTTCACCATATCATGTCTATAAAAGAATGCCTGAAGTTTTATACGAAAAATATATTTTTATAGCAGCCTTAAATATTATTTTTTTATACAATTATAGGTATGTTGAACAAAGAGGATTTTATACATAAGTTTAATGATTATCCAGACAAAAAAATATTGGAGATATTTCAATCAACAGAAGATTATTCCAATGAAGCCAGAGAAGCAGTAAACATGATCATCAAACAAAGGGGTGGTATTACAGTAATTACCGATAACATAAAGAATGAAGAAAAGATTAAAGAAGAAGTATCCAGAATTCGTGAAGAAGCCGGAAAGTTGTTTGCAAAAGATAAAACCAAAGATGTGGTCAAAAGACAAATAGCTTCTGATATAATAGCTCAAAAACAAGTTAATGAGATAATTAACGAGCAGCATAAAGAATACGAGGAGTTCTTGAGAGACACTTCTATAGATTCAAAAACCATCGCTTTAGCAATAACCGGAATGGTAATAGCCACTTGTGTTGGCGGGGCGGGTTGGGGTTTGCAATTAATTTTCTCTCACAAAACATTCTATCTCCTACTAATTGGGCTTGTTTTACTTTGTTTTGGAATTGTGAGTTCTATTACTAAAAAAACAATGAAAAATAAAATCGTTTTACTAACAAGTTTACTAGCTGTTGTTTTTTCGATTTTGCTTGGATATCTCTTATTCTGGCAAATTGGTTATCAGGGGTGATTATCCGTTTTTATAAAATCAATTTTATTGTTGGAAAGAATGTTTTCGAAATTTTTACCTATTTGGCTGGTATAAACAATATCACCCCAAAACATTAATCCAAAAATCAAAACAGAAACAAACAAAGAACTCATAACACCTTCTCCTCTGACAATTACAGTTACTGCAATTAAAAAACATATAACATACCACAGTCCAAAAAAATAGCTGCTTATTGTCTTTGTTTCAATAACAGTATTTTCACCTGTTTCCCTGAATACTGCAATTAGTCGTGTAGAATGTTTGATAGAAAAAATGTATTTTCTAAAGAAACTATTTTTTAAATAAAAACAAAGGGTTGGTGGATTGGAATTAATCATTTCAACAGCTACATTATATTTATTTGCTTCCCTTGACTCTGCTAAAAAATTAGATTCATTTATGAGGCTAAAAATCTCATACGTTTTTTTATTTACTATGTAGTGCCTATTCTTTTTAATTAATCCGAAAATCATGAAAAAGTTTTTTAAAGATATTTAATTACTTGTTGCTTTTTTAGTAATGTGTTGGCAATTACTATGTGCCATATCATCAATAATGATTATTCACTTTTCCTTTTATACAATGATATCAATACACCACTTAGTATTATACATAACATTCCGCTCAATGAAAATACATCAGGAAACGCATCTCCCAATAACATTCCCAGCAATACAGAAAACACAATGTTGGCATAACTGATAGCGGAAACAATACCTGCTTTATCGGCACCATATGCTTTAGTAACAAAGTACTGACCAAATAATGCTGTTAATCCCAATGATAATATAGCAAACCATTCATTTGCCTGTGGCCATTTCCAGTCAACAAAAAATACTTCATCTGCCGGTATGGAAAATAATTTTCCGGTGAGCATAAATAGCAATGGAATAATTACACCGCTTGAGATGAATGATAGCACCACTATTCTTGTATCGTAATAGTTAGTAAGTCTTCCCACTGTTAAATAAGAAATTGCAGAAGCTACTCCTGAAAACAATCCAGCCAAATGATAGTACCAGGGCAAATGAATATTGGGTTTATATATAAGCAACATACCGGCAAAACCAATGATAACTGCCAGTGCCACTAATCTTCCGGGAGATTCTTTTAATACCAGCCACGACAGCAATGCAATAAATAACGTGGAAGTAAGATTATAACTCATGGCTGTGCCCAGTGGCATATGCAGCACACAATACAATAAACCATACAAGGCTGTTGTGCCCATCATTCCACGAAAAATGAGTAATGATAACTTGCCACCTTTGTTTTGAGGTTTATGCAGTAATAATCCGCCTGATAAAAAAATTAATCCCATGGCATTGCGGTAGAATACTAACTGACCTGCATTAAAACTTTGCTTTAAAGTTTTGGCAGCTGCTCCCATTAATGAAAAACCCATGGCGGCCAGCAGCATAAAGAAAATGCCTTTGTATCGGGAGTTTGAAAACAAAAAGTTTAACGTTTAATGTTGAAGGTTTAAAGTTAAGTTAGGAGAGATAAACACATAAAAACTTTAAACATTAAACTTTCAACTTAAAACTCTTCTAAAACCAGCCTCTCTTTCTAAAAATAAATACCATCCAAATAGGTATGAGTAACATGAAAGCTATTGCACTATAAAAACCCCAGGGCTGGTGAAAAAAGTTTACATTTTTATCGAAGTTCATTCCAAAGATGCCGCCAATTACTGTGGCAGGAGCTAATAAACAAGTTACTACCGCCATCACTTTCATTACTTCATTCATTTTAAGATTTACATTGCTTAAATATAAATCCTGCAGGTTCATCATCATATCACGATAGTTCTCTGCCAGATCGTTTGCCTGCACTATGTGGTCATATACATCTTTAAAATATTTTTCTGTTCTTTCTTCTACCAGCTCACTCTCACTTCTTAAAATACCATTTACCAATTCCCTAACCGGTGAAATGCTTCGCTTTAAAACGATCATCTCTTTTCGCAGCATATTTATTTTTCCCAGCGATTTAGTATCGGCATGTCTTATAATGTCTTCTTCCAGCGCTTCAATTCCCTCACCTAATCTTTCCATTACCGTATAATAGTTGTCCACTATTAAATCGATTAGCGTATAAAAAAGATAATCTGCATTTTGCTGACGGATTTTACTGGCAGCGAATTTTAGTTTTTCTCTCAATGGATTAAACACGTCTTTGCTGGCATCTTCCTGGAATGAAATCACAAAATCTTTACCCAGCACAATACTGATTTGTTCTGTTTCTACTGCCGATTGTTCTTCATTCCAGTACAACATACTCATCAGGCAATAAATCAATCCGTTTATTTCATCCATCTTTGGCCGCTGACCAACACTTAAAATATCTTCCTGTATCAACGGGTGTATGCCATAATGGTTACAAACCTTCTCTACATCCTCTTTCCGCAAGCCATCCATATTAATCCACGTAATCTTTCCGCTGTGCAGGTAGGGGAAACAGTCATCTACTTTTAGCAAAGACCTTTCGGCCGACTCTGCCGTATTATAATCATACACATATATCTTAGTGCGTTCGGGTTCCGTACGTTTGGGAATTACCGTTGGGTTTACATGCAATACTTTTTGTGTACGCAATAATTCAAAAGGATTTAATAAATAGCTGAGGTATTTACGGCTGCGTGTCATGCTATGAAATTACAAATTAACCATATTAAAAAAACCGCTGCTGAATTTCAGAGCGGTTAAGTATTTTCAATAATAAAATTATAATTTTTCAAACAATGCTCTTAACTTTTCTCTCGTCATTCTCTTTTCCCAGTCTTTACCCAAAGCGTTTTCCCAAAGCGGTTTCATTCCAATGGAAACATTGATCATCGTTTCAAATTGTTCATCGGTTAATCCTTTACAGATACCGGTTGGAATATCAATTTGATTTTTCTCCACCATGTATTTGAATTCTTTAACACCGGCAGGATAATATTCTTCCAGGTGATTCATTACAATACAATTACCAATGCCATGTTTGGTGCCGAGCAAATAACTCAGCCCATAACTAACAGCATGTGCTACTCCCACCTGTGAATACGCAATACTCATTCCGCCGGCGTAAGATGCCATCATCAGCTTATCATCACACTCATCATCCCATACTTGTTTTTTTACAAATACATCCTGGCAAAGTTCCAGTGCTTTTTCGCCGTATGATTTACTGAATTCATTCAAGTAAGTTCCTTCCAAACTTTCAATACAATGGATATAACAATCCATACCGGTATAAAAACGCTGGTTGATGGGAGCATTGGCAGTTAACTCAGGGTCTAATACGATCTGGTCAAAAGGAGTAAAGTCGCTGTTCATTCCCAACTTTCTTGTTGGCCCGGTTAACACACAGGTACGACTAACTTCTGCACCTGTACCACTCAATGTTGGAATACCTGCTTTATATACTCCTGGGAATTTTACGAGGTCCCATCCCTGGTAATCAGCGCTGGAACCGGGGTTACCCATCATCAATGAAACCGCTTTCGCTAAATCCATTGTAGATCCGCCTCCAATACCAATAATACCACTCACTGTTCCAAGCTCATCTTTTAATTGCTGAGCTAATTTATCTACCTGTGTTGTTTTGGGTTCATAGGTAACATCAGCAAATACAATTTTATCATTGCCCCGCAGAGGTATGCGGTTTAATAATGCTTTCCCTTCAAAAAAATGATCTACTAAAAAGATCATGGGCTTACCTTCTTTGCGGCGGGGAGCAATAATTTCATCGAGCTGGTTAAAACATCCACGGCCATACACTACATAATCTACCATCTTAAAATTGCGAAATTTCATAGCAGTAAAATTTGAATGAGCGAAGGTAAAGGAAAATTTATCGTAACTTATAGTTGATTCCGCTATAGAATGGGTAAACTTTTTGTTTCCATATTGATCATTTTAGGCATTCCTGTTTTTACCAATGCACAAAGAGTTTTGTATTCTCCTTTCATTGGTGATGCTGACAATGTACGCTTTGAAGTAATTGGAAAAGCCGGTAATTATTACTGGGTACAAAAAAGCAAAAAGAAAAATAAAGGAAAGAAGATCATTACTCCGTGGATAGATGATAAAGATCCCGGCTTTGATATTTATGATCAGCGGATGAACCTGGTGAGAACAGTTACCACATCTTTCAGCGATACTATTTTAAAAGAATATTTTGTTGCTGGTTCTACCCACATGGATCAACTGCTGTTTACAAAACAGAAAGATTCAACCGTAGTGTTATTAAACCGGTATGCAGATGACGGTGAAAAAGATTCGGTCGCTTCACTGCTTTGTTCTTTTCCCTATAATATGATCGGCTCTGATTTCTTATTAATTCGCTCACAGGATAAAAGCAAATTACTGTTGCTGGGATTTGAAACTGTTCCTGATACAGCCATGAAACTGCATAGTCTTTTGTTCGATAAAAACTGGATATTATTAAATCATCAGCTCATACAAAATCCGCATTTTACCCAACCCTATATTCAATATGATTTTATTGATTATCCATTGGAGCATTTTACCAATTGCCCGGTTAAGCTGGCAAATAACGGAGAATGGCTGATGCTTTCTTCAACCATAGTTAACCAGGGCGGTTTATTGTTTCACTTTACTGATACCAGCAGGCGGTTTGAAATGAGAACGATCCGTGTTCCGAAAAGCAGTTCTATACAGGATGTATGTTTATCGCTCAACAATGAAAAGAGGGAAGTGATGGCGGGTGTATTATCTCAATACCGCTCACCGCTGGCAAAGAGTGTGCGGATGCTTCAATATTCATTAGACACCTGCACTATTCTATACGATACCATTTATAAATTCAACACTATTGCAGCGACTAAAACAACCAGCAAAACAAAATTTGAAGAATATTTTATGACCGTACCGGATAAAGGATTCTTATTGCTGAAAGAATATGGCAGACCTTATGGTGAAAAATATTCACCCGAAGATTTGCAAAAAGAAGAAGAAGTTCGGTACAACTCCGGCACAACTATTCAACTCAACAGGGATGATTACACCCGTTACAATCATTTAGCCGGAACAAAAGAATTATATGATCGTGGTGATTTAAGTATGTATTATTTTTCTGCTTCAGGAAAAGACAGCTGCTGGAGTGGCATCATCAACAAAGAACAGTCAGGGGAATTGAACAACGGCAACCTGTCTTATGTTTTTTTGCCCAATGATGATAAGTTATTTTTTCTTTACAATAGTTTTCACCGGCAGGATGAAATTGGAAGCTCCACTATATTGGATGTAAATGGTAATCCTTTAAACGAAGGATTGGTTTACTGGAATATCAGCAGTACTTTATTATTTCAAAGGGCAAGGCAAATAAGCGATAAAGAAATTGCTGTGCCTTATGAACGCAATGCGAGGAATGGATTTGCTATTGTAAAACTCTGATATTTTTATTCATGAATTAATTTCTTTTCCAACTCTTCTAATGATACTCCTTTTGTTTCAATCATCTTAGTTAATACCCACACTAATTGTAACACCATCATAAAAGCAAAGAAACCAAAGATAGGCCACGGGTCTTTTCCAAATACACCGTTGTCTTTATCAAGGAAGAGTGGTGTTATTTGTGTGATGATGGCAGCAAACACCCAATGTGTGCTGGAACCAAACGATTGTCCCTGTGCCCGTACATTATTGGGAAACACTTCTGAAATATATACCCATATCACTGCACCCTGCCCAATAGCATGTGAAGCGATGAATAATAATAATGATGACATTAACAAAGCATTGCCTGCAGTAAACGCAAAACAATACGCCACAGCTGAAAGGCTGATTATATATCCGAATGACCCGACAATCATCAGTTGTTTTCTTCCGATTCTGTCAATAAGATATAAACCAATAAAAGTAAACAACAGGTTTACACCACCAATAGAAATAGAATTGAGCAAAGAATCTTTTGTTCCTATACCAGCTCTTTCTAAAATTTCAGGAGCATAATATAAAATGAAGTTTATGCCGGATAGCTGGTTAAAGAAAGCAATCAAAAATGATAACCAAACTACTTTTCTGAATTTTGGTTTAAAGATAGATTCGTTGGCTTTGCCGGCATGAATACTTTCATTGGCCGCAATAATATTTTTTATTTCTTCATCAGGATTTTCTGCACCAATTTGTTTTAATGTTTCTTTGGCAGCAGTTAAATCATTCTTCTTTGTAATTAACCATCTTGGACTTTCGGGCAAACCCGGTACCATTATAGTGTATATTAAAGCCGGTACTGTCATTATCCCCAACATATAGCGCCAGTCACCAGCACCGCCTACTCCTTGTAATAAATAATTAGAAACAAATGCTACTAATATCCCAAATACAATATTAAACTGGTACATACCTACCAATCTTCCTCTTGTTTTAGCAGTAGAAATTTCGGAGATATAAGTTGGTGCCACTACTGATGAAACACCAATACCAATACCGCCAATAAATCTTAATGCTGAAAAGATGTAAGGATTAGGAGCGATGGCTGTTCCTAATGCTGAGACAGTAAATAAAATACCAATCCATAACAACACTTTCTTTCTTCCATATTTTTCAGTTGGACCTCCGCAAAAAATGGCGCCTAATACTGTTCCCCACAACGCCATACTCATAATAAATGTTCCGTGAAAGAACGGCGTGGTATGCCATAATTCTTTAATAGGCAAATTGGCGCCGGATATAACCACGGTATCAAAACCAAAAATAAAACCGGCTAATGCGGCTACGATGGAGTAGCGGAGCAATCTGTTATTATTCATAGCAAGAGTTGATTGGTAATTGGGTGAATGACTCAACTAATATCGTAATAATTGCTGAATAGCAAACGGGCAGTTTCATTGCAATCGGTTGCTGGTAAAAGAAAACCCTCCCCAACAAGTTGAGGAGGATTTGAAGTGTAATCCATAGGTACAATGAACCTGACCATAACCAATACTAACTTTAAAAACCATTACCAGAATTTTGTAACCAATATCAACGCATCATTACTCAGCGCTTCCATTTCAACGTTGGAGCTGTTCCACAATGCCAGTCCATCACTTTCATGCAATAATCTTCCTTCCACTTCAAATGCACCGGTAATAACGAATACAAATATTTTTTTTGTTGGGTCTTTTAAGGTGCAGGTTGTTTCGCCTCTTCCATTAAACAATCCCAATGAAACGGAAAAAGGATACTGGGCCTGCTGATCTTTAACCGGAGCTATCTCTTTTAATTCATTTTGATTTTTATTCAGTTCATCAAATGTGTTAGATAATATTTTCCCATCAACCGAATCTGTTTTAAAACATAATTGTAAATAATTGATGGTTTCGTTTGAGAAGGCATTGCGTATGGTCAGCTGTTCTTTTTCATTCATTGGCACAATCATTACCTGCCCCGCAGCTATTGTTGTTTCTTTTACAGTAATAGCGCCTGCAATTGGTAATAACACCATATAGCTGTTTTGTGTGGCAATAAAAGTTGCCGCAGCTCCCGGCGCCAGGATGTTATCATTCAGCACATACAAATCTCCTGCTGACTGCTTATGTTCATTAACGTAATTTTCAAAACAAAAGGTGCTTCTGATTTGAAGCCTTTCTGTTTCATGAATCCCTCTTTCATCTGCCAGAAATATTTTAGCTGCAGCAACTTTAGTCATATGCTTCTTCTTTAAATGAATAAAAACTCAAATTGGGTTGTATAGTGAAGAGGTTAGTAAGTATTCCGTCTTTGGATGGTGTTGCTTTCATTGTTGAAACCAGCAGGTATTCATCAATGGTATCTATCCA
This sequence comes from Sphingobacteriales bacterium, assembly GCA_016200915.1. Taxonomy (GTDB): domain Bacteria; phylum Bacteroidota; class Bacteroidia; order Chitinophagales; family Chitinophagaceae; genus AWTP1-9. The sequence continues at coordinate 29,027 of JACQDV010000042.1, forward strand.
CAACAACGGGTCGCTGTAAAAGTTGATGGCTACTTTATGCGTCGTTTTATTGCTGGTATCAGAGCCAAGCAATTCAAACTTATATTCTGAAAAAGGTAAAAAGGTGTTTTTCAGGTTATCTTCCACACCTGGAATAATCTTATTCAATTGTTGCAGGTACATCATCGCACCCGCACTAACTAAAAAATGTAATTTCTCTGCAGCGGGATTATTTTTTATTATTTCTTCAAAGGAAGAAAATTTTTTCTCCCGGTTATAAAACTGCGACTGCAACAGAAATTCTCCATAGGTTGTTTCAAATACAATTCTTTCCTTTTCATTGGTGCATGAACTATCAACTATTTTCCGGTAGCAAAGCCTGATGATTCTTTTTTTCACCTGTAACCTTTTATGCTGCTACATAAATATTTTGTGTAATGGTATAGCCATCGCTGATATTTCCCGCAATCGTTCCTATTTCTGCACCCGCAGTATCATCACTGAATATATTATCGCTGGCATTATAAGTATAGCCACTCATTCCCTTATTATAACCATATGCTACACCGGCAGTCCCATTCACTGTTGCTACCGCACTGGTGCTTCCTTCGGGAAAAGCAATTTGTGTAATAAGCAACGATGTCCCTGATGCATTATATATATGTACATGAATATGTGTGGCTCTTCCTGAATACCAACCGGGGAAAATAGAAGTAAATGTCACCAACCCATTTGCATCAGTTGTTTGTCTTCCCCGTAGGAAATGCACACCGGTATAATCAACAGACTGCATTCCTGATCCGCCATACTCTGAATAATAACCATCTTTATCACAATGCCATATATCAACAATAGCATTTGCTAATGGAGAGCAACTGGTATTTTTATTCATTACATAAATTTTCACCGTAAAGCCCACACCCGTTCTGTCAACTCTAATATCAGAACGAACCAGTGATGACGGTGTGATAGTTGGGAATGGTCCCTGTGTTTCTGTTGGAGAAACAGTACAACTTCCCGAACTTGTTCCTGTGTTGGTACCGGTGCTTGTTCCCGATGAGGAACTTGTTGTTGAACTATCTTTTTTACAAGCCTGCAATATTAGCGAAGCAGATGTGGCTCCAATAAACATGTTTCTTAAAAAATCTTTCCTTTCCATATCGGTTGGTTTATAAGTGATGAATAAATTAGTTATTAGATGCTCCATTATCAATCCAGCAGAGAATGGCATTCTTTTGTGCCGTAGTTAATGTTGTATTCTGCGGCATGGTTCCATTGGCAACAGAAATTCTTATGGACGCTCTTGCACTATATACCTGCGCATAACTGGTTAATGCACCCGGCCCTTGTGAACTTCCCGTACCGTGACAACCGGAATTAGTTGCACAGTATGTTGTAATAACAGGACTCACGTCTGTTGCATACGATTTGGCTGTGCCGGAACAATCAACTGTAGTGGTGCTGGTTGATGTGCTCTTTGAACAGGAGACCGCAACAGTGGTAATGATGATAATTGCGGCGATTAGTTTTTTCATGATTGATTTTATATTAGGTGTTATTGAATACAAATGTTGCTTATGATGAAAGGCGAAAAAAATAATTGCGGCCAACAAGAATTATCCTGCGGAAAACTATTGTCATTTGTTTGTTTTTATAATCTGATTTTTGGACAATCAATTCCTCTGTTCTTTCCAAAAGAATATTTTATTCCGGCTGATATACTGTAGTATGAATCTTTTCTTGCAGGATTGGCTGACTGGCTAAACCCATCTAAATAATCTGTAAACAAAAAGCGGTAGGATGCTTCTGTTACAATAGAAATTTTGGGTGATAATGAATAACTCACACCTGCTCCGATTGGAATAACAGGTATTACCCTGGGTAAACGGTGTGCCTCGTCTGCACTTAGCCCGTCAAAAAAACTTTGCTGACCGGTAAATGCTTCTCTGTTTAATTGACTCCAGTCTCTTTTTATTCTTAATAATGCTAATCCTGCGCCGCCGGAAACATAGGGAACCAATCTTCTTCCATTTGCATAATCGTTATTACCCAACGGATACCAAACCATGTTACCTGATAACTCTGCTACCGGTGATTTAAAGTTGAAATTGCGTTGTTGTCGCCACAAAGGGTTATTATACTTCGCATCATCTCCTTTTAATTTTCCTAATGCAAAATTTAACCGCAGGTAAATATTGTTGCGTATTGGTTTGGATACATAAAGATTTATACCCAATCCCGGTGTTTTGAGCGAACCGACTTTTTGTGGTGTTAAATCTCCCTGGTAAATAAATGTGCCGATATTTATTCCGGCTTCCAATCCTTTTGATTTTAATTGTGCTGTTGCTTTGTTTACACACATTGCGATGCAAAAAAGAACACCGATCATTTTACTTTGTATTGGTATCATAACACAGGTTTTGCTGATGATGGTTATTCATCCCGCAAGCAGTGTGCTGGTAACAGTAAATGAAAATGAGAAGGGTTTTAAAAACAGTTGGGGCTGATAGTTTGTGTAAAGTTTATTCGATACGATGGAGAGGATTTACAATTTAATAACGCTGCCTTTATTTATTAATTAAACAGTATTTATTTAAAAATATTTTGTGTGTGAATAATTACCAATGAACATTGCGGTAAACAATGAAAATGTTGCGGTGAAAAATTTTTATTTGTTAAAAACTTTCACAAAGTTTTCTTCATAACTGCTGCCCAAAGGAATTTCTTCTTCACCGATATAGATGGTCTTATTACGGACACTATTAATACGACTCAATGGAACGATATAAGAACGATGAACTCTTATGAAATCTTTAGAGGGCAATTTCTCCGTCATGGTTTTCATTGTCATTCTTGCTACTACCGGTGTTTTATTTTCTAAATGAATTTTTAAATAATCATCCAGCCCTTCAACATAAATGATATCTGCCACAGCAATCTTCACCAAACTATAATCTGCCCGGAAGAAAATATATTTTTGTTCTTCACTTTGCTGCTGGTTTTTGAAATTATAATATTCAACTGCTTTTGCAACTGCCTGCTGAAAGCGTTTGTAGGTAAATGGTTTTAATAAATAATCTACGGCGCTTAAATTAAATCCCTCCACTGCATATTCGCTGAAGGCAGTGGTGAAGATGACCATTGTATCCTGCTTTACTGATTTATAAAAATCAATTCCGTTTACAGATGGCATCTGTATATCCAAAAACAATAAATCAACCGGGAACTTGCGTAAATATTTTAAAGCCTCATCAGGGTTGGTGAAGGTTTTCTCAAGCGATATATCTTCTGCCCGACTGCAAAATGTTTCTATCAACTGCAGTGCAGGCGGTTCATCATCTATCGCTATGGCTTTAATCATGCAGTTTTATTTTCAGCAATACTAAATATTCCTTGTCATCTTCATTTATTACCAGTTCATGATTGCCGGGGTACATCAAATTTAATCTTGATTCTGTATTAATAACTCCCAAACTCTCTCCATGTGTATGTTCTTTAGTAACCACTTTATGATTATGTGTCTTTAGTTCCAGGATATCTCCTTTAATATCAATCACAACTTCCACCAGTGATGGTTTTTCGGGGTTCACTCCGTACTTAAACGCATTTTCAATAAACGGTATTAAAATTAGTGGGGCAATTTTTTTGCCTGTTAGGTTACCGGTTACTGTATAAGATAATTGAACCGTATTGCCCATTCGCATTTGCTGCAGTTCAATATAATCTGTTATGTAAGCAATTTCTTTTTCTAATGTTACTAATTGCTGTTGCGATTCGGTAGTTACATAACGCATCATTCCCGATAACTTCACTACAGCATTAGCGGTAGTATCTGCATTTTCTTTAATCGCTGATGAATAAATACTGTTGAGTGTATTAAATAAAAAATGCGGGTTGATTTGTGCTTTCAGGTAGGCGAGTTCAGCTGCTGCTTTTTCTTCTTCTGTTTTTTTCCATCGCTCCATTATTTTTAAAATAAATGCCAGCGAAAGCGTAATAGCAAACTGAAAAAAATGCTGACCAAAATCTCTGACCCCTCTCATTAAACCATTTGGTGGTTGCCTGAATGGTTTATCATTGGCCTTAAAACCTTCGCCTCCGGGCAACGGCATTGGCCTGTTAACAACAATCAAATGTGGTAGATAAGAAACGAGTAAATAGCCGGCGATTAAAATTAAGATGAATAAGAAGTGTTTCTTTTTAAAATAGAGTTGTGGTATTAAATAGAAATAGCTGAGATAGAAAAAAGCCAGCAATAAAACATAAGTTAAAAACTCTCTTTGAAACGGTGCAATGGTAAAGATGCGCCAGGCCGTTGCCCTGTCCGGTGAAAAAAGGACAGGAAGAGACAGGAACGCGATACCACCAATGATATGCGCCGCAAGCTGGCTGCTTTTTGTTTTCATTAAAGCAAAGGTAATTGAGGTTTATTTTGCTAATTAAAAATTGAGGTAATGAAATGATTTGTGTCGGTTATTGTCTCATCAATTTAATCGCTCTCTCCAAATCCTCCGGTGTATCAATCTCCACACCCATATATTCTGTTACTACCATCTTTAATGGAATGCCGTGTTCTAAATAACGAAGGCATTCCACTTTCTCTGCAGCTTCTAATGGTGTTATTGGCCATCTGGTAAAACTCATCAATGCTTCTTTACGAAAAGCATAAACACCAATATGTTCATAATAAACCGGCGTAACCGTTTTATCCCGCTGATACGGCACTACACTTCTGCTGAACATAAGTGAGTTCATATTTAAGTCCACGGCAACTTTTACATAGTTAGGGTCTTCAATAAATTTTTGTTCTTTTAATTCCTGCATCAGGCTGGCCACCTGAACTTTTTTTCCATCTTCGCCTTCAAACACTTTTAATAATTTCTGCAGTGGTTCTTTTTTCACTAATGGTTCATCGCCCTGCACATTTACAATAATATCTACTTCTAAATTCGCTGCGGCTTCAGCAATGCGGTCGCTGCCGCTTTCGTGATGTTTAATACTCATCATCGCTTTACCACCGTGTGAAGTGATCTCATTATAAATAATATCACTGTCAGTAACCACTACTACTTCATCAAACAAACCGGTAGCTACAGTATTATCATAGGTATGCCGGATAATCGTTTTGTTTCCCAGCTGTTGCATCAGCTTTGCCGGAAAACGGGTGGCCGCATACCGGGCCGGTATCATTGCAATAATCTTCATGCTTTATAAATGAAAAATAAAGATAGATTTTTAAATGATTGATTGCGGAATAACAGCTTTCCTTTCTTATATTTGAACACAACGACTGCTCGCTACACTTAAAATCAAACTTACGCATGCATACCAGTGAGCTGTTACAGCAATATTATGTGGATTCCAACACCTGGGATGAAATGTACCGCAATGATTCGGTGAGGGAACAGTACCGTAGTGTGGTGGATTTTTTACAGCAACTCAGCATTGATGAATTGAATAAAAAAGAAGACCTGGCCAAGCGTTTGTTCATGAGCCAGGGAATTACTTTCACCGTATATAGCAGTGGTGAAGGGGTTGAAAAAATTTTTCCCTTCGACATTATTCCCCGCATTATTACTGCTGCCGAATGGGATCATATTGAAAAAGGAATCAAGCAGCGTTTAAAAGCACTCAACCTTTTTTTAAAAGATGTTTACCATAACCAGTTTATTTTAAAAGATGGTGTGATGCCGGTGGATATGGTGTATAGCTGTCCGCATTATTTACGGGTGATGCACAACTTTCCTGTGCCGCATGATATTTATGTTCATATTTCCGGTATTGATTTAATAAGAAACAGCGATGGTTCTTTTTATATACTGGAAGATAATCTGCGTACACCGAGTGGCGTAAGTTATATGCTGGAGAACAGGGAAATTACCAAACGCATTTTTCCCGACTTGATTCCGGCCAATCATGTAAGAAGTGTTACGGAGTACCCTACCATCTTACATAAAAATTTAGTTTCACTTTCACCAAGGCAAATTGCTAATCCAACCGTGGTGCTGTTAACGCCGGGTTTATATAACTCTGCATACTTTGAACATACCACTTTAGCAAGATTAATGGGTGTTGAGTTGGTAGAAGGAAGAGATTTGGTGGTGGACAATCATAAAGTGTTTATGAAAACAACTACCGGTTTGCAGCAGGTAGATGTTATTTATCGCAGGGTAGATGATGAGTTTTTAGACCCGTTGATTTTTAATTCAAATAGTTTATTGGGTGTTTCCGGTATTATGAATGCTTACCGGAAAGGAAATGTGGCAATAGTAAATGCTGTTGGTAATGGTGTGGCTGATGATAAAGCTGTTTACAGTTATGTACCGGCAATGATTCGTTATTACTTAAATGAAGAACCGATATTAAAGAATGTTCCTACTTACCAACTGGCGAATAAAGAAAAAAGAGAGTATGTTTTTAGTAATATCACCAACATGGTGGTAAAGAAAACCAATGAAAGTGGTGGTTATGGAATGCTGATGGGTAATTCCACCAGTGAAAAAGAAATTGAAGAATACAAAGCAGAAATTTTAAAAGCACCAAGACAGTTTATTGCGCAACCAATCATCAGTCTTTCTTCATCACCCTGTTATATGAATGGTGCATTAGCGCCAAGAAGAGTTGACCTGCGTCCTTATGCATTATGCGGACCTGATGGTATTGAAATTGTTCCCGGTGGTTTAACAAGAGTAGCCTTGAGAGAAGGTTCATTAGTAGTAAACTCATCACAGGGTGGAGGAAGTAAGGACACATGGGTGCTGGCTGTCTGAACCATGATTTATTGGATTTAACTGATTAAAAGGAAATAAAATATTTTTTATTCAACCACAAACAACAAACTATAAACCACAAACCATAAATGCTAAGTCGTGTTGCCGATAGTTTATACTGGATGAGCCGTTACATGGAACGATGCGATGGGATGCTGCGTATGCTGAAAATAAATTATGCCGCTTCGCAGGATGATATGGATGAATTTTCCTGGGTGCCGGCTTTGAAATTATTTTCTTACATGGATGACCAAGAGGCTGCTGCTATTTCTAAAAATTCCCGTGATGTGTTGTTGTATATGGTTATAGCAAAAGAAAATTCAAATTCAGTTTTGAATATTGTTACTAAAGCAAGAGAGAACGGAAGAAGTGTACAGGACCATATCACTAAAGAAATGTGGCAATGCCTGAATGATTTTTATCACATGATGCGGGAGGAGAATATAAGTGACTGGTTAAAAAAAGATGACCCAATAACAATATTAGATTCATTACTCAAGCAATGTACCGTCTATTTTGGAACAATGGATGTTACGATGGCCCGTGGTGAAAGTCATGCTTTTATTAATCTTGGAAAGTTTTTAGAAAGGGGTGTACAAACTGCCGATATTCTCGATGTAAAATTCAGTGCACTGGACGGTGAGTATGATAAAGCGGCTGATACTACTTACTGGAAATATTTATTGTTATCTATTTCTGGTTTGGAATTGTACCTGAAAACTTACCGTGGCGGTTTTGAAGCAGCAAATATTGTTGAGCAATCAGTATTGAACGGAAATTTTCCCCGTTCCATTATGTATTCAGTAAAAAATCTCCGTCAGTATTTTGAACGGTTGAGGAGTGATAAAAATTATACCAGTTTTAATGAGGTAATGTTTATGATTGGTAAGCTGGAGAGTAAAATTAAATTCTCCACTACTCAAACTATCGTTAAAGAAGGACTGAGTAAATTTTTACAGGAAACAAAAACTGATTTTCTGGAAATAGGTAATGCGCTCAATAAAAATTATTTTGCCTACAGTTGATTAAGTTTACAAATTGCACCGGCTTTATTCAATAGTAAAAAATTAAAATCAAAATGCCCCGTTTTAAAATACATCACGTTACAAAATATACATACGAAGTTCCGGTTAGGGATAGTGCCAACCAGGTTTTACTCTTTCCTATAAAAGATGAACACCAGCAGGTGTTGAAACAGGACCTGTACATCAGTGGTGAACCCGGTGTTGATATTTTTAAAGATTATTATGGTAATGATGTGGGAACCTTTATGAACGCCGCTCCACATACAGAGCTTGTGATCGATTCAAAGATTGAAGTGATTACTTCACCAAGATCCCTTCCTGATGATGAAGTATCAAAAGAAAAACAATGGGCCGAGCTGGAGCAAATAAAATACACGGTTCCTTATATTGATTATTTAAAGCAGGAAACTTTTGCAGCTATTGAGGAGGTACAGCACATTGCCCATACTCAGCAGTATCATACTAACTATACCGTTTGCCAGGCAGCAAAATTTTTAAATGAATATGTATTTATCAACTTCAGTTATATAAAAGGTGTTACTACTGTTGAGAGTACATTAGATGAAGTGTGGCGGTTAAAAGCCGGCGTTTGCCAGGACTTTGCTCATATCTTATTAGTGATGCTGCGTATGCTGGGTATTCCATCCCGGTATGTGAGTGGGTATATTTGTCCTAATCGCAATGGTATGCGTGGTGAAGGAGCAACACATGCATGGGTGGAAGCTTATATTCCTTTTTATGGCTGGTTGGGTTTTGACCCAACGAATAATTGTATGGTAAATGATTTGCATGTTCGTTTGGCGGTAGGAAGAAATTTTAGTGATTGTTCGCCGGTAAGAGGAACATATAAAGGAACATCCAATCAGCAATTAGAAGTAGGTGTGTCTGTTGCGTATGAAGATGGGCATGTGCAGGATGATGTGGCGGCGGTATTAAAACCACATCCTGTTACCGTTAATACACCTGATACAAATTCTTACAGGAGATATATGGAGATGATGCAGCAGCAACAGCAGCAATAATTATTTTGTTGTTTTTTTAAATGGATGCGCCATCAATCTTCCGAAATTCTCATCTTCTTCATTGGGATAATAACGATCTAATCCGTATTTAATATCTTTTACATCAAGTTGTTTGTATGTTCCGAACAAACGGTCCCAGATAGAAAAAGTGGCGCCATAATTACTGTCGGTAAATGGTTGTTTCCAGTGATGATGTACTTTATGCATGTTGGGCGAAACCAGTATAAAGCTGATGATATAATCTACTTTCTCCGGTAAACGGATATTGGCGTGAGTAAAAGCAGTAGCAACCACCACCAATGTTTGATAGATCATCACACCATACATAGGTGCACCGCTTACAAAGATCAGCAGTATAAAAAATATCCCTCTTAATAAACTATCGCCGGGATGATGACGAAGACCCGTAGTTACATCTACATTATTATCGGTGTGATGAACCGTATGAAATTTCCAGAGGAAAGCATTTTTGTGCATTACTAAATGAACCAGCCAGCTGCTGAAATCTAATGCCAGCACTGAAATAATTATTGTCATCATTACGCCGGAATTAAACCAGTACACTAACCCAAATTTAGAATCCCTGCACCAGTCGCTCAGCTTTACAATAAATATGGCGAGTATAGTATGTATGATTAAATGAATAACGGTGAAGCCAAAATTTACTGCCGCATGTTGCAGTTTATTTTTTTTATACTGCATCGGCAGCAAGGGAGTGGCTCCTTCAATTATCCAGAAAAAAATAAGTCCGCCAACGAGTATGGCCATCCGTTCTAACGGACGATGTTCGAGTGTTTCAAAATGTGCAATGATTTTTTCAAACATAACTTTTACTTGGTTGGAAAAGTTACGAAAGATTTAATTAGTTGTTGAGGGTAATTCTTGGTAAACAGTTCCGCAGTTTTCACAGCAATAATATTTAATTACCGGTGTGGTTTGTCCCATGAGCAGTTGCGATTTTAATGCTGCTAAAAAGCTCTTTGGTTTATCAATAAATTCTTTTACTACTATTTTCTTTTCTCCGCATTTGGTGCAGGTAATAGTGCTTACATATTCTTTTTCTGCTTCTGTTAATATTTCTCTGGCCCTCTCTGCCTGGCTTTCATACACCATCAGTTTCATTCCGCCAATTGCAGGACTTAGCAGCGGATCAATTGTAATGGTGTTTTCATCTTTAAGATGACAGTTAATTCCATTTTCCTGCAGCATACCCAATACCAGGTTGGCTTCAATATAATTATCAAAAGACCGGATCTGGATAAAATTCATGAAACGTATTATTTAACCATTTTTAATTGCAATGGAATATAACCAACTCTTTGCAGCGCAACCAACCCGTAAACCGTTTCTCCGGGCAGTACATTTTTTCCAATGATAGAATAGGTATCCAGGTTCTTTTTCAATTTAGCATTGGCTTTGCTTGCATTCCATATATTGGCTGCAGCTAACGTTCCTCCAATGATAGCGCCACCAAATATTTGTACTGTTTTAGCTCCGCCATCTTTTTCATAAGAAAACTTAACCGGTGATAATGCTAAATATCCGAGATAAGGAATTACTCCCTGTTTCATTCTTCTTTTCAGTATTTCTGTTGGTACCACCTGCAGTTCCTTATCTCCTTCATAAAATTTTACATTTTCTCCAATAGTAATTTGCTGGTTGCTGCTATTATAAATTTTTACCGCCACTATTTTTATATCATTGCGCATCTCCTTCAGGGTTTGGCGACCATTTTTTGCAGCAGCCATTACATCGTACCGGTAGTAAAAATCCACATCGCTTTTTTCAGCTTTATTTCCGTAAGTAATCTGGGTTGGGTTAACGGGATAGTACTTTGTAGCGCAACTGAAAAGGAATACACAAAAAACAAACAACAGGTGTTTGGGGTTAAATGGTAATTGCATAAGTTGATTTTAATTTGTCAAATATATCATTAGATGCTGATACAAAAATGGCCTCGTTTCTTAAACGGGGCCATTTCCTTTTTTATTATTGGTAAGATTAGTTATTTAGCATCAGCGGCATTACCAGCATCAGCAGGTCTTCGCCTTTATCCTGCTCTGTTGGTTTAATAATACCAGCTTTGGTTGGGGTGCTTAATTCCATATTCACATCAGATGTTTCCGCAGCATTCAGCATTTCAATTAAAAATTTAGCATTGAAGGCGATCTGCATATCATCGCCATCATACTGGCAGGCCATGCGTTCGTTACCTTCAAAACTAAAATCAACATCCTGCGCTGCTAACTGCAACTGGCTTCCGCTAATGCTTAACGCCACCTGGTTAGTGCTTTTATTACTAAACACACTCACCCGGCGTAATGCACCCTGGAAATCGGTACGGTTAACCGTCATCTTATATGGATTGTCAGATGGGATTACCACTTTATAATCAGGAAACCTTGCATCAATCAAACGACACACTAACTGTGTACCATCATGCTCAACAAAAAGATGGTTTCCGTTGTAAGAAACTTTTAGTTCATCTTCATTATCAGGTAAAGCAGATTTTAATAAGTTGAGGGGTTTTTTAGGAACGATAAAATTATCTGCTTTAGGACAATTTACATCTGTGCGGCGATAGCGAACTAAGCGATGCGCATCGGTTGCCACAAACGTAATTCCTTTTTTATCCAGTTCAAAATATACACCCGTCATTGCCGGACGCAGATCATCATTACTAACTGCAAACAATGCTTTGTTGATAGCCGTTACAAATGCAGAGGATGGAATGTTGAAGGAGGTAGTATCATCTGTTGCCGGTTCTTTGGGGAAATTATCAGGATTTTCTCCCATCACTTTATACTTGCCGTTATCGCTGGTAATTTCAACAGCAAAGTTTTTATCAATATTAAAAGTAAGCGGCTGATCGGGGATATTCTTTAACGAATCCATCAGAATTTTTGCAGGAATACATACACGGCCGCTGTCTTTTGCCTCAATATCCATATGTATTTTCATTACCGTTTCCAGGTCGGTAGCTACAACAGTTAGTTTGTTCTTTTCAATTTCAAATAAAAAATCTTCTAATATTGGCAACACCGTGTTGGCATTAATTACACCATTAATTTGCTGCAGGTGTTTGAGTAATGCCGAAGAGGAAACGATAAACTTCATACGCTTGAAAAATTTGACAGTTAGTTTTACAAATAAACAAAGTTATTTGATTGAACCGCAAGATAAGGTTTAAAAGTTGACGAAAATGCGGGGGCAGAGAAGAAGAATTTTTTTGTTACCGGCCCTGGTTCTTTGTGGCATCGTCTGTTGCATCGCACTCTTCGGCTTCCGAAGCTCTGTTGTGCAAAACATAATTGAGCGGAGGCGTGTCCTGTGCTTTCCAGTCAGACCGGGACGGTCAGACTGGTGTTTACAGTTTAACTAATTTGAATCATTTTACTATAACGACGCCCCTTGCTAACTGCTGGCTGAAAACTGCCAACTTTCTTCTCACTAACAAATGTTATTATTACTTTTGCGCCATGAAATTATCACACCTGGCCGAAACATTGATTGGCTCTGAGATCGTAAAATTAGGAAATGAAATTAAAGACCGTATTAGAAACGGCGAACGTATTTATAACTTCACCATTGGCGATTTTGACTCATCCGTTTTCCCCATTCCTCGGGAATTTGAAGCTGAAATAATTGATGCTTACAAAAATCATTACACTACTTACCCGCCTGCAGAAGGAATCCTGGAGCTTCGTCAATCTGTTGCTGCATTTATTAAGGAAAGAGAAGGGCTGGAGTATAAACCATCAGAGATATTGATTGCTTCCGGCGGTCGTCCGCTGATTTATTCTTTATACCGGGCTATTGTTGATAAAGGAGATAAAGTAGTTTATGCTGTTCCTTCCTGGAATAATAATCACTATGTACATTTTAATGAAGGGCAGCATGTGGTGCTGGAAACAAAGCCGGAGAATAATTTTATGCCTACGGCCGAAGAGTTGATTCCTTTAATTAAAGGAGCAAACTTACTGGCCTTGTGTTCTCCATTAAATCCTGCCGGAACAACTTTCAGCAAAGAAGAATTAGAAAAAATTTGTGATGCAGTAATGGCAGAGAATAAAACAAGAGGTGAAAACGAGAAGAAATTATTTTTGATGTATGACCAAATGTACTGGACACTCACTTTTGCCGGTACACAACATTATAATCCTGTTTCATTAAGACCAGAATTGAGAGAGGTTACTGTGTTTATTGATGGCATCAGTAAAGTATTTGCTTCTACTGGTGTTCGTGTGGGCTGGGCAATGGGACCGGAGATCATCATGAATAAAATGAAAGCCATTCTTTCACATGTAGGTGCATGGGCGCCAATGGCTGAACAAAAAGCTACCGCCAAATATTTATTACAAACCGATAATATCAATAAATACCTCGTTCATTTTAAAAGTGAAATAGGTCATCGCCTGGAAAAAATATATGAAGGTTTCAATCAACTCAAAGCTGAAGGATATAATGTTGATGTGGTTGCGCCGCAGGGCGCCATCTATCTCACTATAAAAATTGACCTGATTGGCAAACAAACTGCTGACGGAAAAAAATTAACCGCACAGGAAGATGTTTCAGCATACATTCTTAGCGAAGCCAAACTGGCCGTTGTTCCTTTCTTTGCTTTTGGCAGTAATAAAAACTCTGCCTGGTATCGCCTGAGTGTAGGCACTTGTAAAAAAGAAGAGATTGGGGAGGTGCTGGGTAAATTGAAAGAAGCGTTGGTGAAGTTGAAATAAAAATTATCGCTGTAAATTCACAGCATGACGATTGATTCCAAATTGCCCAATGTTGGTACTACCATTTTTGCCGTGATGAGTGCGTTGGCAACAGAGCATAAAGCCATTAATCTCGGACAGGGCTTCCCTGATTTTAATATGAGTGAAGAACTGGTGGGGCTGGTTAACAAAGCCATGCAAAATGGGTATAATCAATATGCTCCCATGCCCGGTTTAATTTCGGTAAGAGAATCGCTGGCAGAAAAGGTTTTTAATTTATACAACAACCCGGTTAATCCCGATACAGAGATCACAATCACTCCCGGTGGTACGTATGCCATCTACACCGCATTAACTACTATTTTAAGAGATGGGGATGAGGCAATTGTTTTTGAACCGGCTTATGACAGTTATATACCAGGCATTGAAGCCAACGGAGCTACAGCTATTACTATTCCCCTTACTTATCCTGATTATTCCATCGACTGGGAATTAGTAAAACAACATATCAATCCAAAAACAAAACTCATCATCATCAATACTCCACACAATCCAACCGGTGCGGTACTGAGTAAAGATGATATGAAGCAATTAGAAGACATTGTAAGCGGTACCAGCATCTTCATCATCAGTGATGAAGTTTATGAGCATATTATATTTGATGGTTTAGTTCATGAAAGCGTTTTAAAATATCCTGAATTATTTAAAAGAAGTTTTGTTTGTTTTTCATTTGGTAAAACATATCACTGCACTGGCTGGAAATTAGGTTATTGTATTGCACCCGCCGCATTAATGAAAGAGTATAGAAAAATTCACCAGTATAATTGCTTTAGTTGTTTTACGCCGGCACAGGTTGCTTTGGCTGAGTATATCAAAAACAAAGAAGCTTATTTATCTATTCCCGCCTTTTACCAGGCTAAACGGGATTACTTTATTAAGCTGATGCAGCAAACAAAGTTTGAAATGCTCAGTAGTTATGGCAGTTACTTTATTTGTGCTTCATATAAAAACATCAGCGATGAAAATGAAATGGATTTTGCTGTGAGAATTACCAAACAATACGGAGTGGCCACCATTCCTGTTTCTTCTTTTTATAAAAATGGTACTGATAATAAAGTAGTGCGTTTTTGTTTTGGTAAAAAAGAAGAAACACTTCAATCGGCGGTAGAAAAATTATTAAAAATATAAATGGCTTGTTTAAGAAATATTTATTGTTTGCTGTTAAATCAATCTCAGCAACAATAACCGCAAACCATAAACTACAAACCACAAACTTTTACTTATCCATTCTCTTCAATACCTCATATTCTTCTTCATATGTCTGGCGTTTCCACCAGGCAAAGGCTACACCTAATGCCATCCAGAAAACAATACTGCCCATCAGGCGTAGTACACCTAATGCACTGTTATAATATTTAATGCTGCTGGAAAAATCAAAAATGAATTCAAGGGCTTTTACAATAACAAACAGGAGTACCCCTTCTTTAAACGCTCCTTCCAGAATATAATACTTCCATTTATGCCATTGGCGCATCCTTTCCCATCTTTTGATGAAACGTTTTTGGGCGGCGGATAAGCTGTTTTGGTAGTATGGGGGGCGATAATCCATTTTCTTTAACAGCGCCGCCAGTTATTTTTTAGCGGCTACTTCTTCTTGAATATCGGCACCGTACTGCATGGTTCACCATACATAATACTTTTAGCAACGGGCCTTAATATTCTTGTTATCTCCACATACGCTGTTTCTGAAATGGGTAAATCACCACATCCTTTTACAACAACACGTTTGTCGGCATACTCAGTTGCGTTGATCTTGGAGAGATTTTTCAGGAAAAGGATTTTGTGCATGTATTCTTCGTTACCGAATACAACTTCGTTGGCTACGGGTTGCAGATTAGATGCAACCAGCATATAGGCCCATACAGGTATTATGGCATCGGCTGTACAGGTTACAGCTACATTCTTATTACGGTATTGTTCCCAGTTAACCTGTAACAATGCCGCTCTGAAATCTTTCTCTTTTAATATCAATCCCATAAAGAGAAAATCTTTGACATCAAAGAGAGCTGTTTCCTGCTGCGGGTAATAGTCTTCGAGGTTCAGTGTAATTAAGGAACTCTCTGCTACTTTGTTTACAATCACATCACTCATACCACTAAAAAGTTTTATCCCGCAAAATTAGCAAACAATAATATGCAAAATGTGGAATGCTGACAACGACACCGTATATTTTCATGCCCGTCTTCGTGATTTTACGATGCTTTGACAATTTTGTTTGTGGTTGCTATAAACGAAAAAAGCCGGGCAACTAACCCGGCTCTTTAATGCATTTCTATTTTTTTTAATAAAATTTTATTCGTTTGTCTTTAATAGTGGCTGCTTTTTTTAATGTATTCATACTATTATAAGCAAAATTACTTTTTAAACCAGCTTCCATTTGCTGACGCTGAACTTTATAATCAATAGCCGGGTTTGCTTTTGCAAAAACCTGTTCTGCTTTTATAACAAACACGCCAACATTTCCGGCAATGGGTGCAGTGGTTTTGTTTAAATTTTGTTTGGCAAATGCTGCTCCGCAAACCCTTGGTTCAAATCCTGCGTTAGGTATTGAAGGAGATTGAAATGATATACTATCTGCTTTTTGTACTGTTGTTTTATTGGCAGCAGCAATAGCGTTCAAATCATTACTGTTTCCAATTTGTTTGGTGATTTGTTCTGCTTTCTTCAGGTTACGCAATAAACCTTCTACCAGCGGGCGGGCAGTTTTTGCATCCTGTGTTCCTTCACCCTTTTTATCGGTAACAATAGCAACCATGTATTTGTCACCAAAGGTTTCAATATCTGAGAGGTCTCCCTTGTCGTGATCGAAAGCCCATTTAACCAGCTTACGACCACTTCCAAGATTTCCAATATTGTAATCAGATTCTTTTAATGATAATGGAAGAATAGTAAGATTTTTCTTTTTAGCGCTTTCTTCAAATGTTTTTACATCTTTACCGGCTTCAGCAGCAAAAGCAGAAGCATCAGCATTGGCCTTTGAACTGGTTTCGTTACTTGGTTCAATACGCTGTGCGTAGTAAGCAACTTTATAAAACGGTTCGAAATTTTTTTGTTCAAGAATCTCTATTAAATGCCATCCGAATTTTGTTTTAACCACTTTTCGCTGACCTGCTGTGCCATCATATAAAATAAACTTAGCAAAGTCCTGGTCAAATGATTGTGCATTTTGAATTTCGTCGGCAGAGAATCTCATCTTGCCTAAGCTATCCTGTGTCTTTGAGGCTTCGTCATCTGAATATTGCTTCATCAGTTTAACAAAGCTGGCTCCTTTGTTTATCGCTTCTGCAATACTGTCTATTCTTGTTTTACCAATACTGTCGGGGGTTTTTTGTGCAGACAAAAGTATATGTCTGCATATAACAGAATCGGGCATCGGTTTAATATCAATCAGTTTTGCTAAAACATAGTTACCAACACCACTCCTGCTATCCGCATCTAAGTAAGGACCATATACTGCATTCTTGCTTAAGGCAAAAATGGAATCCTTATTGGGAACCTGGATTTTTGATTTAGCAACAAATCCGTCATAATATGGTTGTACTGAGTTGTTCAGTGAAAGAAAAGCCTGTGCACTGGTATCGGCAACAAATTTTGGTTTAAGTGCTGCTACATCATTAAATATCTTTAATGAATCTGCTGCTGTTGGGGCACCATCAAATATTACATAGGCCAGTTCAGCTGATTTATCCTGTTTAAACTGGTCTTTATGATTTTGCACATATGCATTAATTTCTTCATCAGAAATCTTAATGGTACTATCTGCAATTGAGCTATAAGGCACGGCAACATATGAGAAATTAGCAGCAGCGCTGTTATCGGCGTTTTCTTTATCGGCTAACCATTTGGGATAATACGCTGCACCCATCAGTAATGCTGAATATTTTCGTTGCTTATCGCTGCTAACCATTTGAACGTTGATGGTATTATCCAGATACTCCGCATAAAAGGCTTCGTTCTCATTACGTTTTGGCTTTTTAAGATTCTTTATAAAATCTTTTGCCTGCGCTGCATTATACTGGCCGGTATTAGGATCAGTAAAGGCCTGCTGCATAAACTGCGGGGGAGTTGCTCCAAATAACTGATCATTAATTTCTTTTTGTGTTACTGTAATTCCTAAATCCTCATAAATAGGATCCATTATTTTGGCAGTAACAAATTCATCCCACACTGCATCATTAATTTGCTGACGGGAATTTTCATTTAACTGCTGACCATTTTTTTGCTGAAGTGATTCGTAAAAGTTTAGTTTTTTACTGAACTCTTCATAGGTAACAGACTCACCATTTACACTTCCAATTTTTTCTTTTAATGAAGTAATCCTGTTGCTACTCCCGCTACCTCGACCGTAAAAAGCATCCTGTAATAAAAAAGCGATCAAACTCACAGCAATTGCACCAAATATTATAGCAGCTGCTTTATCACGGATTGATTGAATAATAGACATATAACTTAAACCGGTTTTTTAAATGAGGGGCAAATATAGGTGAATATTTGTGGAAAAACCAGTGGATAAGTCAGGAAAAAGCTTTCCTGTATTGCGTTTGCGCCAATGCGTTTACCGGCTTAGTTTGTGGAAGATTGGGGATTTTAAAAAATGCAGACGGGTGCCCGGAAAACCTGTTTTTTACGAAATTAACAGGCTTGTGTGGAAACAGCTGTTTTGATGTGGAAAAGCCCGGGTTTTGCATAGTTGGTTTTCGGGGATAATATGCCCATAACTATTTCAATTGGGTAATGAACAATAAAGCGGCTGCATAAATCACTGGTTATCCCTACTCCGTTAACAGTATTTTTTAAGTTTTATGAATTTTAGTTTTACGCAGGTTATTTTACTGCACCGGTGTTAATAAAACAGGTTTTCTTTTACAGGTGTTACGTTTCACGGTGTTAATTATTTGTGTACTGAAGTGGATAAATACAAACAAACTAATTTTGCAAATGATCAGTAAAAGAATCTTTCCACTAATTCACAGCCGTAATAGTAATAGGTTCTTTTAAATAAATAATATATACTATAATTATTACAGCACTTATGAACATTGATATAAATGTTGCCGAAATTGAAAAAAGGGGTTTCCTGGATGTGGGTATAGATCCATCACTGGATTTATTTCATGAGATTGAATTGTTGAAAAAAGAAAAGAATGCGATCATACTGGCCCATTATTACCAGGAGCCGGATATACAGGATATTGCTGATTACATTGGTGATAGTTTGGGGCTGGCGCAAAAAGCTGAGAAGACTGATGCAGATATGATCGTATTTGCCGGTGTGCATTTTATGGCAGAGACAGCCAAGATATTAAACCCGAGTAAGAAAGTTGTGATACCCGATCTGCGTGCCGGATGTTCATTAAGCGATAGTTGTCCGCCGCCATTGTTTAAAAAGTTTAAAGAACAATATCCTGATCATTTGGTGATATCGTACATCAATTGCAGTGCAGGAATTAAAGCGCTGAGTGATATCATCTGCACATCATCCAATGCACAAAAGATTGTAGAAAGTTTACCAAAGGATCAAAAGATAATTTTTGCGCCGGATAAAAACTTAGGAGCTTATATCAACAAAGTAACCGGACGAAATATGGTATTGTGGAATGGCGCCTGTATGGTTCATGAAATATTCAGTCTGGAAAAAATAACCAAACTAAAGGTTAGACATCCCAATGCTAAACTTATCTCACATCCCGAATGCGAGGAGCCATTGCTGCGCATCTCCGATTTTATAGGCAGCACCACCCAATTATTAAAATACACCAAGGAAGACCACTCTAATGAGTTTATAGTGGCAACGGAGACAGGCATCCTTCACCAGATGCAAAAATCATCTCCGCATAAAACATTTATACCGGCGCCACCAAACAATGCCTGTGCTTGTAACGACTGTCCGCATATGAAGTTAAACACATTGGAAAAAATTTACCTGTGTATGAAATATGAGCAGCCGGAAATTTTAATGGATGAAGAATTACGGTTAGCTGCCAAAAAGCCGATTGACCGGATGCTGGAGTTGAGTGCTCAGTTTGGGTTGGTGTAAAAAACTTTCTATTGAAGGCATAGGCTTACTGCTGTGCTGGTATTTTATAAGGTGCAGCCCCACTATTGGCAATACCAATCCTATGTGTACAGTGCGCTATTTAGATATCATTAGATTCTATAACGTCAAAAATTTGAGCTTTTGGGCCCGACATAACATTACCTTCAACTTGTCCCCACAAAACTTGTAATTTTTTCAAAGTATTTTCCGCATACGCTACGTTATCAAATTCAAGATCAATTGCAACGTAATTGGGGTTTGAAGTGGACCTATATATTTTATATTTCTTAACTCCTGAGGATTTCCTGTCAACAGGATCTGAGTCAAATACTTTTTTCCAACGTTCAAAATTTGGCACTGGGTGTTCTATGTGAAGGACTGTCATAAATTTTAATTTTAAATGCTCAATAATAAAGGAGATTCTAACATAACGAACAAGGCTTGCTGCAGGTGTGGAATTAGTATTCCGTCCGCTTGGAACCGCTGCTGAATAATGAACTAAAAGTACAAGTTAAAAACCAAAAGCCCAATAGCATTCCGTCAAGCCCTGCTTGCACAAAGCCCCTATGCAATAAAAAAAGCGTTTAGAGGTAAGTAGAATCTTAAATAACTTAAGAGCTACAATTTATTAATCACAATAAAAACTCTAAACGCTATGACTAAAATTACCGCAAGTTTTTCAAA
>JACQDV010000043.1 GCA_016200915.1 Sphingobacteriales bacterium
AAAAAGTGCGGAACTCAGGAAAAGCTGAGAATATATTCGTCGCCCGCCATATTGCCAAACCGCATGTTGTAGGTATGCCCTTCGTCATGGTGTGTCGAATTGAAGGTATGTGTCCAACGAAGTAGGGTGTGTCCCGGAAGCGTTGGCACAAGGCAGGCTCTTTTGCAAGGTTGCTTTTGTGTGTCGGCTTTGTGTGCCTTGCAAATGTGCCTGACTTGGTGCGGTGGGTCAGGTCGCTGTACGGAGAGCAACTGCTTGTTTGTATAAGTTGTCGAAGCGGTCTATTTGTTTTGTCCAGCTAACGATATCTGCATTTATCCAGTTGAGTATTTCTAAAATATTGTTGTGGTTTGTCGCTAATGCAGTAAGGTCATTGCAAATAGGTTCGTAATGAAATATGCGGTTTCTGAATTTACGAATGTGATTGAGCTTGTAAGAAATTTTGTCCCTGCGTTTGTTGGGTGTGTCCAACAGTGGGAAGGCATACATTAAAGGTTTCCAAAAATCTTTGGCATATTGCTTATTGAAAAGAGCTGTCCAAAAACCAAAAGTCAATTCTGCAACTACTTTGTCTGCGGTCATAGGGTTGTGTCCTGTAAGTATTTTTCTTTTGGCAACATTAACCTGGTCAAATAATTCCGGTTGCTTGAACTGTGAAAACCAGTCTGCCGATTTATAATGTATAGCAAAAGAGTTGTGGATAGAATTTCTCAAAGCTATTTCCAGATTGGAAAGCAATGGGTAAAGTGATTCAGAAATTTGGGTATTAAGCCTGTAGTACTCAATAGCTTTTTCCTTGTCTGTTGGGAACAGGTTATAATAAGTGCTAAGCCTTTTTGCGGAAAGCAGTTTCTCTAAGTCGTTAATGTTCATCAAATTGCCTTTAAAAGAGTTGTTGCAAATGTAGTTTAAAGGCGTATATTTGCAATGCGATACCCGGTAAATCCTCTCTCCCGCATGGGATGATGAAACCGGGTTTTTGTTTTTATAAAATCTTGATTGCCTTCCAACCCCACGTTCCTTTCTTTTTGTTATAATTAATGATGGCAATTCCATTAATAGTTGAAGCATACTCAAAATGCTCTTGCATTAAGTTAGCATCAATAAATACATCATCAACAAAACCTACATCACCTTTTGTACTAATAATCCCGGCAAATGATTTTAGGATATTTTCTGTTGGTTCTTGTTGTGTTAAACTACAACTTAAAACCGTATAATAAGAATCTCTATCCTTTGTAACTTTCTTTAGCTTCACTAAAACCGTACTCCCGATTTCAACTTTCTCCTTGAATTGATTCAGTTTTATTATACTGTCAATTTTTTTATTAACGATAAAATGAGCAATTCCTTTTTCTTCATTAATGTGGTCAACTACTCCGATGTTCTCTGGAAAGGAATCCCAAAGGTTACCATTTGTCCGTTCGCTGAGTGCAAGAATATGAACCCTTGATTCTTTCTCGGTTGAAAACAAAAAAAACGACCGGTTTTTTTCTTTCTGATATAGTTTTACAAAAACTGGAAATCCTTCTTTGATTGGAAACTTTGTAGTGATGTCTTGCACATCAATTATTCCTTCTTTCATTAAATCACCTACAACTGCTGAAACTCTCCATGCAGTAATTTTATCACCGTCATTTTTTATTGCTTGAATAATATTCCCAGTATGCCACTCAAATAAATCCCAACTGTCTTGGGTGGCTCTTTTTTCCAGTAAATAGGGTTGAAATATTTTTTCCTTATCGTATTCTCCTTTCACTCTGATTGACTCACCCTGCTTGTAATTCCTTGAAGTATTAAACTTTCTATCCGAAACAACTATTTCAATGACTTCTTTAGGGAATTTTATGAAAAGCTTCCTTCTTGGTTTGTCGGGCTTGTCAGGAATTGTAAAAGTTTCTCCAAGGCAACCATCTAACCACGGCAATGAATGAAAAATAAATTCTTCTGCAAGTTGTTTATGAGAGCTATAAAAATCATTATTACTTCTTTTTTCAGCTGCATTTTTAAACCATTCTTTTTGCTGATAATCCCTTAACCTGTCTGAAACCTTTGCACCTTCTGTTTCTTTCGCTCTAATTGCAGAATTAATCTCAAATTTTGCTTCACTCCATAGTTCTTTTTGTATAAGAAGCTCGGCAAACCTTGTCCGAACATTTGCAATGAATTTATCTTCTCCCTTACAAAGCAAGGATTTGCAATAACATGAAACTGCTTTTTCCTTATCCGCTTCAATTACAAGTTCAGCAAGTAAACTCCATGTCCAGTAATCACTAATTTTTTCTTTAACAACTGGGATTAGAAATTCAATTGCTTCTTCATTACGGTTTATAAGATGTAGAAGTTTTGCTTTGTAATAAGTTAGCCAAATATTGTCTTGGCATCTTTTAATGCCTGTATCAAGAAAAGGTAAAAAATATTCTACATCTTGATTTTGCTTTTTATCAAGAATCAGTTTGGCCCCATGCTGAATTATTTTTTCTGCAATGCTCGGATAAGTTTTTCCTTCTTTGGTGAATGTTTCAAAATCCTCCTCTCTCAAATTATTTAAGTCCCAAAGCTTAAGAAACGAGATAAGATTAAATTCTTCTCTATCTGTAATCTTATCAGCAAATCTTAAAAAGAGAGAGTGTAGCTGTGACGGTCGTTCATTTTTAAGTTTGATGTAATCTGCAAGAAGTTGCCTTGCTTTTTGAACTTCAACTTTTTCGGTATCAAAAATTAATTTCCCTTCTTTTTGAAGCTCCCAAGCGAACTGTGTGTTCAGGTCAATATCATTTGGAAATTGCTGAATCGCTTGTCTAAAAAGAGTTAGTGCTTCCTGATGGTTTCCTTGTTTACTTTTTTCTTTCGCCTGTAAAATAATTCGTTTCTCGGGGCTGGCTAAAACTTTTGCATGTTCAACTGATTTCACAAGTATTTCGTCAAACTCATTTATTTGAAGTGCTTCAAGATGCTCAACATAAGTTTTAGCTGTTGTATAGTCGTTTTGAGAAACGGAACGCTTTGTTAAATCATAAAGACACCATGCAATAGCTTTGATATTCCATTCATCGTTTGGGTCAGCTTCAATTATTTCAAGCGCCATTGCATACGCTTCATCAAGCGAACCTTCTTTTCGTAATGCAAAGACTTCTTTGCTTGATGACATTATGATAACCGTTTTAAAAGTAATTGTAATTTCAAATCTTGTTCACCTTTTGTTGAATATGGTTTGAAGGTCGAGTAAATCCCTTTCCCGTTGTATATACAATCAAGATAGGCACAATTTGCATCTGTTTGTAAAAAGTATCTATCGCAATAGCTCTCGTTTGAGATATTGGTAATTGGTATTTCTTCTTCTGTCGTTTCTCCTTTCAGTAAAACAAAAAGCTCTTTTTGAAATTCTTTTTGTGGATTGTATGCAAATTCAAAAATCAATGGTTCAGTTATTTTTTGTCTTACGAATTGTGCAAACTCTTGGTCTGATGTATTGATAATTGTATTTCCTCCAGTAAATCCTCTGCCGCCATAATTCAAATCAATAGTAACCGATTTCTCACTTCTTATGAAAGTATATCTCTCAACCCACTGGAAATGAGAAACAGAAATTTCAATGTCTTGGTCTTTAAGTTTTTCAGTCAGTTCAACATACTTCGCTTTAAGAAATGGTTGAGAAAATTCTAATGGTACTTCTCTTGCAAAAAAGTCATCTGGAATGTAAAATTGATTAGTAGGTGCGTTAGAAATTGTTGCTGTTGGCATAACAATATACTCTGATAGAGGAGAATAACTTTGAGCATTGATAGCAAATAAATTCTTTTTAGCACGGGTAATTCCTGTGTATACCCACCGGAAAAAACCTCTTGAAAGAATTCGCATGTAAACCTGACAGTTCACAAAAGCATTTTCCCATTCACCGCCTTGTGCTTTATGGCAAGTAATGGCGTAGCCATACTTGACTTGCATAGCGTTAAAATATTGGTCTGCTCTTATTGCTTCTTTAAATTCTTTTGTTCTGGGCTTTAAATTCGGATGTCTATTCTTAAAATCTACATATAAAGCCTGTTGTTCATTTTGAGTCAATCGGGGAAGGTCGCTTTTCAAAAAATTATCTATGATTTTGCAATTTACTTGATGCTTTTGTCCTTTTACATCTGTTAATTCCGCAATGATGTCACGAAATATAAAAGTCGCTTCTGCTTTTTCTCCACCTTTTTTGTAAAAGCGAATGGTTTTCGGTGGTTCGGGAGTTTGTGAAACCTCGATTACTTTAAGGAATTGTCCGTTGTAAAAATCAACAACGTAGTTATAGTTGTTCTTTGTGTTTATTAAAATATCTCCACCTTGAACATCAGTTAGATTTGGGAAAAATCTTTGACGAATGGCAAGATTGTAGTCATGAGCTTGTTTGTTTGAATGAGTAATTACGATTGTGTTTTCAGAAATTTCATTGTTCACCGTCTGAAAATAAACGCTGTTAAAATCTTCGCTACTGTGAGTGCTTGTGTCCGTAGACTTGTTTATTTCAAAACGATTAAACTCGTTTGCTTCTAAGCAATTTCTTAATTGAGTTGCTATTGATAGAATTCCACTTCCTTCTTGCTGTCTTTGAATTTGCTTCATCTCAAATTCGCCTGTTGTGATTTGATAATGGGTTGTAAGATATTCTTTGTCTAATGCAGGAGAAAAATTCATTCCAACTGGCGGTAACTGTGCATTATCACCAATGAATATAATCTTTGCATCTGTTCGGTATTTGAAATCAACAAACGAAAACAAATCCTTCAATAAATATCCAGAGCCGAAAAGGAAAAACTCATCCTCGTTGTAAACATCTGAAATCATTGAACTTTCATCAATAATATAAACAGTATTTACACTGTCTTCATTTAGATTTAATTTGTAGCGAAACTTAAAAGTATGGTCATCGTCTTCAAGTTCGCTTAAGTTGTATATACTTTTGTGAATAGTGTAAGCATCTGTTTTTGTCTTGTCACCAATTACCATTGCAGCCCTACCTGTCGGAGCCATGAGCGTAAATTGCCTGCCTGCTGATTTAAAATACTTAACAAGTCCCTGCATTAAAAAAGTCTTACCAGTTCCTGCATAACCTTTGAGCAAAAAACAATTTGTCGGGGATGATAAAAATGATTCAATGTTTTCGAGTGCAGTGTTTTGGTCGTCTGACAAACTGTAAGGAAAGCTATCTTTTATTCTCATTTATTGTGGTCTTAGTTGTGCGTCGGAAAATTACAGCTCTTTTGCAGGTTTGCTTCTGTGCGGCGGCTCTTGTGTGCCTGCAAATGTGCTGTAATTGTGTGTTGGCCTGTCAGGGTCTGTCAAAGTTATTGAATGTCGAATCGGAGTAGGGTGTCCACCGAAGGGTTACCTACAACGTTCACAGCTTTGCGTTCGGCGGGGCATTCGTAGAATGTCCCGCCCGGAACTGAAGCGGGTACAAGATACAAAAGATGATATTATATTCCACTGTTCATCCGTGTTGGGTCGAGCCCGATATGCAGATCAGCAGAATTACTATTGCTGGGCTCGACCCTTGCGTCAGCCCCGCTGACGCAAAACTGATTGTTGGCTGTTAGCCATTCTGTTTGTCAAATAAGGTTTCTCGCAATTCCAAAAGCAATTAGCGAAAACAATAAGATTAAGCCAAATAATTTGCTTGTCTTAGTATCATGTTTGCCAACTACACTTACGAAGAAAAAAACCAAAGTTGGTAAGGTCAGCCAGTTGTCAGTAAGGCTTGCTTTAAATTGTCCGTTAAAAAAATCTTTGGTTGCAGTTGTCATGCCGCAAAACGAACACTTTAATCCTGTCAACTCCTTGAACATGCAGCCTGGGAAATAGTTGTCAAGTAGCAAATAAGCTAAGGCTAATAATGTCAGTGAGAACAGCGGCTTAAATTGTTCTTTGGTTAAGACATGATGCATTAGCCTTTCATTTTTTCTTCTACCAGATTACCACTACTGTCAAACGAAACTCTAATACGAGTACCGCTTTTAGCCTTGTTTGCTAGAACAATCCAAACAATGCCCCAAACACAGGTGAAAAGTGTAATGAGGCCATGTAGAACGTGGTTAACTTTTTCAGGCGGTTTTGAAAGAACTGCTGTAAAGGCTGATTCATTTTTGTCAACAACTACATAACCTTCTAATGCTTTGGTGGAAATGTAACTGTTGAAACGATTTAGAATTTCGTTTCTTTCCATAAACAGTCGCGGCTGGTTTTATTAGTGACGGAATTGTCAAAGGTTACAGCCAACGGTCACGGCTTGGCGATGTGGCGGTATTTGAAAAACGTCCAGCCCGGAACCGCAGCCGAATAGAATTACTAATGATGAAGATAACAACTAAAGCTCAATAGTAAAAGTCAAGCCCGGACTGCTGCTGATAGCGAACAAAAAGTTGAGAATATATTCGTCGCCCCGCCATATTGCCAAACCGAATGTTACATGCCGCCTTGCTATAGCATCAACCTTTTATTTTGAAAATCTTCTGTCCGTTTACTTAGGATTAATAATAATATACTTTTCTATTAATTTATCGCAAAGTGTACAAGGGTCATCCGTTAACGATTTGCGTGCTATTTCAATATTATTATAGGCTGTAGCTGCGTCTCCATTTATCAAATAATAAATTGCATATTGTAAGGCTATTTCAGATTGTTCTTTATTGCTTTGTATGTTTTTTAAAGCTTCGGTTGTGTAAGATTGAGCTACAGCATTATTTCCATTCAGCATATTTAAATGCGACAGTAATCTCAAAACTTCGAAATCTTTGGAGTTGATAGCATAGGCTTTATTTGCCCAATCTTCAGCTTCTTTCATGTCATCTGATAGGTAATAACTTTTTGCCAAAATTAAATAGTCTTCCGCATTTTTATTACCCTCTGGCTCGGCTTTTATTTTAAGTAGTAGCGTTTGCCTTACACTGGAATCTGCTTTATTTATAAAATAGATGCCTAACATTGCATCATAAATTTCTGATGGATTAAAAGACATTTGTTTTTTACTGTCAGGAAACACTTTAATAGCCTGGTCAAAATATAATAGCGCCTTGTCATTCTTTTGCAACAGGAAATATATAAACCCCAAATTCTTGTTGATGGCATAGGCATTAAGTTCGCTATTCAACTTAGTGGAAATAAAAAACTTTTCTAAAGAAATCAATTTTTGTTTTTCATAAGCCGTGTAAAAGATTTTGTTTTCTGTCATCTCATTAAAAAGACTAACTTTCAGTAATAAGGCAAATATGTCTGCCATATATCTTGCATTCCTTACAGCAGTGTTGGTTTTGTATTTATCTGCATATTTATCAATAAGCCTGAAGCTTATTAACTTAGTGTAATCTGTTCGGCTGTATTGAGATTTTAGCTTTTCATTTGACACAACTTCTGCCGTCTTTTCATAAATACCATCAAATATTTCAGATGTTGCAAGCACTACAAACCAAACTACAACATCAGTAGTATCGGTATCCAGCATCCGGATGCTTATATCACTCGCCCTTTTAAATTCTCCTTTATTAATTAGAAAAATTGGGTAAAAAGCTTTAGCCATGGAATCATTGGGGTTTATCTTTAGAGCATTCTCAATATCTTCAACAGCGTTTTCCACACCTAAGTTTAATTTTAATACGCCACGGAATGATAAATACTCGGCGCTATCGTTTTCAAAATATTTAATATTCAAATTTTCGAATGACTTTTTAAAAAAATATAAGGCGGAGTCGGTTCGTTCGTGAAAATTATAATAATTACCGATATCGTTAATCAGAATTGGGTTTAAAGAATCCGTTTGCAATGATGTTTTTCGCTTTTGGAGATAATTCTCATCTAAAGGCTCCTGGTCTTTTATTTCCAAAAAAGATTTTAAAGGGTCATAAGAGGATATTTTGTAACTGATGCTTGGACTAATGGGAAAAAGTTCTTTTTCTAATTTAAGTAATGCAGATTTTTCCGATTCTGAAATCTGCATTTTCATTGTATAAGTCTGTCCAGATACAATAGTAAAACCCAATGTCCAAAGAAGTATAACAAGGATAAATTTTTTCTTCATAAAATTTGTGCTTTAATATTTGTCTACCCGAATATTTTGGAAGTCGAATTTAGGTGGCATGTAACGGTAGGGCTTGGCGTTGTTGGGGGATTTGAAAACCGTCCGCCCGGAACTAAAGCCCAATTAAAAAACTAAAGTTGAAGTTAACAACTAAAAGCCAAATTGAAAAACGTCGGCCTGGACTGAAGCACAACAGCGAAAAAATGCCGAAGTTCCAACGTCCCGCCCCAATAACCCCAAACCCAATGTTGCAGGCTTGTGCCTTTTTCGCTTCGTTTTTTCAATCGTTCAGTTGTCCAACCGAAAACTGCAAGCGAAATAAAAACTGTTTTGAGTTTTGCCGTTACAATTTTAAAAACTGTGTCCAGCCTGAAAGAAAAACAAAACGCAAAAATGTGCCTGCCAAAAACTGCAAGCCAAAAACCAAACTGCAATATTTATTACTGCTTGAGTTTTAAAAACTGTGTCCAACCCGAAAACGAAAAGTAAAACGTAAACCTGTGTCAACAGAAGTGAGTTGCAAAGGTCGTTGTGGGCTGTGTCGTTGAGCAAATTTAGTTGTCACGGTTTGGCTAAAATATTTGCTGTGTCCTGCTGCTTAGATTTGAACAAAAGTCCACCCGAAACAAAAGCCAAATTGAAAAACCGAGGAACAAAATTTGTACAAAAGCCGAACAAATAACCTCAAGCCGATGTGGGCTTTGGTTCAAGTCTTACCAATAAAACATAATAATTTTGTCTTACTGTTATGAACCGAAATTTGTCCAATGGCATAGCCTGCAACGTTCGAGTATTTGCGAAGGCAGGGAATTCATTGATTGTCCAGCCCGGTACAAATGCTCATTTGAAAATATGTTGTTGAAGTTATGAACTTAAGCTGAACATTGAACGTCGAGCCCGAACTGCTGCTGATGCTTGCACACGGCACATGTTTCATTGTCCAGCCCTGCTTTTGCAAAGCCCCTATGCAATAAAAAAAGCGTTTAGAGGTAAGTAGAATCTTAAATAACTTAAGAGCTACAATTTATTAATCACAATAAAAACTCTAAACGCTATGACTAAAATTACCGCA
>JACQDV010000048.1 GCA_016200915.1 Sphingobacteriales bacterium
AAATTCTACAGATTTTGA
Source organism: Sphingobacteriales bacterium (assembly GCA_016200915.1). Classification (GTDB taxonomy): domain Bacteria; phylum Bacteroidota; class Bacteroidia; order Chitinophagales; family Chitinophagaceae; genus AWTP1-9. Next base: position 19 of record JACQDV010000048.1, read on the forward strand.
GCATCTCCATTTTTGAAAAAATGCCCATAAATCAACTGTTTCAGCAAACTCAATTACAATATTTCAAAGAACAAAATCATAACCAATTGAATATGTTTGACTAATAACGCAACGCTAATGAATAATGAATATGTTTAAGAGGTTCAACAGGTTTAACAGGTTCAAAAAGTTGAATTAACCTTTGAAACATTTTGAACTTTTTAAACTTTCGACCTTTTAACAAGCAACAAACAACCATTAACCAGTAACAAAAAGACTTAACTTAGAACAATTAATTTAATTACTATGATCAGCAAATCAACAATAGCCGTTATTTTAGGCGGTGGAGCCGGATCAAGATTATATCCATTAACAGCCAGCAGAAGTAAACCGGCTGTTCCTATTGCCGGTAAATATCGTTTGGTGGATATTCCCATTTCCAATTGTATCAATTCAAGTATCAACCGCATGTTTGTTTTAACGCAGTTTAACTCCGCATCGTTAAACAGGCATATCAAGAATACGTATCACTTCAGTGCTTTCAGCTCGGCATTTGTTGATATTCTTGCTGCAGAACAAACGCCTGATAACCCAAGCTGGTACCAGGGTACTGCAGATGCAGTTCGTCAGAGTTTGCGCCATATCGCTCCGTTTGAAAGTGATTATATTTTAATATTATCAGGTGATCAATTATATCAAATGGATTTTCAGCAAATGCTCAATAACCATATTGAAAAAGGCGCTGATATTTCTATTGCAACCATTCCTGTTGGCGACAGGGAAGCACCTGAGTTTGGTATTTTAAAACAAACAGATGGAATGATCAGTTCATTTATTGAAAAACCTAAGAAAGATGTGCTGGGCGATTGGGTAAGTGATACTGGTGATGTAATGCGCAGCATGGGAAGAAAATATTTGGCTTCAATGGGTATTTATATTTTCAACCGTAAGTTGTTGTTTGATTTGTTAGAAGCAGAAAAGAAAGAAGCTACTGACTTTGGTAAAGAAATCATTCCTGAATCCATTACAAAATATAAAGTAGCCAGTTATCAGTACGATGGTTACTGGACGGATATTGGAAATATCTATTCCTTCTTTGAGGCCAATCTTGGATTAACGGCCGACATTCCTGATTTTAATTTGTTTGATAACAGCAAAGCAATTTATACCCGCAGCCGTATGCTGCCGCCGGCGAAAATCAGTGGTTCTACACTCGAAAAAACATTGATAACAGAAGGCTGCATTATCAGTGCCAGCCGTATTGAGAATAGTGTAATTGGTATAAGAAGCCGCATTGGACTGGGTACTACTATTGTGAGTACCTATATGATGGGTGGAGATTATTATGAAACGCTTGAAGAAATGCGTTACTCAGGTGAACGAGGTATTCCAAAGCTGGGTATTGGTGAGAGATGTTACATCAAGAATGCGATCATTGATAAGAACTGCCGTATTGGTAATGATGTTCGTATTAACGGTGGTCATCATTTAGAAAACACTGATCACTCATTATATACCGTTAAAGATGGCATTGTGGTAATTAAAAAAGGCGCTATTCTTCCCGATGGTTTTGTGATTTAATTGATCTTGTTAAACAATACTGATAAAACACCGGTTTTTTATAAAGCCGGTGTTTTTTTATTGTGTTTAGTTCTTATCTTCCGTCAGTAATTCCTGTTTAATAATTTACTAATAATCGATTGTTATGGCTTCAGGTGTTAATGTAACCAATACTTCTGCTAAAAAGGTAAAGCCAACTCTTTCTTTTCTGCAAATCATGAACATGAGCGTAGGATTTTTCGGAATCCAGTTCGCTTTTGGTTTGCAGAATGCCAATGTCAGCCGCATCTTCCAGTCGCTCGGTGCAAAGATTGATGAAATCCCTATTCTTTGGATTGCTGCTCCGTTAACCGGTCTCATTATACAGCCCATTATCGGCCATATGAGTGATAAAACTTGGCTGGGAAAATTTGGAAGACGACGTCCCTATTTTATGGTAGGTGCTATACTGGCTTCCTTAGCATTGTTTGTCTTTCCAAATGCAGTAGCATTATGGATGGCTGCCTCATTGCTTTGGTTGCTGGATGCTTCTATTAATATTTCAATGGAACCTTTCCGTGCATTTGTAGGTGACATGTTGCCTGATTCACAACGTACAACCGGTTTCGCTGCTCAAAGTTTCTTTATTGGTGTAGGTGCGGTGATCTCCTCAATGCTTCCATATATCCTCGAAAAATTTCATATTTCCAACGAAGCAGCGCAGGGTGGTATTCCGCCTACAGTGAGTCTTTCATTTTATACAGGTGCCGTCGTGTATATTGTTGCAATCGCCTATACAGTTTTTACAACGAAAGAATATTCCCCTGAAGAAATGAAATCTTTTTCTGTTGGTGCCGGGGAAGATGAACCTGTAAAAAACATTAAGACAACAGCACAAAAGTTTATAAAGAAAGGCTTGATATGGGCTGGCATTGGCCTGGGACTTTCTGCCTTACTTTTCTATCATAATTCTGTAGCTGAAAATAAACTGGAAAAAGAATTGTATGTATTAGTGCTGGGATTAGCAGCTTATGGTTTGTTCCAGGTGTTAGCTGGTTTATTTCATAAAGCCAGTAATGATAACGGGCTGGTTGAAATTATGGACGACCTGGATCATCTTCCGGATACGATGAAAAAACTGGCAGTAGTACAGTTCTTTTCATGGTTTGCACTTTTCTCTATGTGGATTTATTCAACGCCTGCATTGGCACAACATTTATCCAACACCACTGACACCACTTCAGAAGCTTATAATAAAATAGGTAACTGGGTAGGAGTATTGTTTGCCTGTTACAATGGATTCTCAGCTTTATTTGCATTCCTTCTCCCTTTACTGGCTAAACAATTTTCAAGACCGATGGCGCATATGATCGCTTTAATTGCGGGAGGTGTTGGTTTAATATCTTTCTATTTATTCCATAATGAAAATTACCTCATTTTAAGTATGGCAGGTGTTGGTTTCGCCTGGTCAAGCATTTTGGCAATGCCTTATTCTATGCTTACACAATCACTTCCTTCACATAAAATGGGAGTTTATATGGGTATCTTTAACTTCTTTATTGTAATTCCGCAAATCCTTGCAGCTACTTTACTCGGAATATTAACCAAGCATTTATTTGGCGGAGAAGCCATCTATTCAATTGTACTGGGCGGATGTTCTATGATTGTAGCGGCATTATTTACTTTAAGGATTAAAGGCAAATAATAAACACTGTAAATAAAAATACATTCATGGTCCGGCCAAATGGTCAGACCATTTTTTTGAAAATACTTTAAATAAGAAGATGATGAAAAGAGTATTATTAAGTTGTTTCTTTTTTATCGGGCTTATTAAAATGTCACTTGCCTCCGGGTATAATCTTTATGGAATTTATCCTACTAATTGGTGGGTTGGAATGAAGAACCCTAATCTACAACTAATGGTTCATGCAGATAATGTTTCTGATGATCATATCTCCGTGTCTTATCCCGGTGTTAAACTTTTAAAGATTTCAAAAGTTGAGAATAAGAATTATGTTTTTATTGACCTGTATATTTCTCCGGGAGCAAAGCCCGGAAAAATAAAATTGCATTTTGACGGGGGAGAAGGTGATGGAGATATTTTGTATGAATTAAAACCCCGCCGCAAGGGCAATGGAACTGAATTCGCACAAGGGGTTACCTCCAGTGATGTAATGTATTTAATCATGCCCGATCGTTTCAGCAATGGTGATCCATCTAATGATCGTGTGCCGGGGATGCTGGATCAATCACTGAGAAGAGATACTGTTTTCAATCGCCATGGTGGAGATTTAAAAGGGATACAAAATCATTTGGATTACCTGCAGGATTTAGGTGTATCTGCTTTGTGGTTAAATCCTGTACTGGAAAATGATCGTCCGGAAAGAACAGAACACGGGTATGCATTTACCGATCATTATAAAATTGATCCAAGATTAGGCGGAGCAGATGCTTATAAAAATTTAATAAATGAAATGCACCGCCGTGGTATGAAGATGGTGCAGGATGCGGTGTACAATCATGTTGACATCAATCATTTTTTTGTAAAAGACCCGCCAATGAAAGACTGGTTGCATCAATGGCCTTCATACACCAACACACATTACAAAGACCAGGTGCTGTTTGATCCATATGCTTCTGCTATTGATAAAAAAATAATGAGTGATGGCTGGTTTACCCCGCAAATGCCTGATTTAAATCAGTCCAATCCATATGTGGCAAACTTTTTAATTCAGCATGCTATATGGTGTGTGGAAGAATTTGGTGTTGATGGATGGAGAATTGATACATACGCTTACAATGATCTGGCCTTTATGAATCGCTGTAACCAGGCTTTGTATAATGAGTATCCAAAAATTTCCATCTTTGGTGAAACATGGGTACATGGTGTAATTAACCAAGCCTATTTCTGTCAGAACAATTTTAATATTCCTTATAAAAGCAACATGCAGGCTACCACTGATTTTCAAATGTTGTTCTATGGAATACAGGCAGCACTCACACAACCATTCGGCTGGACAGAAGGATTAAGCAGACTTTACACCACAGCAGCACAGGATATAGTATATAAAGATCCAATGCGGGAGGTTATTTTTTTAGACAACCATGATATACCACGTTTTTATTCCGTGCTGGATGAAGACACTACGAGATATAAAATGGCTATTGCGTGGCTGATGACCTTCCGTGGTATTCCGCAAATGTATTATGGCAATGAAATTTTAATGGCTGGCACAACATCACCTAATGATGGCTATGTACGGAAAGATTTTCCCGGAGGTTGGAATGGAGATGTTTCCAATAAATTCACTGAAGCAGGAAGGACAACGAAAGAAAATTCGATTTTTAATTATTACAAAAGATTTATTCATTTTCGGAATAATTCATCTGCTATTAAAACGGGTAAAATGATGCAATACTTTCCGCAGGATGGTGTGTATGTTTATTTCCGTTACGATAATAAACAAACCGTAATGGTGATCATGAATCAAACCGATGAATTAAAAACAATTGATATGAGCCGATTTAGCGAAAGGGTAGCAGGATATACAAAAGCTTATGATGTTTCAGACGGAATGGAGTTTGCTTTAGAAAAAAAAATAAGTCTTGGTGGACGATATACATTAGTACTTGAATTGAGAAGATAATTTTTAAAAGCCCCGCAAAAGCGGGGTTTTTTATTGTGAAGTTTTAATTGAATTCAGTAACTTAATAGCACTTTATCATTTCATTCGAAACCGACTGTTCACTAAACCGACTGCTGCTATGTCAGAAACAATTGTAAACTGCGCCGCCTATTCCGGTGGTAAACGAGTAGCCAATATTGCATTATCACAAGTGCATGTGGAATTAGAACATGCCGATGAATTTGTGTGGGTGGGACTTCATGAACCGGAAAGTGAAACACTTAAATTAGTACAACAGGAATTTCACCTTCATGAATTAGCCATTGAAGATGCACTAAGAGCACATCAGCGTCCCAAGCTGGAATTGTATGGTGATTCGCTGTTTATTGTTTTACGAACAGCACAGATCAATCCGCAAACACAAAAAATAGAATTCGGCGAAACCCATTTCTTTATGGGTAAAAATTTTTTAGTTACCGTTCGTCATGGTTCATCATTAGCATATACTGAAGTTCGTACCCGTTGTGAACGGATGCCGCATTTGCTGAGTAAAGGCCCGGCCTTTGCGTTGTATGCAGTAATGGATTCAATCGTTGATCAGTATTTTCCGGTAATTGAAATGTTAGAACACGAACTGGAGAAAATGGAAGAGAAAGTATTTGCTGAAAAGTACAGGAGAGAAACTACGGAAGAAATTTATGATATGAAGCGGCAATTGCTCGATGTGAAAAGAGCGGTGTCCCCGTTAATCGATATCTGTAATAAATTAATGCGGTTCGATCTTGCAATTATAGATGAAGAAACAAGACCATACTTCCGTGATGTGTATGATCATTCTGTTCGTATCAATGAAATGGTGGATAATGCCAGAGAGCTTTTATCATCAGCATTAGAAGCAAATTTTTCCATGATCAGCATTTCGCAAAATGAAGTATCAAAGAAATTTGCCGGCTGGGCAGCCATCATTGCAGTACCCACCATGATCGCCGGTTTTTATGGAATGAATTTTAAGTTTATTCCCGAACTGGAATGGCATTACGGTTATTTCTTTGTAATTGGCATTACCGTTCTTGCCTGTGGTACTTTATATTACTTCTTTAAAAGATCGGGCTGGTTTTAATGTTGAGTATGATCATAGCAGGCTGGTCCAAATAACCTTTGACCCATATTTGCCCCAATCCTTCATGGCTTTACCAAGACTTACATTGTATTGCTGCCAGTTTACTTTCTTCCCTTTTTGTTTGGGCGAAAGTTCTTGTGGTGTTGGTTCAATTAATTCTACTTTGGTGGCAAACCAGGTAGTATTTAATCTTGGTACTGCTAATCCCAATATCATTCCGGGTAAATTGCCAAAGCTTTCAGGGCCGCTGCTTACCATTATCTCATCTGTGTAAAAGGCTACTACATAAACGGAGTCACAAATTTTAGTTACTGCTTTTTTGCATTCAAAACCGGCGATCTTTCTTGTTTCATTGGTGATCTTCCATTCGCAGTTGCGCAGGCTGTCTTCAATCAAAAATGTTTCTTCATAAACATCCCGCTGAATTTTAATGCGGCTGTTCTTTAAATCTTTTACAATAACATCATCGGTTGATGGTTTTCTTCCCCATAGATATTTATTGTCAGTATTTTCTTTGGCTAATTTATAAACGCTTTTATCTTCATTAAAGTCCAGCACATACATATCACTCAGCACTTTTGGAAAATTTTTCATCATATCTTTCATCCAGTTGCTTTCCAGGTCTTCTTTATCATACATGGCAAACTGGTTAAATCTTTTTTCAAATTCAATTTTACCAGCCGTAATAAATTTCACCTGTGCATTTGAAAAAAAAGCACTCACCAGGAATAAATTGATTAACCAATATTTCATAAATCGTTTTTAAAATTTAATTTATCAAAAACCACAAACCACAAACCACAAACCACAAACTATAAACCATAAACTCTTCTACCATTTAGCCGGTTTACCATTTTTACTAAAATTATAAATGAATGAAAGCAGGAAGAAACGCCTGATAACATCACTCCTGGTTTCTGAAATAAAGTTGCTGCTGATGTTGCGGTTAATGCCACGGTTCTGGTTGAAAATGTCGTTTACATATAATTTTACTTCCAGCTTTTCATCTTTCATAAATGCTTTCTTTATTGAAGCGTTTACGAAATATGTATTTTGTCCTGTGCTAAAGATGCTGGTTTTTTGGAATACATTGATCTCACTCTCCATTTCTACATAAAACTTCCAGGGCAGTTTAAGATTTACATTGGGATAGGAGTTGAATGTCCAGTATTTGGTAGTGATGTTTTTGTTAATGGATGATCGGCTGTAATTATGCGCTGCTTCCATATTTACCCAGAAGTTGATCCATTTATCAGCCCAATAACCTAAACTGATACCAAGACCAAGGCTGCTGTTATTGGTTACGTTTCTTTGTCCGTTTACATAGTTAATGTAACGGCTAACAGATGGATTAAAATTAAAGCTCAAATTCATCTGCGGTCTTACTTCAAAATTGTAAGATGCCCACATGTTGCCATTGTAGGTTCCATTTACATTGATGGCCTGGTTCGTTCTTACACCATTAGCATCAATAGTGTTTTTATTGGTAATAGCATTTTGTGTGATTGTAAAATTAGCATTAGCCCATATACCACGATTTTTGAAAACTTTATATTGATTAAAGCCAAGATTAAAGTTGTGACGGAATGATTGTTTCAGATCGGGGTTGCCGATGGTGATATTAAGCGGATCAATATTATCAATTAAGGGATTGATTTGTGTTAAAGTTGGGTTGGCAGTAGAGCCGTTGTAACGGAAATTCCAGTTAGTTTGTTTCTTTGGAGAATAACGGAAACTTAAAGAAGGTAAGAAGTTGGTGAATCCAATTTTACGCTTAACTGTTGAATCAAGAACTCTTACACTATACGATGTGTGACCAAGACCGGTTCCAACGGAGAAGTTGATCTTCTTTAATGTCATTCGGAAGTTTACACCTCCCTGGTTATCCAAAGTGCGGAAAAGAAAATGATTGCTGAGCGAATCAACCCGGTAATCATATTTGGGATTATTATTTACTTTTTCAAAGGTGCTTCTTTCAGCATCATTACGGCTAAGTGCAAGCCGGTAATTCAATTCAAGGAATGTGTTTTTCCAAAGCGGTTCAGTATAAGTGGCTTTTGTTTCCCAGCGTAACTGATTTTCATTAATAACTTTATTCTGATCAGTTTTTAATTTTCTTTCAAACATACCATCATTGTCGTACAGGTCAATATCGGATAACAAAAATCCATTACTTTCTTTATCCGTTTTGTTGAGTGTAGAGTTAATACTGATCGTTCTTCCTTTTTTCTTCAGCCTTTTTTTCCAGGTCAGGTCTGTAGAAAAAGTATTATTTGTTTCGTTATTGGAATTGGTTTGATTGTTTGTATTACTTAAAAAAGATTGATTGGATTTATTCTTAACCGTATTGCTGAGTGTATTACTGAAAGAAGATGTTTTTAGTAATGAACCATCTACTTTTAGTTTTAATGTATTGGTACTGTCAAATGTCCATTCATGTGTTCCGTATAAACGGTTACGTTGTTTGTGGCTGTTAAAACTTTGGCTGGAGTTAGTTAAGAAAGATGAATCCTGTAAAATGGTTTGATTAATACTGGCGGTGGTGCCGTTTACTTTCAAATCATTAAACTGGTAAGTGGTGTTGAGATTATTTTTGTCTTTATTCCACTTGTCGTTATATAATATACCTGCAGTAGTTGAGTTAGGGAAGCCTTTTCCATTGGTAAAATCATCTCCGCTGTTATACATCCATACGCCACCATCATCAGTAAATTCTGTTGTGGTATTCAGATCGGTGCTGTAATTGCGGCGTTCATTCCAGTCAAGCGACTGATAACGGGTATTATCATTAGTTAAATAAGCCGCTATTTTTCTTTTCGCCTTAAACGCATTAAACAATCCTTTGCCATAACGGTAATGATCAAAGTTGGTTCCTGCTTCTAACTTTCCAAAATAACCTTTCTTCTTATCGTCTTTTAATTCAAGATTGATTGTTTTTGTTTTTTGTCCATCATCAATTCCGGTAAAGGCAGCCTGGTCACTTTTTTTATCAAACACCTGCACTTTACTTACGGCATCTGCTCTCAGGTTTTCGGTAACCACGGCAGGATCATCACTAAAAAATTCTTCACCATCCACTAATACTTTTTCTACTTTTTCCCCTTGTGCGGTAATTTCTCCTTTGCTGTTTACCTGTATGCCGGGTAGTTTCTTTAATAAATCCTGCACATTGGCATTGGCCCTCACCTTAAAACTATCTGCAATAAACTCGGTTGTATCTCCTTTAATTCTTATGGCTGAAAATTTTTGTTTAACAATTACATCTTCCAGTAATTTGGCTTTAGTTACCACCGGGATATTTGCCTTGTTAAGAACAATGTTATCCTTTAATTCAATATCTTCTACATAATCCGCATAACCGGGATAGGTAATAGTGAGAATAATTTTTTCTGCTGGTAAATTTTTGAGTTCAAAGTTGCCTTTACTGTCTGTGCGGGTGAATTTTATTAAAACTGAATCCTTAGCTCTCAGTACTGAAACAACCGCATTATGAAGGTGCTGATTGTTTAATGTATCGTTTACGCTTCCCTTAATGGTAGCGTTTTGTGCGGTCGTGGTTAGCCAGAAGCAGCCCAGGATAAGAGTTAGAATGGTAAGTTTTTTCATGCCGTTGGTTAAACTAAATAACGTATTAATCGCAAATTCATTATATTGACTATTATTTTCAACTATTGACTGTTAATTTTGGGCCAATGGTTGATTTTCAATTTTAATGGCAGCTATATGAGCGACAAAAAATCAAAAAGTTCGAAAGAAGACAAAAAAAAATCTTCCAAGAGCGATGAATCCAAAACAGAAGAAACCAAAAAGGTGAGTAAGAAGAAAGATAAAATAAACAAGTACGAGGAGGAACATTTTATTGATTCCACTAAATCAGTTTGGAATTATTCCCGTTTCCAGGGCGATGATATAGCTAATTTTCAAAACGGCACCAATTACCGCCTGTTTGAATTGTTTGGTTCACATGAAATGGAAGTACTGGATACGCCGGGTTTTTATTTTGCAGTGTGGGCTCCTAATGCATCATTCATTTCTGTAATAGGCAATTTTAATGACTGGAATAAAGAGTCACATCCTTTATATGTTCGTTTAGATAAATCCGGTATATGGGAAGGATTTATTCCGCATTTTAAAAAAGGAGAAGTTTATAAATATCATATTCATGGATATAAAGGACGACATTTAGATAAAGGTGATCCTTTTGCCATTTTCTGGGAAAAACGTCCGCTCACTGCTTCTATTACCTGGAATTTAGATTATGAATGGAGAGATAAAGAATGGATGAAGAAACGGCACAAACATAATTCACTTGAAGCTCCATGGAGTGTGTATGAAGTGCATTTGGCCAGTTGGATGCGGCCTGATAAAAATGATGAAGAATCATACAATAGTTATCAAGTCATCAAAGAAAAATTAGTTCCCTATGTAAAAGAAATGGGGTTTACCCATGTGGAGTTTATGCCGGTAATGGAACATCCCTTTGATGGTAGCTGGGGTTATCAGTGCTGTGGTTATTTTGCAGCTACATCCCGTTTCGGAGATCCTCAAGGCTTTATGGATTTGGTAGATGCATTGCATGAAGAAGGAATAGGAGTGATATTAGACTGGGTGCCTTCACATTTTCCATATGATGCGCATGGTTTGTTTATGTTTGATGGAACGCATACCTATGAATATGCTGATATGCGCAAAGGCTTTCATCCCGACTGGAACAGTTATATTTTCAATTATAAAAGGGGAGAAGTAAAATCATTTCTCATCAGCAGTGCTAAATTCTGGATTGAAAAATTTCATGCAGATGGATTGAGGGTAGATGCCGTTTCATCTATGCTCAAGCTAAATTATTCCCGCAAACATGGGCAATGGGAGCCAAATGAATTTGGTGGTGATGGGAACTTAGAAGCCATTGCTTTTATTAAAGATTTGAATGAAACATTATACCGTGATTATCCGGATATACAAACCATAGCTGAAGAAGCAACCGATTGGCCGGGAGTTAGCAAACCAACCTGGCAGGGAGGATTGGGTTTTGGTATGAAATGGATGATGGGCTGGATGCATGATTCATTGGATTATTTTAAAATTGATCCTGTCTTCCGCCAGTTTCACCAGGATAAGTTTGGCTTTAGCATGATGTATTACTACGATGAAAACTTTATGCTGCCCTACAGTCACGATGAAGTAGTTCACGGCAAAAGCCCCATGTTATATAAAATGCCGGGCGATGACTGGCAAAAATTTGCCAATCTTCGTTTGTTATATACCTATATGTTCACCCATCCCGGAGGTAAACTCCTGTTTATGGGTGATGAATTTGGGCAGAGCAGTGAATGGAATTATAAATCTGAATTAGACTGGCATCTGCTGCATTTTGATAGTCATAATCTTTTGCGGATGTGTGTGAAAGATTTGAACCACCTGCTTAAAGATGAACCGGCTTTACATCAAAATCAGTTTAATATTTATGGTTTTGAATGGACTGATCTGAATCACCGCTCAGAATCTGTTATCGTCTATCGCAGAAAAGGAAAAAAATCAAAGGATGATTTGGTGATTGTATTAAATTTGACACCTGTTGTTAGGAATGACTGGAAGTTGTATCTTGAGGGCAAAGAAAGCTGGACAGAAATTTTTAACAGCGACAGCAAAAATTACTGGGGCACCGGTAATACATATAATCCCGAAATACCCTGCATTTTGGTTGATAAAAAAGAAAAAAGATTCGAACTGAATCTTCATTTGCCACCTCTTGGAGCCATCATCCTGAAATAACCACTCTTACAGATCATCCCTTTGAGTAACTATTTTACTTATTTATCCACATCCGATGCGGATTGGAATAATTATTGGGATTATGCGATACCTAAAAGAGTGTTTTTACGTTTTTAATTTAATCAGAATGAGCTACTTTAGCGCTAATCCGTATAATCCATATTTTATGAAAAAGCTATCCATTCTTACAATCTTCATCTTCTTTATTACCAGTCAATGCTGGTCATTTAATTCAAACGACAGTGCACAAGTGTATTTGCAAAAAGGTTTACAGGCCAAGACCGAACGTCGCTGGCAGGTAGCCATCAACAATTTGCAAAAAGCGATGGCATTTGATTCAACCGACACAAAAGTTTTAACCGCTTTAGGCGAAGTGGCCATGGAAATGCGCCAGTACAATGCTGCTATTAATGCTTTTGAAAAGCTGGATCGTGTTAATCCTGATAATGAAAAAGCAATTGAGAATCTTGCACAATTATACTCCTGGTTCCGTAACAGCGAAAAAGTAAATTACTACGCTGCTAAAATGGAAAAATTAAAAATAGGGGGCGGTAAACCCCATTACCTGATAGGTATGGCTGCTTACCGTGACGAGAATTATGCTGTTGCTATAAACCGGTTATTGAACTACCTGGATTATGATCCTAATAATTCAGAAGTGTTATATTCAATTGGCCGGTCTTACGTGGACCTTGAACATTATGACAAAGCGATCAGTTATTATGAAAAAGCAATTGCAGTTGATTCCTCCAATTATATGCGTATTTATGAATTGGGAATGGTGTATTACAGTGTTTCTAATAATAAAAAAGCAATTGAATATTATGAACTGGCTGGCAGAAAAGGAATGAGACAGGATGGTGAATATTTTGTAAATCTTGGTAATGTGTACATGAATGTGGGTGATGCTCAAAAAGGAATTGAACTCTTTAAAAAAGCATTAGAGAAAAAGCCATTCACGCCTTCGATAATGAATGACCTGGCTTATGCTTATTATGCAAATAAAAATTACCAGGAAGCCATTGATACCTGGGACCAGGTAATGCAGGTGAATAAAAATGATGCTAAAGCTTTATTTATGATTGGTATTGCGTATCAGAAGAAAGGTGATAAAGCAAAAGGACAGGCACTGTGTGATAAAGCAATTGAACTGGACCCAAGCCTTGCTGGACAAAAGCAGCAGAAAGGTGGTTTTGGAATGTAGAAATACCCCGTCTTTATAATTTCCAAAGTCCCCCCAACAAGTAGTTGGGGGGATTATTTTTTTATGCTTGTATCTTCGCAAAAAATATTGTTATGGGTATTGCAGATAAATTATTTCAGTTGAAAAATGAAAAAGCTGCCGCTAACTTAAAAGCAGGACAAGATTTTTTAGCAGCAAATAAATTAAAACCTGGTATAACAGAATTACACAGCGGATTGCAATATGAAGTAATTCACAATGGTGAAGGAATAAAACCAACAGATAGTAATAAAGTTACCTGTCATTATCATGGAACATTGATTGACGGAACTGTGTTTGACAGCTCTGTAAGAAGAGGACAGCCGACTACCTTTCCATTGAACATGGTGATTAAAGGCTGGACTGAAGGATTGCAACTGATGAACACCGGAAGCAAATGGCGTTTCTTTATTCCGCCACATTTAGGATATGGAGACAGACAAGTAAGTGCACAGATAGGTCCAAACTCGACTTTGATATTTGAAGTGGAGCTGATTGCTGTTTCCTGAATTTGACAGTTAATTAGCCAATTAGCCAATTTGCCAATGTGCAAATAACGCAATGGCTCAATGACTCAATCTGCGAATCTGCGGCAAATGTTGTGAATGGTGAATAGTCAATGGTCAATGAGAAAATAAGCACACAAACTATAAACTACTTCCCAGCTTTCTTAGTTCTACATTTTCAAACGTATTTTTATCAGCTCCCTTTTTGGTAAGATAAAGTAATGCTTTGGCTAATGTATCTGACCAGATGATTTTTGAAGGTGCTACTCTTTCCACTAACGGAAATAAAGGATAAATTAATTTGTACAGGAAAGGTGCTCTGGGGTTTTTATGTTTTGGATTTACCGCATCTGGTCTTGCAATGATAATATTATTTAAGCCGCTGGCGAATAAAGCATTTTCTGTTTTGCCTTTTATGCGACTGAATAAGGTTCGGCTTTTTTCTGTACGATCGGCTCCATCACCACTTACAAATAAAAAACGGATAGAAGGATTAACGGCCAGGCAAAACTTTGCACAAGCAATGGTATAATCGTAAGTTATCTCAATATATTTTTCTTTGCTTACCTGTGTTTGTGAAATACCCAAACACCATATTACTGCATTGGCTCTTTTAAAATATTCTTCTGTTCCTGCGTAGTTCAGAAAATCTTTATGCAGTACAACGGTAATCTTTGGATGAGTGATGTCCGGTTGGTTACGCACCAGTACGATGATCTCATCAATAGCATCATCAAGTATGGCTTGTCTTACTGTTTCTGCTCCTACTAAGCCGGTGGCTCCGGTGATGAGTATTTTCATATTGATTTATGGCTTTATTTACGAAATACTTGTTAGGGTGGATTTCATAATGGTTGATTCGCTGATTAAAAGACAGAAGGGCATATTTTATAGATTCATGCTTCCCTGTAAATTCCGTTCTTGTCAATGTATTTTTTCAAGTAGGACAATTGGATTTGGCGTTTTGCCTGTCCATTCACTGGCAATATAAGCATAGTTGTCAGAGTAACTGTCTAAATAAATTTTATCGACATTATCAACTAAATGCTTTTCAACTTCTTTTTTCCAAAAGTCAAAACACTCATTGATATCAATAAACCTAAGTCTATCTCCAACATTAGCAACGATGAATTGAACGGGTCTGTGCTGTAAAATATTTTTTAACCCGCTTTTTGTCAAATCGGACTTCTTTTTATGAAGATTTACTCCATTATCAAACTGAATTACTTTAATAGGAATTTCAGTTACTATTTTGTCAGAAAGTTGCATGTGTCAAATTTATACATTTATCTTATTTTAGTTGTTACATAACATTGAGCTCCTTTTTCAAATTTCAACTATAGCTTTATATTTTATCTTTAATGAATTAACTCGCTCAGCTGTCTACAAATTTTGAGCAGATTCCTCACTACGTTCGGAATGACGCCTTGATTGAATAATGTGAAATAAAAACAAAAAAGGATCACAAGTTTCCCTGTAATCCTTCAAATCATATAAATCCTGGTTCAGACAATTTAAATATCAATCGCCTCACCATAAGCAGCAGCGGTTGCTTCTTTCACTGCTTCACTCATCGTTGGGTGAGGGTGAACGGAGTTTAATATTTCGTGGTAAGTAGTTTCTAATTTTCTTGCTACTACTACTTCAGCAATCATATCAGTAACACCATTACCAATCATGTGTGCTCCGAGGAACTCACCATATTTAGCATCGAATATTACTTTTACAAAACCATCTGTATTACCGGCAGCACTGGCTTTACCACTGGCCATGAATGGGAACTTACCAACCTTTACTTCATAGCCTGCATCTTTAGCCTGTTTTTCTGTATAGCCTACAGAAGCAATTTCAGGAGTGCAATAAGTACAACCGGGAATATTATTATAATCCATCGGCTCAGGTAAGTGATGATATTTCTTTTCTAAATAACCAATATGTTCTGCAGCAAGTATTCCTTCTTTACCGGCAACGTGGGCTAATGCTTGTCCCGGTGCACAATCACCAATAGCATAAATAGAAGCTACATTGGTTTGTCCGTATTTATCAACTACTACTTTTCCTTTTTCTGTTTTAATACCACTTTCTTCCAAACCAATATTTTCAATGTTGGCAGCAATACCAACTGCACTTAATAATATATCAGCTTCCAAAGTAGTTTCGCCACTCGCAGATTTTACTTTTGCTTTTACACCATTGCCACTTGTATCAACAGCCGTTACTTCGGCGCTTGTCATAATGGTAATACCTTTTTTCTTTAACTGCTTTTCTAATTCTTTTGAAACCTCTTCATCTTCTACCGGCACTACTCTTGGCATAAACTCAACCACCGTAACTTTTGTTCCCATGCTGTTGTAGAAATCAGCAAACTCAACACCAATGGCACCACTTCCCACAACGATCATGCTGTTTGGCTGCTGTGGTAATACCATTGCTTCACGGTAGCCAATGATCTTTTTACCATCAACAGGCATTGCCGGTAACTGGCGGCTGCGGGCACCCGTTGCAATTACAATATATTTTCCTTCTACTACTTGTTTCTTACCATCAGTCCCGCCACTTGGCGGGATTACTTCAATCTTACCTTTACCGGCAACTTTTCCATAACCCATTATCACATCAATCTTGTTCTTCTTCATCAGGAACTGCACACCTTTGCTCATTTTATCTGCCACACCACGGCTGCGTTTAATCACCGCCGGAAAATCATGCTGCACACCAGTTATATTAATACCATAGTTAGTGCTGTGTTTAGCGTAATCATAAACCTGTGCACTTTTTAATAAAGCCTTTGTTGGAATACAACCCCAGTTTAAACAAACACCACCCAAACTTTCTTTTTCAATAATTGCTACTTTAAAGCCAAGCTGTGAAGCACGGATAGCAGCGGGATAACCACCAGGACCACTACCGAGCACAATAACATCGTATGCCATATGTTGTTAATTTGATAATTTGAAGATTTGACAATTAGCCAATTGAATTGGTTTCTTTGCTTATGAGGTGCGAAGGTAATTCATGACGGGGAATTGGCAAAAGGGGCTTGTTGCGCTGTAATCACCTCACCAGGTAAATCGTTTCTTTTAATTCAACCGGTTTATTTTCTACTATTCCTCTTAAAACAAAAACATAAGTTCCCGAAGGCTTGGGGGCGCCTTTATAACTACCATCCCATCCCAGCTCAGGATTATTGGTTGAGAAAAGTTTGGCACCCGAACGGTCATAAACTGAAAACTCTTGCAATATAATAGCTACATCAGGTGGTATGCGGAAGATATCATTAAGCCCGTCACCATTGGGTGAAAAAGTATTAGGCATATACAGGCGGCGGAATACTTTTATTTTAATGTCTTCATTTACTGTACAGCTATTATTTACCACAACCAAAAGGTGAAGTTCGGTGGCATTAAGCAGTGGTAACGTTAACGGTGACAATGACTGAGGATTAACCAATGAACCGGAAGGTGACCAGTTGAATGACAGGTAATCAGCAGTGATTATTGTATTAATTTGTAACTGTGTTCCGGCAACTACTACAGTGTCTTTAGGGCGAATTAATACTGTGGGTAATAATTTAGCATTTATAACTATCGGGTTGGATGCAACAGGAAATGGGTTACAGGGATTATCGGAAGTGACATAGCAAATTACTTTATCATTATTATTCAATGAAGATGTTGTGAAATCTGACTGAAACCCCATTGGCTGATCATTTATTTTCCATACATAAACAGGGCTTCTTCCGCCATTTGTTACATCAGAAAAAAACTGTACAGGTGTACCCGGACAAATATTATTTGCCGTAGCTCTTATACTAACAGAAGGCTGTGCATCTGTAAATACATTAACGATAACAATATTAGAAGCAGCATTATATGTTTCCAGGCCAATGAATGTTGGGTCGGCTGTTAAGAAACATTGTATGGCATCGTCTGTTCCAAGATCAGCTGTTGAATAAATATCTTTTGTTTCATTAGGAACAATAACCCCGTTTTTTTTCCATTGATATGAAGGATTAGCACCTGCATTAGTAGTAGTAGCTGTAAAACTGATGGTAGCTCCTTTACACAAGTCAAGTGTACTGGCTACTACTTTTACAGATGGGATTAAAAAAGTTTTTCTTGCAGGGTTACTGAACAAAATAACAGGTACCAGTATAGCAGCAATAAATGCTATACACTTTGTCTTTATTGATATAAAAGAGTAAAACAGTTCCACAGGAGTAAATCGTTAGCGAACTTTTTGCCTTTGTAAGGTACTAAAAATACAGAATTGATGGTATTGCTGTTTAACCGGGAAAGCTAATTTAATGTTTGAACCGGATATTAGCTATGATGATACTTCTCATTACGGTTAATACTACAGGCCCGGTACACCTGTTCCGCTAAGATCAACCGCACCAGCTGGTGGGGAAATACTAATAGAGAAAGACTCCATTTAAAATTAGCTCTCTTTAAAACTGCTTCATCCAAACCATACGCTCCACCAATGAGGAATATAAGGTTGCGGGTGCTTTCGTTGGCTCTTTTCTGAATAAAATCTGCCAACCCTTCACTGCTCAGTTGTTTACCTCTTTCATCTAATGCAATTAAATAATCATCTTTCTGCAACCAGTCTAATACTATTTCTCCTTCTTTCTTTTTCAAATCCATTTCACTCAGCATACCGCTGTTTTTGGGTAAAGGGATAATGCTCCATTCAACCGGGTAATACTTGGATATGCGGTTGGTAAAATCTTCCACACCCGCCTTTATATATGGCTCGTGATTTTTACCAATACTCCAGAAAGAAATTTTCATGGATCAAATGTAAGCAGGTGTCTCACATTTTTAAAATGTCTGACACCTTTTTGCCGGGGGCCTTTCAGAATTTCGCATGTTGACCCACCCCAATTAAACCGTCTCTTATTTTAAAAAACAATGGCCCCTCCCGGGAGGGGATAAAAAGACTGCTAACTGAAATTCAAAAGAGCTATACAATGCGAAAATTTGAAATCACTCTTTTTATCTGACACCTTCTCACTCAAACTACAAACCATAAACTATAAACCACAAACCATAAACTTTATTTTTCTTATTTTACAGCCATATTGTTTGTCTTATGAGAATAGTTCCCTTCCTCATTTCTGCCACTGTTACAGTTAGTTTGGTATATGCATTAAATAAAAAACTTGGGCCTGCGCCACCGTTAGGTAAATTTTTAAGTCCGCAGCATGGCTTCTGGCAAAATGCTGATCCATCGGATATGGATTATAATGCCGATTTAAAACTAAACGGGCTAAAAGATGATGCTGAAGTTTATATTGATGAACGATTGGTGCCACATGTATTTGTGAAAAATGAAACCGATGCTTATTTCGTACAGGGTTATCTGCATGCAAAGTTTCGTTTATGGCAAATGGAATTTCAAACACATGCCGCTGCAGGAAGGATAAGTGAGATATTAGGAGAGAACCCTAAAGTATTAAACTTTGACAGGGAACAAAGAAGGCTGGGGATGGTGTATGCTGCTGAACGTTCTTTGCAGGTAGTAGAAGCTGACCCGGATTCAAAAACAATTAATGATGCTTATACAGCAGGTGTGAATGCCTGGATTGATGAATTGAAAGAAAGTGAACTGCCCATTGAATATAAACTGCTGGATTATGAACCTGAACACTGGACTAATTTAAAAACAGCGTTGTTCTTAAAATATATGAGTAAGGACCTGGCAGGAAGTGAAAATGATTTTGAATATACCAATGCTAAAACCATTTTTTCTGCTCAAGATTTTGAAAAGCTCTACCCGTTAGCTGCTGATTCATTAGATCCCATCATTCCCAAAGGAACGCCGTTTACCGATACAGCAGTAGCATTAAAGATTCCTGCCACTGCGGATTCATTATACTTTGCTAAAAAAGATACTATCAATATTAAAGAAACAAAACCTGATCCGGATAATGGTAGTAACAACTGGGCAGTGAGCGGAAAGAAAACAAAAAGCGGTTATCCTATTTTGTGTAATGATCCTCACTTGTCACTCAATCTTCCATCGCTTTGGTTTGAAATGCAGTTAAGCACACCAACTTACAATGCTTATGGAGCTACCTTCCCTGGTGCACCGGCAGTTATTATTGGATTTAATGATAGTTGTTCCTTTGGATTTACCAATGGAGGAAGAGATGTAAGAGACTATTATGAAATCAGTTTCCTTGATTCCACCAGGATGGAATATAAATTCAATAATGAGTGGAAGAAAACAAACTGGAGAGTAGAAACAATTAAAGTAAAAGGCAAGCCTGATTATATTGATAGTGTAGCGTACATACCGGAGTTTGGCCCGGTAATGTATGACCGTTCTTTTACCGGTAATAACCGTACAGAAAGTAAACATTATTACGCTTGCCGATGGAAAGCACATGATCCCAGCAATGAAATAAAAATATTTATAGGCTTAGACAGGGCAAAGAATTATAATGATTATGCAGAAGCAATAAAGAACTTACATACACCCGGGCAAAACTGTGTGTTTGCCTGCAAGAATGGTGATATTGCTCTATGGTGCCAGGGAGAGTTTCCTGCGAAGTGGAAAGACCAGGGAAAATTTGTAATGCCGGGAACAGATAGTTCCTATATGTGGCAATCAATGATTCCTCAATATCAAAACCCGCATCAGCATAATCCTGCAAGAAATTTTGTAAGCAGTGCTAACCAGGTGCCGGTTGATATTACTAACTATCCATACTATCTCGGTGGAAGTTATCCATTGTATCGTGGCATCAGCATTAACCGCCGCTTATCTGCTATGGATAGCGGAACCGTAACGGTTGATGATATGAAAAAACTGCAGACAGATAATTACAATGTGTTTGCTGAATATACAAGACCATTATTGCTCAAATATATTGATGCGACCAAGCTAAATGATGAAGAAAGAAAATATCTTGACCAGTTAAGAAACTGGAACCTGCGCAATGATATAAATGAAACGGGACCTACCATTTTTAATTTGTGGTATGATACATTGCAGGTAAAAACATTTGCAGACGAATTAAACAAAACCAGCTTACCGTTGCACTGGCCTGAAGCCAGTACTTTATCAGAAGCATTGGCAAAAGATCCATCTTATAAGTTTATTGATAATATTAATACACCACAAAAAGAAACAGCGCAGGATATTGTAACCGCAGCTCTCAAAGCAGCAGTGCCGGTAATAAAGCAGGCGGAAGCAAATCATACATTAGCATGGGCGGCATTTAAAGATACACATGTGAGTCACCTTACAAAGCAGGCAGCATTTAGTCGTTTGCATTTGCCTATTGGTGGAGGTAATCATATCATCAATGCTACCAAAGCAGATCATGGCCCCAGCTGGAGAATGATTGTGGAGATGACACCACAAACCAATGCATGGGGCGTTTATCCCGGCGGACAAAATGGTAATCCCGGCAGTAAGTATTATGATATGTTTATTGATAAATGGGCGGCGGGAGAGTATTACCCTTTGTGGTTAATGAAAGCATCAGAGAAAAATGATAAAAGGGTGAAGTGGGTAATGAAGTTGAGCAAAATGTAATGCTCAATGACTCAATTGCGTAATGACGCAACTAATAAATTAAACAACAATAGAATTGAGCCATTGAGCCATTGAGCCATTGAGCAATTGTGTAATTAAAAAATCAGTATTATGAAATTTATAGTCTCCCTTATACTAACTGCTTTATTAAGTTTTGCCTTTGGAATGTATATGCCGTGGTGGAGTGTTGCCTTTGCTGCATTTATTGTAGCAGTGCTTATTCCTCAAACACCCGGTAGATCTTTTTTAACTGGCTTTATTGCTTTATTCCTGTTGTGGGGCATACTCACTTTTTATATTGATGTGCAGAATGAACATATTCTTTCCCAAAGAGTGGCAGAGCTTATCATTAAATCCAAATCATCTTTTGTGATGATATTGCTTACCGCATTGATCGGTGCATTGGTAGGAGGGTTTGCTGCGTTGAGTGGGAGTTATTTGAGAAAGGCGGGGAAATGAGGAAAGCTTTCGCATATTTTTAAGTTGGCAATCAATTTAAATTTTGCTTATGGATGATGATTTTGCAAAAAAATACGGCTTGTTAACTGATGAAGATCTTCGTCGAATAGACGAACGTATGCGAAAAACTGAAGATGAGGGTTTGAAAAATCTTCTAAAGCATTTTGATAGAATACATGACAAACTCTTCACCTTTAATAATATTCTCATTGGAGGTTACTTTGCGCTATCAAAATTTACAAACTCACTTTCTATTTGGTATATTTTAATACCGATTTCGAATCTTGCTTTTTTGATTTATATAGAGTATCGAATGGTACAAAAAAGCAAATTTGAATCGGAAATAACTCACAAGACTAAAAAGGAAATTGATGAATGGGGCAAATCAATTAATACAACTAATCTATATTCTATACTGTCCATATTTACAACATTAGCCGTAACAGTTTTCCTACTGATTCATTTGCTTTAAAAATTCTTTTCCCAAACTAGTTTTTGCTCAGATTTACCGGAAGAAATAAAAGTTAATGACACCGTCATGGCGAGGAACGAAGCCATCTGCTCTATTGATAACAGACATTTTACTATTGTAAGGGCAGATTGCTTCACCAAGCTACGCAAGGTTCGCAACGACGGTATTAAAAGGACATTCCTGTTTTTATCAGGCGAGTTAAGAAGTAGTGATCTCATTTATATGTAAAATAAAACCTTCAAACACAAACCATAAACTTCTATCTTTGTACCCGCTGGTTCACCCTGCAAGTGACCAATTCCGGTAAAACGGAGTTATCAGGAAAATCAATTAAATCAAAAAAATCCTGGTTCAGACAATTATGGCACAATTACACAACCGCATCTCCCGCAAGGAGCTGAAAGAGCTTATTCAAAACGACCCCACTCCACGTACTACTATTTCTTTTTACAATTATGTACATATTGATGATCCGGTTAAGTTCAGGAATGATCTCTATGTTGCTTTTAAGCAATTAGGCGTATTAGGCAGAATTTATATAGCACAGGAAGGAATCAATGCACAAATGAGTGTACCCACTGCTAATTTCGAAGCATTCAAAACACATCTGTATTCATTAGATGGGTTTAATGGGCTGCGATTGAATATTGCTGTGGATGATGATGGTAAATCATTTTTTGTGCTGGATATAAAAGTCCGCAACAAAATAGTGGCAGATGGTATTCATGATCCTGCATTTGATATGCGCAATAAAGGCCGCTATGTAAATGCAGAGCAAATGAATGAACTGCTGAAGGATAAAGAAACAGTGGTGATTGATATGCGTAATCATTATGAGTATGAAGTGGGACATTTTGAAAATGCATTGGAAATTCCCAGCGATACTTTCCGTGAACAATTGCCCATGGCGGTTGATATGATGAAGGAGGATAGAGACAAAAATATAATCATGTACTGCACGGGTGGCATCCGTTGCGAAAAGGCCAGTGCGTATATGCTTCACCGGGGTTTTAAAAATGTATTTCACCTGGAAGGTGGTATTATCAATTATGCCAAGCAGATAAAAGAGCAGGGATTGAACAGTAAGTTCATTGGAAAGAACTTTGTGTTTGACGAAAGGCTGGGAGAGCGGATCACTCCCGATATTATTGCTCATTGTCATCAATGCGGTAAACCTGCCGATACACATACCAACTGCAAAAATGATGGCTGTCACTTGCTCTTTATTCAGTGTGAAGAATGTGCAGCGAAGTTTGATGACTGTTGCAGTGAAGAATGTAAAACAGTTTATAACATGCCTGTTGAAGACCAAAAAAAGCTGCGGGCAGGTATTGATAAAGGCCGTATGGTATTTAATAAATCAAAAGCAGGACGGTTAAGACCAAGACTGGGTAACAAAGGCATAGCATAGCAAAAATCGTAAAAGCTACATTCTTTCCCGAGTAGATTCCCGTATTTTATTATTAGTACATACGTTTTGTAATTATTACACGTTTTCAGAGTATTATTCCTCATTGGTTTTTAAGAATTAATATTTTTTACAGGCCAGGAGGTAATATTATTTTCTAATCGAATATCTATATGAAACCAAAACTGATAATCCAACTACTATGTAGCCTTGTTGTGTTTACATGTATAAACCGGGTAAAAGCTCAATCATTTGGAACTTTTGCTTCTGCTGTTTGGATTTCTAATTGTTCTCAAAGTAATTTTTATAACACTTCAGGATCCGGAGCTAATTTAATTGGCCCTTCCGGAAATAGTTTTGATGCCGCTAACCTGGGAGTTTATACTCAAAACTCCGGTAGCCTTATATTCCGGGGTGGTGAAGTGAAGACATTTAAAACCCTTGGATCAGCCAACGTATGTGGTGTGAAGTTGTATTACCGTGTTTATGCACAGTCATCAGCGCCAGGTGCATTTAGTTCTATTGATCTCCCTTTATTGGATGATTGTGATGTTCCAAGCAGCCAGTTTCCTTCCGGCGGGCCATGTACTGCCGGTGATCAAAAATGGCAAAGGGTTATTCCAGACGGTACTATTACTCCCTATGCGCCAGTTAATTTAACCACCTATGCTGCGGGTGACTATTACCTTGAGCTTTATTATGAGGTAACGGGATATAACAGCTCACCATCCGGATGCAGTGATCTTATTTTACTAAACAATAGTGGCAGTAATTATAAAGCCTCTTTTTCAATACAATCACCAACTTTATCCAGTACAAACCCTGTTACCTGTAATGGAAACGAGGGGTCTATAACCATTGGTGGATTAGTTTCCGGATCAGTATATTCTATTTCATACACAGATGATGGTTCTCCTGTTGGCCCCTTAAGTTTTACAGCAAATGGATCTGGCCAGGTTATCGTTAGTGGATTGAATGCAGGTATCTATTCTAATATTAATGTAGATATCAATGGCTGCTCAACCAATTTATTTACGGGGGTAATTTTATCAAACCCCATCTTTTCACCATCTTTTTCGGCTATAGCGCCATTCTGTGCAGGAACAACGGCGCCTGTTTTATCAACAACATCTAATAACGGAATAACAGGAACATGGAGCCCGGCAACTGTAAGCAATGCAGCTTCCGGTACCTATACCTTTACTCCCACAGCCGGCCAATGTGGTATTCCCGCAACTTTGAATATTACCGTTATACCACGTACCACACCAACATTTACTTTTGGAATCAGTTTATCTATTTGCAATGGCGGAACAGTACCCACATTACCAAACACCTCTACTAACTTTATTAACGGAACCTGGAGTCCTTCAACAGTAAGTAATACAGCTTCCGGAACATATACGTTTACACCAAATAGCGGGCAATGTGCAAACAATGCAACTTTTACAGTAACGGTTAACCCAATTATAACACCAACGTTTGCCTTTGGCACATCACTTACAATATGCAGCGGAGGTGCTGTACCAGCGTTACCTGCTACTTCCGGCAATGGGATTAATGGAACCTGGAGTCCATCCACAGTTGACAATACTACATCGGGTACCTATACATTTACACCAGGCGCAGGACAATGTGCTACCACAACAACATTTAATGTAACGGTTAACCCGATTGTTACGCCATCATTCGCATTCGGAACATCATTGACAATCTGTAACGGAGGTTCAGTGCCAACATTGCCAGCAACATCAACCAACGGTATCACCGGAACGTGGAGCCCATCCACAGTTGACAATACCAGTTCTGGTACCTATACGTTTACACCAACAGCAGGACAGTGTGCAACATCTGCTGCCTTTAATGTAACAGTTAGCCCGAATATAACACCAACCTTTGCATTTGGAACATCACTCACCATATGCAGCGGAGCCACAGTACCAATATTACCCACTACTTCCAGTAATGGTATCAGCGGAACATGGAGTCCATCCGCAGTTGACAATACTACATCGGGCACCTATACATTTACACCAACAGCAGGACAGTGTGCAACAACTGCTACCTTTAATGTAACCGTTAATCCGAATATAACACCTTCTTTTGCCTTTGGCACATCACTTACAATATGCAGCGGAGGTTCTGTACCAGCACTACCTGCTACTTCAAGCAATGGTATAAATGGTACCTGGAGTCCATCCGCAGTTGACAATACCACATCAGGTACCTATACGTTTACACCAACAGCAGGACAATGTGCTACTACCACAACATTTAATGTAACGGTTAACCCGATTGTTACGCCATCATTCGCATTCGGAACATCATTGACAATCTGTAACGGAGGTTCAGTGCCAACATTGCCAGCAACATCAACCAACGGTATCACCGGAACGTGGAACCCCTCAACAGTTGATAATACCAGTTCTGGTACCTATACCTTTACACCAACAGCAGGGCAGTGTGCTACCAGTACAACATTTAATGTAACCGTTAATCCCAATATAACACCAACGTTTAGTTTTGGAACATCGCTTACAATATGCAGCGGAGGATCAGTACCAACATTACCTGCTACTTCAAGCAATGGTATAAATGGAACATGGAACCCGTCTGTTGTCAATAATACTGCATCCGGTACTTATACGTTTACACCAACCGCAGGACAGTGTGCAACAACAACGTCATTTACTGTTACGGTAAATCCAATTATTACACCTGCATTTGATAACAACTACTATAGTATCTGTGCAAACAGTACAGCCCCGGTGCTTGCAACTACCTCTAATAATGGTATTACCGGAACGTGGAGCCCTGCAACAGTTAGTAACACTACGTCTGCTTTATACACTTTTACTCCGGCTGCCGGACAATGCGCCACTACAACAACAGTACAGGTAGATGTTATTCCAAATATAACTCCAACGTTTGATTTTGGAACATCGTTGACAATTTGTTCAGGGGGTACAGTTCCTGATTTATCCGGTTATACTTCTTCCAATGAAGGTATTACCGGAACGTGGAGCCCTGCATCTGTAAGTAATACTGCATCTGCAACATATACGTTTACTCCCGATGCAGGACAGTGTGCAACAACTACGACGTTTACTGTTACGGTAAATCCAATAATAACACCAACGTTTAGTTTTGGCACTGCAATTTCTATTTGTAATGGAGCCACAGCACCAACGTTGCCCGGTACTTCAGGCAATGGAATTACAGGTAGCTGGAGTCCATCCGCCATTGATAATACCAATTCCGGAACATATACATTTACACCGGCCGGCGGCCAGTGTGCGGTGAACACCACATTAACTGTAACAGTAAATCCAATTCTTACTCCAACTTTCAGTTTTGGTACTTCTGTAACTATTTGTTCAGGAACTGCTGCACCGGTTCTGCCGAATCAATCAACTAATGGGGTAAATGGAACATGGATCCCGGCAATTGTTGATAACCAGGCTAACGGTACCTATACATTTACGCCAAACCCCGGCGAATGTGCGGTGAGTACATCACTTTCAGTAACAGTTACACCTTCAACTATATCTACATTTAGTTTTGGAACAGCACTTACAATTTGTTCCGGCGGCACAGTTCCGGTATTGCCAACCACGTCTAACAATGGTGTGGATGGAGTATGGAACCCGGCTACGGTAAGCAATACTGCTTCCGGTGTTTATACATTTACACCAAATGCACCACCACAACAATGTTTCTTGCCAGTAACATTTACAGTAACCGTAAACCCGGTAGTTACGCCAGCCTTTAGCTTCGGTACATCACTGGCGTTGTGCAGTGGTTCGGCTGCTCCTGCATTACCGGCAACTTCCACTAACGGAATAAACGGAACCTGGAGCCCGGCAACCATCGATAACGCAAATTCAGGCACATACACTTTTACACCTTCAGCGGGCCAGTGTGCTAATGGTACATCATTAACTGTAACGGTTAATCCTATACCAACGTTAACAGTGAGAAATGATACTTCATTGTATGATAAAGATGTAATGCCATTAACCAGCTTTACCGGTACGCCAACGGGTGTAGTGTTTAACTGGACAAACTCCAATCCTGCAATTGGTTTAAGCGCATCAGGTACAGGATCTATATCATCCTTTAATGTAATAAATCAGGGGTCTTCACCAATTAGCGGAACTATAACGGTAACTCCTGTGGCCAGTGGTTGTAGCGGCACTGCCAAAACATTTACCATTACAGTAAAACCGTTAGATAAAGATGTTTTTGTGCCAAATGTATTTTCGCCAAATGGAGATGGTAAGAACGATTTCCTGTTTGTGTATGGTAATTATATTCAGAAACTGGATATGCGTATATTTAATCAGTGGGGAGAGCAAATTGCTGCTCTTACCAATACCAATACCGGCTGGGATGGCAAATACAAGGGTAAACCACAACCGGTAGGCGTATATGTTTATGTGCTGCGTGCAACCCTTACAGATGGCAGAACTGTAAATTTAAAAGGTTCAATAACCCTTGTACGATAAAATTGAAAAACTGAAACTAAAAAAAAATGAGACCTGTTCGTTTTTTAGCAATTACAATTTGTTTGGCGAGTTTACTGCTTAATAAAGCGGTGGCACAAACAGATCCCCATTTTACGCAAAACTATACCTATCCCATGTATATAAATCCTGCAATGACAGGTGGTAGCGATGGTGATTACCGTGTATCAGCTATTTATCGCTCTCAATGGGGAAGTATATCCAATCCCTTCAGAACAGTAGGAGTATCATTCGATACACGTACGAATAAAAATATTGCACTGGGGGTTAATGTACAAAATCAGTCGGCAGGTGATGGAGGGTTTAATTACCTCACTGCATCCGCCTCTGTTGCCTATACCGGGGTAAAGTTTGGTAATGATTTAAATCAACGCCTGGTACTTGCTGTTCAGGCAGGAATGATTAACAGGAGGGTTGATCAATCTAAATTTAAATGGGGTGAACAATGGAATCCAATTACCGGCTATAATCCTAACAATGCGATTTCTGAAACATTCAATACAACTTCTGCCACCGCACTGGATATGGGAGCAGGAGCAATGTATTACGATGCCACACCGGATAAAAAGTCAAACATTTTTGGAGGATTCTCTGTCTATCATATTAACCGTCCAAAAGATCCGATCGTTTACAGCAGCAGCGCTGAATTAAGTACTATTCCTTTGAGATTTGTTTTGAACGGGGGAATTAGTTTTAATATTTCAGAAAAGTTTAACGTAGTACCACATGTGCTGTATATGCAGCAGGGCAATGCTAAAGAAATTATGTTTGGTACTTATGTAAGAATGAATGTAAATGAAGAAACAGATTTTCTTTTTGGCGGCTATTACCGCAATAAAGATGCTGTGGCACCCTATGCAGGTATTGATTATAAAAACTTTACTATTGGAGTGAGCTATGATGCGAATATTTCGAAATTGGGAGCTATGACACGTAATGTAAACAGTTTTGAAATCAGTTTTACTTATACCAAACGGTCAACCGATAAAAGTATTTTCGACTTTATCCGTTGCCCCCGTTTGTAAACGAAATATTTAAATCCAATTATCACGAACCACGAATTATATGAAAAACTTATTTTCTATATTATACAGGAACATTTGCAGTAATGCCTTAAAGAGAACCGGCATTTTGAATTTATTATTAGTGGCATTATGTTTTACTGCAACGGCCCAATCAGGCAAAAACCTGGCTTTGGCAGAAAAATATTTTGCAGCGGGTGATTACTATACTGCTGCAGGTTTATATGAACAATACCTGCACCCGGCAAAACGAACTGCACCAAGAGCGAATTTGCCTTTAAATTCAAAACGCTTTCATCGGGCAGGAACCAGTATTCAGTTAAAGAATATAGAAGTTTTGTACCGGCAGGCACATAGCTACCGGCTGGCGCATTATTTAAGTGAAGCGGCAGAACGATATAAAAATTGTTATGAAAAAGACTCTGTTCAATATGCAGATGCGATTTACTGGTACGCAGTATGTAAGCGGGGATTAGGCGATTATAAAGAAGCGGAATCTTTTCTAAACAAATACCTGGTATATGATTACGGTCATAATAATTATACAGAACAGGCAAAGCTGGAACTGGAAACTATCAATTATATAAACAGCCAACTAAAACGACCTGATCTTGCATTGTATAAAATAGCTCTTTTAAAAACAAGTTTTGGCAGCGGGAAAGGAGTATATGCACCTGCATTAGTGGCGGATAATGAATTTGTATTTACCAGTACAGAAACTGATACCAGTTCCGGGGTTGGTGAAAATCCCTATCATAACAGAATGTACAATGCTGTAATTAATAATAACAGTATTGAGGTGAATGGAACACTTGCTGTTTCGGAAACTGACAGCAAAGCAAACCAGGGAACTGCATCTGTTAGCGCCAATGGAAAGTATTTATATTTTACGCAATGGAATAAAGCAGGTGACAAATATGTTTCTTCTATTTACTATTGTGTAAAAGCTGGAAATCATTGGAATAAAGCACAACCATTATTATCCGTTAATTTAACAGGATTCAATAACAAACAACCTTATTGTTCTGCCGATGGTAAGTATTTATTTTTTGCTTCCGACAGAAAAGGAGGCGCTGGTGGTTTTGATATATGGTATGCACCACTTAACGCTGATGGTACTGCGGGGCTTGCTGAAAATATAACTGCTGTAAATACGAAAAATAACGAGCAGGCGCCATTCTTTCACACCAGTTCAAATACACTTGTATTTTCCAGTGACAGAAACATAGGTATGGGTGGTTACGATTTATTTACCGCTAATTGGAAAGACGGTCAATGGTCTGCACCCAAAAATATGGGTTACCCGGTTAACAGCTCAAGGGATGATATTTACTTTTTTGCCTCGGAGGGAAATGCTTTGCTTAACAATGCATTGCTTAGCTCAGACCGTGGAGCAGGTTGCTGTTTAGAAACTTATTTACTTTCCAAAAAACCAAAGAAAAGATATTTTGCCGGTTATGTATTAGATTCAAAAAATCATTCAGCACTTGAGAATGCAGTGGTTGTTATGAAGGGGCCTGATGGAAATAAACTGCAGGCAACAACTGACAAAAATGGAAAATATGGTTTTGAAATAAGAGACGATATAAAGAATAATAAACTGGAAATAACCAGGGATAAGTATAAAGATAAAAAACAGGATGTTAAAGTGGAGAAAGTAGATGAGTCTGACTGGAGCGCTGATTTCTATGAAAACGTGCCGGTACTGATGGATAAAAAGTTAGTTATAAAACCTGAAACGGTTGTAACGGTTTATTTTGATTTCGATAAATACGATTTAAAATCACACAGTGTTCATGTGCTCGATTCTATTTATACTGTCTTAAAAAATACACCTGCAGCCACCATCCAGATTTCTGGTTACACGGACGGACGGGGTACGGAAGATTATAATAAAGTGCTTTCTGATAAAAGGGCAAGAGCTTGTGCCGACTACCTGATTGCAAAAGGAATTGATGCTTCCCGGATAACATTTGAATCATTTGGTATGTGCTGCCCAATAGAAATGGAACTGATTAATGGACGGGATAACCCGGACGGCAGAAGTAAAAACAGGCGGGCATTGATTAATATTACAATGGAATAATAAAATATTATATTGGATCAAAATCAACAAATAAGGCACTAATATTAGTGCCTTTTGTTTGGAAATACTGCAAGAATTTTGATCTCACCGTTACTTTTCATTTAATTCAATTAATTAGATGCGGTTATATTCCCTGGAATGTTGTTTATCATCAATAGTTAAAAAAAATGTGTAAATAGTTCTTCTGGAATTTTCTTCATCATTAATTGGTTGTTAAAAAGCATTTAAAAAGTATAAAAGCCCCCGTTTTAAGGATTATCAGCTGTTCATGTGACCAGGTTTTGCTCCACAAACTCTATATTCGCAGATCAATTTGCAATATGAGAAAACTGCTACTCGTATTTTTATTCACTATTCACCATTCACTATTCACCAAGGCACAAACTCCGGCTACCTTCAGTGCTTCAGATATCTATCTTGGATTGAAGAAACTGAAAGTGCTGGGATCGGTTTTGTATCTCGCTGCGCATCCTGATGATGAGAATACCCGGTTATTGGCTTATTTATCTAAAGACAGGTTGTATCGCACTGGTTATATGAGTATGACCCGTGGTGATGGCGGACAAAATTTGATTGGTGATGAACAGGGAATTGAATTGGGATTGATCCGTACACAGGAATTGTTAGCGGCAAGAAGGATTGATGGGGCTGAACAATTTTTTTCAAGAGCTTTTGATTTTGGTTTTAGCAAGAGTACAGATGAAGCATTAAAAACATGGGATAAAGAAAAAATATTGAGTGATGTGGTGTGGGTGATTCGCAAGTTTCAACCCGATGTAATGATCACCCGTTTTCCTGAAGACAGTCGTGCAGGACATGGACATCACTCCGGCTCTGCTGTATTGGCAAGAGAAGCATTCATAGCAGCGGCTGATCCTAATCGTTTTCCCGAACAATTAAAATATGGTGTAAAACCATGGCAGGCCAAGCGCATTATGTGGAACACCTTCAACTTTGGCGGCAATAATACAACCAGTGAAAGTCAGTTAAAGATTGATGTGGGAACTTATAGTACTGTATTAGGAAAAAGTTTTGGTGAGATAGCTGCAGAAAGCCGCAGTCAGCATAAGAGCCAGGGTTTTGGTGTGCCCCGCAGCAGGGGACAGCAGTTTGAATATTTCAAACTTACATTGGGTGACAGTGCATCAAAAGATTTATTAGATGGTGTAATAACTGACTGGAGCAGGGTAGAAGGTGGTGCCGCTATTGCTGCACAAATTGATGCGGTCATTAAAAATTATTCTTTTGATAATCCATCAGCATCAGTAGATGCATTGCTGAATTTGTATAAAACGATTTCAAAATTACAGTTGGCAGATAATTACTGGAAAGAAAGAAAAATGCAGGAAACACAGCAATTGATTGAAGCCTGTGCTGGTTTATATGCAGAAGGAACAACTACCGAACAGTACGTGGCACAGGGGGATACTTTAAAAATTAATTACACTGTTATTGACCGCAGCAATACTAAAATAGTTCTAAAAGGTTATTACCAGTTTGATGGTGATGCTCCACAGGGAGATACTTATAAATCTTCTTTGAATGAGTTGAATAAAGAACTGGAGCCAAATAAAAATTTAAGCTACTCCAAAACAATCATGATCGATCCTAATCATGAAATATCACAACCTTACTGGTTAAAAGAAGAAATGAGCAAAGGAAGTTTTAATGTGAGCGACCAGAAGCTGATTGGAATGGCACAGAGCAAACCATCATTAGAAGTAGTATTTGTGGTAAATATTGGCGGAGAGGATTTTTATATACGCAAACCAGTCCAGTATAAGTTTACTGATCCCGTGAAGGGAGAATTGTTTCAGCCATTAGTGATTGTACCCCCTTTAGCTATAAAAGTTCAGCCTTTATTAAAATTAAATGGTGGTGATTATAATGTGGAATATAAGGCAAATAAATCATTGGAAAATATCAAAGTACTTAATGATCAAACTAAAACAATAATCATAAGTGATGATAATGCAATGAAAAAGTTTGAGTTGAGGCAAAGTCAACAAACAATTCATATTGACAATGTTTACAAAATGGATGGAACTGCTGATGTTATTGACTATAAAGTAAACTTTTCTGAGGCTTCTTCTAAAGATATAAAGTCAAATTTGCGTACTATTTCCTACGATCATATTCCTTCCATTAATTATTTTCAGGAATCTTCTATTAGATTTCTGAAAATGTCCAACTTTAAAACTACTGGCAAAACAATCGGCTACATCGTCGGCGCCGGAGATAAAGTGCCCGAAGCCTTAACACAAATGGGCTATACAGTAACAACATTAGGAGAAAAAGATATTACAGCAGATAACCTCAAGAAATTTGATGCAGTAGTTGCAGGTGTTCGTACGTACAATGTACATGATTATATGGTTAATGCTTATGATGCGTTGATGGAGTATGTAAAACAGGGTGGAGTATATGTAGTACAGTATAATACTAACAGCTTTGCAGGTCCGCTGGCTAATGGAAAAATTGGCCCGGCTCCATTTACAATTACAAGAAACCGTATTACTGATGAAGAAGCAAAAGTAAATTTCCTTCAACCAGACAATGCTGTTCTGAATTATCCTAACAAGATCACTGAAAAAGATTTTGTTGGATGGGTTCAGGAACGCAGCATTTACGAAGCAGATAAAGTGGATAGTAGTTATGCATCCATTTTATCTTTTAATGACCCGGGTGAACAACCAACATCAGGAAGTTTGATTGTTACCAATTATGGTAAAGGAAAATTTGTATATACAGGTTTAGTGTTCTTCCGTGAGTTACCGGCAGGCGTTCCCGGTGCATACAGGTTATTTGCAAATATTTTAGCGAAACCCCAAAAACAGGTCGGTACCGAAGGTCAGACCGGGACTAACAAGAAAATAAAAAACAAAACAGTTCATCATAAAAGTTCTAACTAAAATTAATTTTATAATAAACGGTCTGACCTTCGGTTCCGACCTAAGTAACGTATGGCAAACAATACAAACAGGGGAGGAATGGGTATAGCAGTTGGATTGATATTAGGCATTCTTCTCACATTCGTTTTTAAAAAATTAGCAGTAGGACTGGTGGTAGGGTTAATTATTGCACTTTTATTATTTGCCTCCACCAGGGAAAAATAAATTATGGAACAACAGCAGGATAAAATACCGCTATTCAAAAGCTGGAAACGCTGGTACGTTTTTGTACTGCTGGTATTAGTATTATTAATCATCGGTTTTTATTTCTTTACCAAACAATTTTCATGAGTTATATTGACTGGATAGTACTCGTGGTAACATTGGCAGGCATCATTGTATATGGTGTTTATAAAAGCCGTACTTCCAGGAATTTGGATGGTTATTTTTTGGGTGATCGGCAAATGCCGTGGTGGCTGGTATTGCTCAGCATTATGGGAACACAGGCGAGTGCTGTTACTTTTCTTTCTGCACCGGGACAAGCTTATACTGATGGAATGCGTTTTGTACAATACTATTTTGGTTTGCCAATTGCTATGGTGATCATTTGTATTGCTTTTGTTCCCATCTTTCATAAATTAAAAGTTTACACGGCCTACGAATATTTAGAACAGCGCTTTGATGTTAAGACAAGAACACTCACTTCTTTTCTTTTTTTATTATCAAGAGGATTGAGTACGGGCATCAGTGTATTTGCTCCATCTATCATTCTGTCTTCTTTGTTTGGATGGAATATTTACTGGACAAATATTTTCATGGGAGGATTGCTGATCATCTATACAGTTACAGGTGGAGCGAAAGCCGTAGCATATACACAGCAACTGCAACTCATCATTGTGTTTGTTGGAATGTTTCTGGCAGCATATTTAGTGGTGAAGATGTTGCCGGCAAATGTTGGTTTTATTGATGCATTAAAAGTAAGTGGTAAGATGGGAAAGCTGAATGTCATTACTACCGGCGTAAAAAAAGATGGCTCTTTTAACTGGAGCGATCAGTATAATATATTCAGCGGATTAATAGGCGGATTGTTTTTAGCATTGTCTTATTTTGGTACAGACCAATCGCAGGTAGGAAGATATTTAACAGCCAAATCAACCACAGAAAGCAGAGTTGGACTACTGATGAATGGTTTGGTAAAAGTGCCGATGCAATTTGCTATTCTTTTAATAGGTGCATTAGTATTTACTTTTTATCAGTTTAAATCGGCTCCGTTGTTTTTTAATCAGGTACAGGTTGCTAAAGTGCAATCATCTGTTTATGCAGATTCAGCTAAAACTATTCAGCTGCAGTATGATTCATTAAACAAACAGAAAGAAAAATATGTAGCGCAGTTTGTTGAAGCTTATCATTCTGGCCAGTCAACAGATGCGGTAGAAAAAGACTGGAAAAATGTACAGGCAAAAACTGATACCCTGCGTACGCAATACAAAAACATCGTTAAGCAAAAAGAAGTTGGTGGCGATGCCAATGATACCAATTATATCTTCCTGCACTTTGTGGTGGATTATTTACCTGTTGGATTAGTCGGTTTATTAATTGCCATTATCTTTTTAGCATCCTGGGGAAGTATTGCTGCTGCACTCAATTCATTAGCTTCCTGTACCATGGTTGATTTTCACCGCCGCTTTACCAAATGTGAATTAACCGAGGAAACAGAATATCGTTTGTCTAAGTGGTATAGCTTCGGATGGGGAGTATTCTGTATCATTATTGCCATGTTTGCTTATAATTTAGGTAATAGCCTTATTGAAGCAGTAAATGTATTGGGTTCGTTATTCTACGGAGTTATTCTCGGAATATTTTTAGTAGCCTTCTTCTTAAAAAATATTGGCGGCAAAGCAGTATTTATAGCAGCGATCATAACTGAATTATTTATTCTTTTTATTTTCTACCTGATTAAAAGAGAAACGATTTCTCTTGGATTCCTCTGGCTTAATCCTATAGGTGCAGGCGGAGTTATACTGATCTCAATGTTATTACAGAGTATTTTGCCCTACGATGTAAAGAAAGATAAAGCCTGATGCAACGATTTATAGCCTGGATTAATCAAGCTTAAAAAAGGATTATGAAAACAAGTATTCTTTTCCTGCTACCGGCTGTGATGTTGTTCTCCTGCAAAAAGAATAATGATAACATCGATCCTTCTGCAGCTACTTTAGTTGGTAAATGGGTAAATGTTGCGGGACAATTGGATACATTGGATGTTTATAAGGAAGGCGACAAGATAATTATGTTCGATAACTCATTTTACTTCCGTACAAACATGGCGGCATGGACGAATTATAATGCTTTTAAAAAAGAAGTGGGAAGTATAAGTAATGAAACGATATATACCCGCCCTTATAAATCAAACGATGTATATTTTGACAATTATTTTAAATGGCTGAATCCATACACGAAATTTGAAATACGGGTACAGGCATTGCATCCGGAAGTGAGTGCTTTGTATAACATTACTTATGAAAAAGTGCAATAAAAAACCCCGCCTGAAGCGGGGTTTTTTGTATATAGTTCTTTTTGATTATTTATTTGTTGGTTGTTGCTGCTGACTACCATTGCTGGCAGGAGTAGTTTGCTGTGTTTGATTTTTGCTATCAGTTGGCGTAATCAGTTTCTCTCTTGGAATAAATAAAGTAGAGATCAGGCAAAGAACACCAATTACTGTTGCAAAAATCCAGGTTCCTTTTTCAAGGATATCCGTAGTTTGTTTAACACCCATAAACTGGTTACTGAAACCGGCAACATTACCGGCCAGGCCACCGCCTTTTGGATTTTGTACGAGTACAATAAAACCTAAAACCACCGCCGCAATAATGATCAAAATCACAAATAAGAGTACCATATTTATTTTTTTAATTGTTCAATTAAGGCCGCAAAGTAAGGGCTTTTTTCGGGATGTTGCAAACTTAATTTATGGTAAATTTCAATGGCTTTATGTGTTTTTCCCTGCTTGCCAAGTACCTCTGCCATTGCCTCGGTCAACACCTCTTTTGTTTCGTTGGAATCTTCAGCTTCCGATTTAATTTTCTTCTCATCCGTTTCATTTATTTCAGCAGTTTCTTCTGCCGGCAAACGCTTCATTGTTTTCAGCCATTCTGTAAAACTGCGTAACTGTTTACCAAATTTATCAGAAGGTATTTGTTCGGCAGCCGTTTTAATTCCCTGCGAAGCAAAATAATCTACTGTGTGCAGTGGCTCAAACTTTAATTCTGTTTCCTGGTTTGCAATTTCTTTTTCACGGTCAAGAATGCTGCTCACAAGTGAATGATCTTTTTCAACTTCCTGCTCATCATGTTCACCTTCCTGTTCTGTTGCTTCATCATTATTAATATCAGGTGTGTTGCTAATGAGGGAATAATTTCTTTCTAATCCTTGTGTATGTTCAATTTCGGGTTCGGCTACTTTTTCATCATCAACAACAATGTTATTCACCGTGTAATTATCTGTAACCATTTCCGGTTCATGGCCAACTTCCTGTTCTCTTTCTGTTTCTGTCACAACATCATCAACAACTTCATCGCTTAATAAGTCAGCAGTATTAATATTTTCAGCTTCCGGCAGTGTAACAGAGGAGGAAGCATTATTCAAAACATAACTTAACCAGGGAAGATTATTTATGTAAAGAGCAGTTTTACTTGACTGTTTTTTATAAGCAGGTTCATTATCCTCTTTCAGTTTGAATGAAAGCAGTAATTGATAAAAAGAAGAATAGGGATACTGCTCCGATAATTTTTTTATCTCCTCAGTGGATAAATGATCAAATGTGTTATACTGGCTGATGGGTATATGTTGCCACTCACGGTTCATACTGACAAGTTAATTGAATTTTACCAGTTGGAGAAAATGCGGTTAAAGATTTCATCAGCTAAGTTTTTCACCAGTTCATCAGTAAGTCCTGATTCTGCCTGTGATAAACTTTGTGTGGCAGGGAAGTCAATATTACGTGTAAGCTCTGCTTCAAAATTTTTTGCTTCGTCTTTCCTGTTTTTGAATATAAGATGAACAGAAACATTTAAACGGTTGGTAGATGCCTGTGGTCTGCCATTAGTACCTGTACTGCTAATGCCCGAAGTGCTCACACTATAATCACTGATATAACCACTGACATCATAATCTGCTTCATCAGAATTAGTTTGAGATAATCTTGTTTGTCCAACTATTTTCTGTCTTACTTTATCAGTGAGTTTTTGGCTTAATTGCGGATTGACAATTCTTGCTTTGTTCTCAATATAATTAACCTTCACCGTTTTTACATCGGGTGGAATGCTTACATCTTTAAAGGAATAACAGGAAGAATATGCAATGGGCAACAGGCAACAGGCAAGGATAAATATTGCCGCTTTGCTTATTGCCAGTTGCTTATTGTCTGTTGAAAATTTATTCTTCAATATCATATTCTTTCAGCTTACGGTAAAGGGTTCTTTCGCTGATGCCTAAGTCTGAAGCAGCATCTTTTCGTTTACCCTTATGTTTTTTCAATGCTTTTATGATCAGTTCTTTTTCTTTATCCATGATGTTAAGTGATTCTTCCACTTCTTCATGATGTTGTATATCATTATGCGGAAGAATTACCGGCTGTGATGGGGAACTGATGACTGGCTGTGCATACTCCATCGGTCTCATTTCCGGTAATACCTGCTCATGCTGGTAAGCCGGAAGATTCATTCCCGGTATGGATGAAGGATTCTTTGCCATTTCAAAAACCACTTTCTTCAGATCATTCACATCCTTTTTCATATCAAAAAAGAGCTTGTATAAAATTTCTCTTTCATTAGCAAACTCTGCATGACTTATACTGCCATTACCATGTATTAATGCCGGTAAACGGGTACCGCTTGTTTCTGGTATAAACCGCCGCAACTCTGCAGCCGTAATATCTTTATTGCCTGAAAGAACAGAAACCTGTTCTGCAATATTCTTTAATTCACGAACATTACCGGGCCAGCTGTAGTTAATTAACAGATTTTTCGCTTCCTCATCTAATTGTATTGGAGCAGCTTTATATTTCTCAGCAAAATCAACAGCAAATTTTCTGAAGAGTAAAAGAACATCTTCTTTACGATCTCTTAATGCCGGTACACGAATAGGTACTGTACTTAAACGATAATACAAATCTTCACGAAACCTTCTTGTTTGAGTGGATTCTAATAAATCTTTATTGGTAGCAGCAATTACTCTCACATCAGTCTTCTGCACTTTACTGGAACCTACACGGATAAATTCACCGCTTTCCAGTACACGTAATAATCTTGCCTGTGTACCCAATGGCATTTCGCCAATTTCGTCCAGGAAGATCGTTCCGCCATTCACTGTTTCAAAATAACCTTTACGACTATCAACAGCACCGGTGAATGAACCTTTTTCATGACCAAATAATTCAGAGTCTATGGTTCCTTCCGGTATAGCACCACAGTTAACAGCAATAAAAGAATTATGTTTTCTGCCACTGAGTGCATGAATAATTTGTGAAAAGGCTTCTTTCCCCACACCGCTTTCTCCCACAATCAATACAGAAAGATCAGTATTGGCTACCTGTGCCGCTACATTCAATGCATGATTGAGAGCAGGAGAGTTGCCTATAATACCAAATCTGTTTTTTATACTTTGTAAATCCATTCTTAATTAATAATTGTTCCTAATAAAGTTCCCTGTGTAGCCGCATTTACTTTTACCATCACATAATCACCTTTTTTATAATTATGATTTCCTTTGGCAAAAACCAATACTTTATTCTGACTATTCCTTCCCATCCAGTCCTTATCACTTTTGCGGCTGTTGCCTTCAATCAGCACCTTGAATGTTTTGCCAATATCATTTTGATTGCTTACCTGGCTTAGTTTATTTTGTTTCTCTACAATTTCCTGTAACCTTCTTTTCTTGGTTGTTTCCGGAATATCATCAGCATATCTTCTCGCCGCTAACGTACCCGGCCTTTCGCTGTAAAAAAACATGTAACTGTAATCATATTTAGCATAATCCATCATTCGCAATGTATCGGCATGGTCTTCTCCTGTTTCTGTACAAAAACCAGCAATAATATCGGAGGAAATTCCACAGTCAGGCATTATCTCACGGATACGATCTACTTTGGCCATATACCATTCTCTTGTATAGGTACGGTTCATTAGCTGTAATATTCTTGTGGAACCACTTTGTACAGGAAGATGAATGTATTTGCAGATGTTCTCGTACTTCACCATCGTATGCAGCACATCGTCTGTAATATCTTTTGGATGTGAGGTAGAGAAACGAACCCTTAATAACGGAGAGATGAGTGCAACTTTCTCCAGCAGTTTGGCAAAACTGACTGTTTCATCTTTTGCTTCATCAACAAAATAATAACTGTCCACATTCTGACCAAGGAGCGTTACTTCTTTATAACCATTATTAAATAAGTTGGTACATTCTTTAACTATTGATTCGGCATCACGGCTTCTTTCTCTTCCTCTTGTAAAAGGAACCACACAAAAAGCACACATATTATTGCAGCCACGCATAATGCTTACAAAAGCAGTAATACCGTTACTATCTAAACGAATAGGAGAGATGTCAGCATAAGTTTCTTCCCGGCTTAATAATACATTCACTGCTTTTTGTCCTGTTTCTGCTTCTTCAATTAATCCCGGCAAAGTGCGGTAAGCATCCGGACCAACCACCATATCAACTAATTTCTCTTCTTCCAGGAATTTTGATTTCAATCTTTCAGCCATGCAACCCAGCACACCAATCAGCATCCCGGGCCTGGCATCTTTTATTTGTTTAAAAGTAGTAAGGCGATTGCGTACTGTTTGCTCTGCTTTTTCACGGATTGAACAGGTGTTTAATAAAATCAAATCAGCATCTTCCGCATTACGGGTGGCACCAAAGCCATTTTCGTTTAATATAGATGCTACAATCTCACTATCAGCAAAATTCATCTGGCAACCATAGCTTTCTATATAAAACTTCTTCTTATATACATTGGGATCATTAGAAAAAGGGGCAAAAGCCTCGCCCTGCCTGTTCTCATCCTGCACTTTTTCTGACACGTAATCCAGCATATTTTCTTTACTTTTTTAGAAGGGCAAAGATAAAGAAACGAAGGCAATTTATGACAGGTTGGCAGCAGGATAATTACGTCAGCATATCAGAAATAAAGTGTTGTATAGTTTGAATATCAGGTAATGAGTTTTAAAAATTCGTCCTTCTTTCTTCTTGCCACATCAATTACATCGCCATTTTGTAAAATCACCTGGCCACCCTCTCCCCGGATGTATTTTTGAATATAGTTGAGGTTAATAAGATGCGAATTATGCACCCTGTAAAACCGGTAGGGGAGCAGTATATCTTCAAAGTCTTTCAATAGTTTGGTAACAAGCATATTTTTGCCACCGGTTAAAAACAGTTTAGAATAATTAGCACTCGATTCAATGTGTATGATATTTTTTATTTGTAAAAATTCCAGCCCTTCTGCAGTTGGTACGGCAATCTTATCTTCCTGGCTTTTGCGGCCTGATAATGATTGCTTAAGTATGTCAATCCGTTCTTTTGAAATTGATTGACGCTCTTTCACCAGGCGTTGTACGGCATTTTGTAAATCGGCGATGGAAATTGGCTTGGTTAAGTAATCAAATGC
Source organism: Sphingobacteriales bacterium (assembly GCA_016200915.1). GTDB lineage: Bacteria > Bacteroidota > Bacteroidia > Chitinophagales > Chitinophagaceae > AWTP1-9. The sequence continues at coordinate 41,873 of JACQDV010000048.1, forward strand.
ACTGATGCGGATGGCCTCTACCGCATAGTGATTATAGGCTGTGGTGAAAATAATTTCAAAATCATAACTGCCAAGTTCATCCAGCATGCGGAAGCCACTCATGCGGGGCATCTCTATATCTAAAAAAATAACATCAGGCTTATGATGGCGGATGAGCAACAATGCCTCTTCAGGCTGTTGGGCAACAGCAATTACGTTTATATCCGGGCAAAACTCAATAAGTTTTTGCTTCAGGTTTTGCAAACTGCTAAGTTCATCATCAATTAAAACGGCACGCAGTTTTTCCATTTAAGCAGCTTTTAATGTTATATCAACCCTTGTACCCGCCGGTTGGTTTTCTTCATCAGTAATATCAGTAAACTGAACATAGTTATCAGTATTTTCAGTTTTATTGAAATTAGCAATACGTTCCTCTGTAATTTTAAGTCCCACACTTTTATGATGTGGTTTGTTTTGCAGGTTATATGCTGCGGCCAATTGGCGGCCCACGCCATTGTCCTGTACAGAGTATTTAATATCATCGCCTTCCAGCACAGCAGTTACAGTGAGCTGCAAATCTTCTTTATTACTGTGGGCAATGCCATGAACAATGGCATTTTCCAGATAAGGTTGTATAAGCAAAGATGGCACACGGTAATCGCCCTGTAATAATTGCGGGTCAACGTGGGTTTTGTAGGTAAACTTGTTATTAAAACGTAGTTGCTCCAGTTCTACATACAGGTTTAGTATTTCCATGTCTTTTGCCAGCGGTACCACTTCGTTGCGGCTGCTGTCCAGTATGCTTCGTATCAACCGTGAAAACTTATTAAGATAATCCGATGCATTTCTTTTTTCATTCTGCATAATAAAGTTTTCAATGCTGTTTAAACTGTTAAAGATAAAATGCGGGTTCATTTGAGAACGCAATACCTGTGTTTGCAATTCAGCTTTTATCTTTTGTGCCTGTATTTTGTTTCGTTGATTACGCTGGTAAAAAATAATACCTGCTACCGTCAATAGCATTAAAAAACCGGCTAAATAAAATAAAATTGAGCGGCGGCTATTCTGCAATTGCAGGGTTTTAATATCATTTTCCTTTTGCAGTAAAGATATTTGCTGTTCTTTTTGAAGTGTTTGGTAACTGATTTCTAAATCGGCCAGCTCTGCTTTTGTTTTCTCATTCGTCATTGAATCTTTTTGAAGTACATACTGGTTTTGATAGTTAAAGGCGGTTTTGTAATCATTTAATTTTGCACAAACAGCAGCAAGGCTTTGCAGGGCAACAGCAACCAGCGTTTCCTGTTTATCTTCTTTGGCAATTTTTAAGGCTTTTAGTAAATACTCTTTAGCATCATTAAACTTATGCAGGCTGGTGTCAAGGCGGGCAAGGCTAAGATAGTTTCTTACAAGGCCCCAGCGGTCGCCGCTTTCTCTCAAAGCCACTTCACTTTTTTCCAATTGCTCTTTTGCCTGTTCATATTTTTTTTGACCGAGATAAATATCACCCAGTATAAACTGCAGTACGTTCAACTGCCCGGTATTATTAACCTTGTTGGCTACTACCGCTGAAAGTTTATAATATACTATTGCTGAATCAAACTGCTCCCCATTGCTGTAGTAGGTGGCAATGTTAGCAGCAGTAAGCATGTATGGCATATTTACATCAGCCAGATAACCCAATGCTTCTTTGGAGTATTGCAATGCTTTGTTATCATCATTTGATTCCGAATATAATTCCCCCAGGTTTGCCAACGCTAAACCAAGACCTCTGTTGTTGCCATTTTTCCTGTTGCCATTAATAGCAGTTTGATAATAATTGACAGCCGTTTTAAACATACCAAACCATTGATAGACGGTGGCAATATTGGTGGATAGTCCGATGCGCTTAGGCGATGTTTCCGGCATGGTATCAATCAGCACTTTTAATGAATCAAGATAAACAAAAGATGAATCTTTATTACCCATTTCACTATACCGCTCCATAATTTCCCTTACAGAATAAACACTGTACTTTCGTAATTTATCAGGGAAATAAGGCAATACTTTCTTGTAATAAACAATGGCACTGTCTGGTTTTAATAGGTGATAAGTATATGCTTTGCCGATAAAAAAATTAAATATGCCAATCATACTGTCGGTTTTGGCTTTTTCGGCCATGGATAATCCCACTCTTGCCCAATCATACACATGTGTAAGCTGGCCTTCATCTAATGAGTCGTTGATAGTTTTTACGAGAAAACGCATACGGGCAGTATCTGATTGCAGCTGCAAATAAGCAGGGGGAAAGGAGAGATTATTTAGTGGTGAAAGTTTTTCCTGTGCCCATAAACTGTTGGCAACAATTGTTGCGGAAGCAAGGATGACAGATAATATAGCTTTATGCCGCTTAATCATTTTAAGTTTTCATTCGTTTTGCGAACAGTAAAAAAGGGTTCTTAAATTTTCACTAATTTACAATAATCTAATTAGAGGCTGTTGCCTCAACACTAACAGATTCACCCATCTCTGTATTACCTTTCTCATCTTTATATATAGCACGGATGGCATACCGGTACGTTTTTCCGGGAACGATTTTTAAATCATTAAACTGCATGATGTCTTTATTCAACGACCGCAAAGTTTGAAAGGCTTCATTGCCTTCGGCCCTGTAGAGAATAAAAAAGTAATCAGGCTTATCAGTATACTGCCAGTTGAGTGTTACCATTTTCAGTTTATTATCATACACCGCTTTTAAAGTGTTGATAGCCGGCCGCTCCATTACTTTATGAATTTTTACATTTACCGGAATGGACTCAGCAGAATGCAGGCTGTCTTCATCAATCGTTTCTGCTGTAAAAACATAGGCAAGGTTTGGTTTTACAGTCGTATCAGTAAAATGAAAATTCTGAGCAGATGGATTATGTTTGAATTTTGCCATTACCAATTTATTATTATCCTGTTTCCGGTAAACAATATAGCTGACTGCATCATCGCTGCTGCTCTGTATCCAATCCATTTCTGCAGATTTAGCATTGATAAACACATTGGTTGCTACCGGCGGCGCAGGTGGAACAATATCCGGTTTCTTTAACTTAACAGGTGCTGAGAACTCAGAATGGTTATTGTTATCATCAACCGCCGCAATTTTATACCAGATATTTTTGGTTAAAGTTTTTAAAGTAATGGAATCAACAAAACTGTTTAATGAGTCGGGTTCTGTTGTAAGCTGTGTAAATACATGGTCAGGTGCATTGGCAAAATATACTTTATACCCTTTTACATCTTCTTCTTTATTTGCATCCCAGGAAAGATAGACTAATCCATTTTTTTCAATTCTGCCTTTTAACCCGGCAGGTATGGCAGGAGGTGTATTATCCGGCACCAAACCCATAGCCGGTGTGGATGATGAAATATTATTGGCTGTATCAACCGCTACAACAATATAAAAGCTGCCGCCATGTGTGTATGCATTATTATCAGTATATTCTGTGGCCGATGGCAGGAGCAAATCTTTATTGAGTGTTTCATAAGGCCCGTTAATTGTTTTTGCCCTGGTAACATAATAGCCTTTACAATCTTTTTCAATAACATCTTTTTTCCACAACACTTTTATTTTTCTATCACTGATAAATTTTGGGTTGAGGATATTTACGGCAACCGGCGGTGACATATCCCGGCCGCTCACGGTTATCATATTTGAGTAATCACTCAACTCGGCAAATGCATTAATCCCTTTAATGCGATAGAAATAGTTTTTATAATTCTGCGGCAGGCTATCCATATAAATATGTTGTGCCTGCAGCATTGAAAAAAGTTTTGCTTTGGAAGAATCTTCTTTTAAAATAGAAGAATCGGGTGGTGAAGAAATAAACGGAAGCGAAGTTAGCGGTGTAAATGTTTTCCCGTCATCGCTTCGTTCAATATAAAATCCGCTCCATGTTTCATTACCCGCCCGGTTCCAGTGCAGCTCACACAGCCGGTCAAAAGCAATCCCTTCGGTAATTTCGGGTCTGTTATTTATTTCTGTTTTGTTGTTTATGATTAAAACAGTTCCCGTATCAATTGTTCCCTGTGTAGCCAAACCGGCAGGCATTACCCGGTAGATGTACTTATTCCCTTTCTTTACAGTTTTATCTGCAAAACGCAATGCAGTGGCTGCTGCTACGTTTGCATCAAAATCAGCCACCATCAATGTATAACTGTACCGGGCATCGGATACAGATGCACGGTCTTCAATAGCGGCCTGGCCTTTACGCAAATTGGTTTCAAAGTTTTTTCCATACAAACACTGGGCAGCAATAGCAGCATTATTGTTTTCCGGTTTAAAGCTGGCTTTAAATTTTTCTAATGAATAAGGCTTTAATGGAAGGGCAGTTAAAATTTCTTTCTTAGCATTATCTTTTTCGGTAATGTCGATGCGCTCAATTTTATAACCAATATAATTGAGTTTGTTCCATGCCCAGGGCCGTGTGGGCGCCCAACGCAGTACAACAGAATCGCCATAAGCTTTGGCAATTACTTTAATGCCGGAAACCAATATGGGTTTATCACCATCTTTTTGCAGTACAGTTTGTTTGTTAGTCAGCTTTTCTTTTCCTTTTTGCGCATAAGAAGAAAAAGTAAGAAACATAAAAGCTGCACATATTTTTAAACAGTATTTCATGCTGGTAATTTTAATAACTGAACGTTTTGTTTAATGAACCGCCTTGCATATTGCCTGCCCTGTACCTGAATTGTATTGTTCTGTTACCATTAGGATAAGGTATAAATGCCAGGTTCTTCAAATTATTGATGGTATTCATGTACTTCGCATCAGTGTACAGGTAATAAAATTTATTCCATGGCATGGTAATATAACCGCCCAGGCTATTGTACGAGAAATCAACATTACCGCCGAGGTTGCTCAAATAATTCTCCGTATAAGAAGGCGACCAGCCATAAAATGCACCTGCGTTCCATGAAACTGCATTCGCAAAATCTTTCATCAGCTTATAATCTGCCAGTAAATATTGTTCCCTGTTCCACACAATGGTTTGATAACCGAAGTTGAATGATAAGGATTGGTTTTTGTTTAAATTATTCATTGGCAGGCTCATCATAAACCCTCCGCCTGAGCTTACTTTAGGTGCAGGTGGCATGGGCTGGCCTGCTTCAGAAGGGCTTAATGGTTTATCACTGTACAACCTGCTGAGGTCAATTGTTTTTACCGGTTTGCGGTAATCTCTCAGCCAGTTCATGCCGAACTCGGTACTTACCTGTTTAAAGTTGAAAAGAAATGCATTGGCATATATATTATCATTGGCAAAGCGGTCGTTTTGCTGATTATTATCCCAGGCAATATTTACATCAAGCAATGGTGAATACCAACTTGTTCCATTTGGCGCCACAAAACCTTTGGTTTCAAATTCATCAAAATGTTCTGTTGCCATGGCATCATTTGTAATATTAAGTGCATTGTTTTTCTTGCCAGCACTCCAGTTACCCATTGCATTTATTTTTTCACTCAGTGTATTAAATTCACTGGTGCGGTAATACATGGTGTAAACGGGTTTGGGAATTTTTAAAGCTGCTGATACCACTTTTACGTCTTTCTTTTCAATATCTATACCCTTGACGTTTTGAGCACTCATACTTGTTTGTGTTTTAAGGAATGCCGGGGCAGCTATCATCATACCACTTTTTTCAAATGACCAAAACTCAACCCTGTATGCAGTATTGTTTTTGAGTGTTGCAGGCAGATTGTATTCCATATTCAGCGAACCTTCATTCCACATAAAATCTGTTTTAATGGTGTCTGTAGTTCCCACTGCTACAAAGTACACTTTATAACTTCTCATAGCATATATTCCTTTGCCATCTCCATTCAGTATATTATCCTGTACCTGGTCCAAATGAATGATTGCTTTTCCATTCATTTCATTTTTCAAAACAAACCGTTGCCTGTTTACCGGGTAGCTGAATGAAATGTTTTCATCTGGAATATAATCAGGTTTCGGCCCTGTTTTAAAAGTAAAGCTGCTGGTTTCTTCCACAGGTTCGTCATTTCCTGTTTTGTCATTGCGTGGATTGGTCCAGCCTTTACCATCCTGGTATTGTATGGCGTAGCATTGAATTTCGCCGGTATAATTCGTGTAAGCATCTAAAATTTTATTTCGCTTGAGTGTTACTGTATTGTTATCAGTGCCGTATTCAAGGCTCGTGCTTTCAACAGGTATTGTCCCATCCTTTAATAAGCGGAATGATTTTACTTTGAATTGATACAACCTTACTTCACCATCGGGATGTGCTTCTGTAGGTGGCACACTTATTTCATAGTTCTTATCCAAGCCAACATTGGATGCACCATAAGGATACACAAACACGCTTTCTTTATTTCCCTTTGGCCCGTAATCAGAAATAATTTTTACATCCTTCAATGGGTCAGGGTCGGGATAGCATTTATCCCCAATACTGAAATGCGCTTTTGTATCTACTTTTACAAGTCCGCCCAGCACTTCACCTTTAATAGCTACAGCTCCTTCCATCCAGGTAGGGTTGGGTAACCCACCACGCAGTAATGCACCTGCTTCAAATTTTGCCAAACTTATTTTACCGCTGTAAAACCATACATCAATATTTAATCCCACATCCAATTTCAAATAAGCATAAAGTTGTCCTAACGCATACCAATTTTCCCAGCCGGCAGATTTACCACCATTGCAGGTTAGTGCATCAAAATGTTTCAGCATCATATCAAACCCCAATATTGCTTCTGCATCTGCATAAATAATGGCTACATTAAAACCAAGGCTGGCGTGCACTTCGGCGCCAAACATCATTCCTGATCCCGGCGTTTTGTTTAATTCACTGATAAATGACTGGATGTTGGGATCAGAAGTGGTGCCAAGCAGATTAGAAACCTGCACCGGCAAATCGGGTAATTGCGGATTGATTAATGAACCTACCACAAAATAAGCTGATGCGCCAATATTGTAATGATAGAATGCTGTTTTTGCTTCGGGGAAAGTTAGCGTAACTTTTTGCGCCCATGGGTCGCCTACTTTAAAATACCATCCATCCGGTCCGGTGTACAAGTTGATGGGCACCGTTAGCTTGGCCGCTGAAAAGTTAGCAAGCACTAATGCATTTAATGAAAATTTTTCTTGTGGGATATCGTATATTATTTCCACATGGCCTTTTACAATTGCACGGTCATTTTCAGGCGGATTGGTAAATACATATACATCGCCAGTTAAATTAAGGTTTTGAAAAGCACCATTATTTATTTCCGCACCCATCGTAACCTTTGCATTCATCGCTTTAGGCCCTGCACCTGTAACCATACATACCATTACGGTAGCCCTTAATCCAAATGTGCCTGCATCAGGAACAAAAGTAATACCCGACATAGATGAACCCGGCGTACTATTATTTGAAGTATTTTTTGCTTTCATCTCATTATCCTGCGGTGGCCCGTTTTGCAGTTTCATATTGTAATAAGCGCCACCACCAAATCCATTAATACCTATGGGGCCCACTACCGGTATTGGTGTGCCAAATTGTGCGCAGGCATCAATAAACCAGTAATTAAATCCTGAAACATTACCAAACTGTGCTGTTGCTTCAATCTTTATCATAGGGAAAGTAGCCTGTACATGCCCTTTCAATCCATCGCCATAAGTGTTGTCTTTTTTGTAAAAGGCCAGCCAGCCATCTACTTTAAGCGGCCCCACATCCCCAAACAAACGCACCGAATCGGCACGGATACCTGCACTAACGGTAAAGTTGGGCCGAAAATCATCGAGGCTGAATTTCATTGCACCATACAAAGCCAGCTTTGCTGATGCACCAATAATTGTTTTATCCTTGCCACCTATGCCCAGTGATAATTTAAAATTCAGCCCTGCTTCTATTTCTGATTTCATTTCCACATAAGGAACAATGCCATCGAGATTAACAGGAAAGCCGGCCACTGATTTTTGCGGACTTGCAAATGCCCATACACCCGGACTCATCCAGAATTCTTTTTTCTTTGTTTTAATGTTGCGGTTGGAGATACCAAGGCTGTCAAATTTGATGGCTTCGAATTTTAAAGACGGGGCACCGTCTGAAAGTATGATGCTTACATCACCATACATCAAAGCGGTAACAGCAGCGCCTAATGAATCTTTCTTCACTTCTATATATGAGTTGGGTTTTAATTCTACTGATGCTTTCCATATATCCCAGCTCATTTTTGCAGATGGCTTAATAACAAACGCATAGTTTACTGAATCTTTTCCCAGGTGTAAATCACCCGAATAATCCAATGGCGTTTTGCTTACCGGTAACAGAAACTGTCCCTCCATTTTTCCTTTTTCAAATGTGGTATTGGTAATCTGTACTTCAATGTTATTTAATGAATAACCCCATCCGCCCATATTACCGGTTGATATATCAATTACATTTTTGCCTTGTATATAAGTGGTGATGCCATTATCATCCAGTATGAGGTCAGTCGCTTTAAAAGAAGTACGTTCATCTTTCTTTTGATTAAATGTTTTAAAATCTTCGGGCAGCAATACATCAAACTGTTTTACATATAAACCCATGAAGCTGTTGTCTTTTTTCCCTTTCCAGGAAGAAGGATAAGAGAAAGCCGGTGGGTTTATTTTGGCGGAATGATCGTAAAAAATTACAGAGGGCTGAAAGCTTAATCCTTTTACATCTTTAATTTGAAAATGCGGCATATCAATACCCGCCACCCAATCGTTCCACTCTTTAAAACGGAACATAATTTTTGCAATTACTGAACCGCCGGTTATTTTACCGTTATCATCTTCGGGTACAAAAGCATTTTGAGGAAAAGCAATTTCAGCATGTGCCACTATATCGGTAAGCTTATTGTTTTCCCAATGCACATAAGTACCATTAGTAGAATCAGCAGAAGGACATCCTTTGAATTTAATATTGAAAGCATCTTTACCAGAGCCGAGATTAAAGTCCCTGTCGTTGGGCAAAAACAAAGTGCCCTGGCTGAAACTAACACCCTGCGGATGAATACAAAAATCTGAACCTGCTAATGTTAACCATCCGTTGGCTTCTTCAACATTCACATCAAACAACACACTCGCCGTTGCTCCCTTTGGGGAAAATACAATGCTCATGATAGCAAACGTTGCTTTAGTGCCGCCGATGTCTTTGTCATTTAACCCAAGTGGTAAATCAACAGGTGTATTGCCGGTTAAATTGCTAATGAGCCTGGCGTCAGGGTTTTTGTTGATAAAACTTTCTATATCGCCGGCCAGTTTATCTAACTGTGTTCCTGTTTTTTTGGTGAAGTCTTTAAACTTGCTGAAGTTTTCGTTATTAAAAACACCGGGGTCTGTTTGTGTTACAATCTCTCCGTCAAACACCACTTTATCTGTATTAATTTTTATTTTATCAAACACCACTTTCAGTTTTGCAACACCAATGCTTGCTACATTATTTATTCCCAGGCTGGTGATGGGTGTCCATTCAATGGTGCCTTCACCTTTGTACGTATCATCACTGTTGCGGGTAAGTTTTTTTGTTGGCTTTAATGTAAACTCGCCAATTTTTATTGGAGTAGTATTATCTAATGTTACACCTGAAGCTATAACCGTTGTATTGGAAGGCGGTTTAATACCGCAATCACCACCCACAGCATTAATTTGCGGAGGCTGATTGTTATTGTTATTGTTATTGGGTGGTTGATTGTTATTATTATTATTTCCATTATTGTTTGTAACCGGCGGGTTATTGTTATTGTCTTTTGTTGTTTCGCCATACTGAAATGCCTCAATGCGGCTGTATCCATTATTTTCTATTTGCAGTGAAGAACCGGCAGTGATATTTGCTTTTACCCGTATTACATATTTCATTCCTGTTTGTAATACACCTTTTACCAAATTAGTATCTAATAAGAATGTTGAAGATGGTAATTGATAACGGGTATAAACCGGCGGGTTGTTAATAGCATCCGTAACCGTTTGCCCATCGAGCATTGTATGAATTTCAAAATCGTAGGTAATGGTACCTATCTGCCCGCCACAGGTTGCAATGGGCGGTGTCCACGCAAATACAACGGGGGAAACTTTTTGCACAGTTACCATTTGTCCGTTCAGGTTAAAATTATTTACCGGCGAAGTAAACTGCGGCGCCGCTGCAATATTGCAAAGCCTGAATGTGGCGCAACCTAAATTAGGGTCGGATGCATTATTGCCTGAAAGGTCTTTGGCATAAAAACAAATACGATAGGTACCATCGGGTAAAAGATAATTACCGTTCTGTTTAATTTCATTTAAACCAATGCCCGAAACAATTAAATTGTTGTCAGTAAAATTACCAAAAGCATCCATTATTTGTGCCGGGGTTAACTGTAATGGAACACCGGATGATAAATTAACCGGCAGTTGCTGCTGGTAATTTGGGTTTAATGAAAGTGTAAAAGGCGATGGAGAAAGCCTTTCTATATTCCCATACAACCGTACCTGTTTTGTGGGTGTAAACTGGTCAGTATAATTCAATATTACTTTTACACCACCTGCCGGGTTATTTAATGCCAGGCTAATAACAGGGTTAACGGGCGGCACTACCATTGTAGTAATTGTAACAGGAGATGCTGCTATGGTAAAATTGCTGCAACCCAAATTAGGGTCAGACGCATTACCCGCAACAGCGCCGAATGCATTGATATATTTAGCTGCATAGCAAATTCTGTAATTACCTGCAGGCAACCTGATGTTTCCGTTAGCATCTGTAATACTACTGAGTGCGATACCAGTTGCCACTAAATTATTTTGATTGAATCCTCCAAATGATTCCAGTTGCAGCGCAGCAGAAATTTGCTGAGGCACACCCGGCGTAATGGTAATGGGTGATTGTGACTGATAGCTTGGGTTTAATGAAACGGTAAAAGGTGTGGGGGATAAACATTCAATTTTGCCAAACAGTTTTATTTGTGTTGGCAAACCACCCGGGTTATTAAATTGTAAATTTGCTGTAACACCACCTGTACTGATTGACTGACTGATAACAGGGTTTACAGGTGGAATTGCTGTTGTGGTGATAATTACTCCATTGGCCGGTTGGTTATTAGTAATAGTAAAATTGCCGCAGCCCAGATTGGGGTCAGATGCATTACCGGCTATTGCACCGGAAGCATTCACATACTTAGCTGCATAACAAATCCGGTAATTACCTGCGGGCAGGTTAATATTACCGCTGGCATCCGTAATGCTGCTTAGTGCAATACCTGTTGCCACTAAATTACTTTGATTGAATCCGCCAAATGCTTCCAGTTGCAGCGCCGAACTAATTTGCTGCGGCACACCCGGCGTAATGGTAATGGGCGATTGTGATTGATAATTTGGATTTAATGAAACAGTAAATGGTGCTGGCGATAAACATTCAATTTTTCCAAACAGTTTTATTTGTGTTGGCGAACCACCCGGGTTATTAAATTGCAAATTTGCTGTAACACCGCCTGTACTGATTGACTGACTGATAACAGGGTTTACAGGTGGGATAGCGGTTGTTGTAATAATTACTGCATTCGTTGGCTGGTTGCTTGTTACTGTAAAATTGCCGCAACCTAAATTGGGGTCAGAAACAAAATTGCCCAATTGCCCTGTTGCGGGATCAAATTGCCTCGCTGCATAACAAATACGATAGGTACCTGCCGGTAAAGTTATATTACCACTGCCATCAGTAATTGAAGCCAGGTTAATACCGCTGGCAACCAAATTACTGCTGTTGAAAAAACCAAATGCCTGTAATTGCTGAGTAACAATTAAAGAAACCGGTACACCCGGTGAAAGTGTTATCGGTGATTGTGAAGCAAAACCGGGGTTTACAGAAATAGTAAAAGGAGCGGGCGACAAGCATTCAATTTTTCCATAAACCAATGCTTGTATGGCTGCAGTACCCACAGGTGAAGTGTTTAACAACTGGCTGGTAACATTGCCCGAAGACACATACTGATTAATTACCGGATTTACGGGTGGAGCCGCATTTGTGGTAATATTTACAAAATAGGGTTGCGCATTTGCAAACTGTAATAAACCTGTAATAGAGATAAACAGTATTGATATTTTCTTCAACGTTTGCATATAGTTGATTTAATAATTAAAACGAATAATTATAGTTGATTCCTCCCATCAAATTTTTTGTTGCCACTGCCTGCGCCACTTTATTGTATATTATATTGTTTATAGGGTTATATGGAGTATAGATATAATTGGCATAGATGTTTAACGAATGATGTTTTACATGATAACTGATGTTGCCTGAAAAAGTAAGATTGTTGCGGGCATTGCCGTAAGAAGAACGGTTTAATAAGTAACCGGCTGTACCTTGCACACCCAGCGATTTGTTTTTTAATAACTGCGCCGAACTGCCGATGGTGGCGCCATAAGATTTATAATAATTGGTATCCTGTTTATAATGATTGTACAAACCGCTCAGCGTAAAATTTATCGACTTTTTTATAAGCCCCAGTGTATAGTTTGCAGAAGAAGAAAGATTAGCGCTGTTTGTAAAATTTTTTGACACAGGGTTTTTATCATCCAGCAGCATATAACTGATGTTACCGCTGATGGTATGTGATTTGTTTTCTTTTATTGTGTTGTAAGAGGGTGTAAAGCTGAGTTGATGAATCATTTGGTTGAGCCTTGTTGAATCGGTTAATACTTGTGTGCCGTCTTTTTGTTTTATGTTATATCCTGAATAATTCATGTTGAGATTGACATGAGTGCTCAGCATTGCATTTACATTCGCATTACCAACAAGCGTTTGCAGTTCTGTTGCCAGCTTCTTATTCAGATTATTGTTTTGGCGTGATACTGTTGTACTGATGTTGAGTTTTCCTTTTGACAAACTGAAATTGTTCATCCAGTTTAGCAGGGAAATATCATTAAGTATATAAGGTGTTCCTAACGATTTAAAATTGGGCTGTACACGACGGTAACCAATAGTAGTGTTATATCCTTTCAGTATCAATTGCAATGTGGATTGACCTGCCCAGTCAGCCACCGTAGATGCATTGCTCTTTACAAAAGGTTTCATCAACTTTGATAAACCGGTGGCAGCAGAATCGTTGAATGATTGGGAAGCGCTGATGTCTTGTGTTAACCCGCTGATGGCAAAATCTGAACTTACAATAACTTTTTTTGCCAATGTTAGCTTGAATGATGTACCCAGTACTGAATTTTCCTGCGCCGATAAAATTTTCTTATTAATTACTTTGGCGGAAGAGCTATCATCTTTTGCATGCAGGTAAATAAAATCAATATGGTTATTCGTTGTACCTGCCCCTATCTTTACGCCATAAGCATTTCTTGAAAACTGCGGTACTTTAAAACGTCCACTCGTGGTATCTTCATTTACTTTGCGGTTGAGTTTGCCGTAGAATGCTGCAAAGCGAAAAAACTTTGGCGTTAATTCAATACCTGCGCCCCTGAAACTTTGCCCTTCATAAGTTAAAGGAGAGAACTGCATGTTGCGGTACCCCAAATGCAGTTTGACCCATTTATAGGTGGGGCTTAATCCAAATTGTGAAAAAGGCTGGGAATAACTTTTCCCAAACTGGCTTACCGTAAAAGATAACGGTAAGGCCACTCCGTAAATAGTTGGTGTAAAATTTCCATAAACGTTCCAGGAAAACGGCGGACGGGTAGCCAGCGGTTCGTTGCTGTTGTAGTAAGTGGCCGATGCACCAATGCTTCCTGAAATGATAAAGGGTTTTTGTTTTTTGAGATTACCCAAATCCTGTGCATGGGTAATACCTGCAACGTTTGTAATTAAAAAAACAAGGATAAAAATTTTGTATGCCTTTTCCATAGCTTGTAGTATGGCTGATTTATGTGTTAGTTATTTTTCCGTTGCTTTAAAACTTATATCACACAGGCCATTCATAATATCAGCATGTAAAACCTGCTGATCAGGAAAAGAAGGCGTTGCATTCCTGGTAAACTGTGTACCCACACAGGTGAGCGACCCCCGTGTAAAAGGAATATAATTTAATGCGCTGCCTGCACCCGGCTTAAGCATGTAATAGTATGGCCACGGTTGTGGCTGGCCGGCAGCTTTTACAAATACACTGGCCACGTATTTTTTATTGGCAGCAATAGCTATGGTTTCACTTCTCACTTCCATATCTATATAATTAAAGCCAGACGTTATAATATTATTTACTTCGTATTGCTTCAGCAGTTGTTTGGTATCATAATCCCATAACGATACGGTGTATTTTTCTCCCGCCAATGGCATTCTTACTCCCAAGCCTGTAATGATTCCTTTTTTGGATGATTGAAATACGATGCCATACTCAAGTGGTAAATCTATTGTGGTAGTTGTATTAATAGTAACAGAAGGATTGGCGGCGATATAATCCGCAACCAACCGTTCCAGCGGACCGTAATAGGGAAGCGCTTTTACTTTATCCTTTTTGCAGGATGTAAATGATAATGCAAAAAGCAGCGGTAAGAGCAAAAATTTTGTTTTCATTATTAGCTGAGTTTTGAAATTAATTGTCATCATCACCTTTAAACATATCTTTCAAACTTTTCATAAGTTTTATTTTATACCCTGCTGTATAAATGGTGTTATTTACTTTTTTAATTTCAATTGTTTCCACTCCTTTTTTTCCGCCGGCTTCATTCTCTGCAGATAAATAATTTTTATTAAGAATGGGTATGGCGAAAATGTTATTCTTCATTTTGGGGTCATTTTGCAGTTTGGTAATATCAGCCGGACGGCCTGCACCCATCGTATAAATTTTTACAGGATCAAAAGGCACTTTGATGTACCAGAACGACATATACGACACCGCATTTTTAGTAGCAATTTGATTATCGGGTTTCATTTGATACTCTTCAGCAGTATAACCCAGTATTGTTTTTGTTTTTCCTGTTTTGGTAACGGTGTACGTTTCGTCATCCTTGTCTTTTGTTATAGGGGCTTTATTTATTTTTTCTGCAATTGCTTTACCCATCATGCCTCCTTCGCCAACTGTTTTAGGCATGTTCATAACGGTGATGATTTTCTTCTTGTCATCAAACATCCAGGTTTGCCCATTTTTGGAATAAATCATCAGGCTGAAACTTTTATCTTCCGGTTTAACGGCGGCATAACTTCCATCCGTCATAAAATAATAGGTAACTGTATTATAAGCTTTACCATTGTTTTCATCCTCTTCATCTTTTGGCATACGCTGAACAACCTGCCATTCAAAATTGATAACCGGCGGGATGGGCTCATCCAGGTTGTTTTTAGCGTTATTAATACCGCCTGTTTTAATACCCGATGGATCCGCCGGTCCGTAAGTGGCAGTATCAACTGTTATAATAATCCAGGCATTAGGGCTAAGGTTTCTTTTTGGCCCTGCAAAAAATTCTACTTTATAAGGCCAGTCGGCATTTATAGTACATGTTAAATCGCCTACCGCCGGGTTACTGAAATATATATTTACTTTACCTTTTACTTCATTGTTATAAGCAGTTAAAGTCATATTCCCTTCAACGCCTTTTAATACTGAATCCTGCTTGCAGGTGTACCATTCAGTAGCGCCTTTTTTTATGGCAGATTTGTAATTAATAAAAATGCCTTCTCCCTTTTCGGGCATTGCGCCTGTATGTATATCAAAAAAAGTTTGATTAGAAATTTGAATATTGAAATTCCGTTGCGCATGCAGTGTACATGCGGGCAGCATTATAATGCAGGTTAAAATATTTTTGATGCATAAATTTTTCATACATGCTTTTTTACAGTTTAATAAATTCAACCCTTCTGTTTTGCGCTTTGCCTTCGGCGCTTGTATTAGGCGTTGCCGGTTGCAAAGCGCCTTTGCCATCTGTTTCCATACGGCCTCCATCAATTCCAAATTCTTTTACCAGCATGGCTTTTACCGCTTCGGCCCTTTTCTTCGATAAATCCATATTGGCATTTTTATCACCGTCACTGTCTGTATGCCCTGTTATTTTTACTTTGATGTTTTCATTTTCTTTTAACACAGTTGCCACTTCTTTTAATGTACCATAGGAGGAAGGTTTAATGGTTGCTGCGTTTACATCAAATAAAATACCTGTGGTGCTGAATCTTCCTTCGGTTAATAATTTATTCCTTGTATCGGGTAGCCCCGATGCATATTTAAAATTGCCAATTAACCAGGTGCTGCCATCATTGTTTAATGAGGTGGAAAAACGAATGGTGTTATATTTTATATCCGCTGGTAAAAGAGAGGGCACATCCACTGCCTTTGTTTCGTTAAGATATACACGCAAACGGGATTTTTGCCGCCATACGGCAATGTGATAGTTAAATACATGGTTTCTGTCTATGCCTTTAAAACCCGTTTCGTTGCTTAATAATTTTTCTCCCTTGTAAGTATAACACCCTACATTAATGTTGCCCATATAGGGGGAAATTTCAAAATAGCTCCTGTCTGGCCCGTACTCATAAGCTGTTTTACCTGTTTTATTAATAAACTGCAAACCCACATCGGCTGTATTAGGGCCGCTGCGTTCAGATAAAGGGATAAAAAGGATATCAAACTCAATGGTTAAATTATCAGGTAATGATTTTATAAATTCCGGCACATAATAACCTTGTTTAGAAATATTGAGCCATTTGCCTGCATAACCATCCACTGTCATTATTTCGCCTGAGGCGTTGGTAACCCATTTGGCAGGAAAGTCGCCAACAGCATCGCTTGCAAAATCATCGTAGCCCATAATTTTTTCACCAGGTATAAAATCATATTTTGTATCATTAGCGTTGCGTTATTAGTCAAACATATTCAATTGGTTATGATTTTGTTCTTTGAAATATTGTAATTGAGTTTGCTGAAACAGTTGATTTATGGGCATTTTTTCAAAAATGGAGATGCTCAAAATCTGTAGAATTTC
>JACQDV010000044.1 GCA_016200915.1 Sphingobacteriales bacterium
AAATTGCTTTAGCTGATTTACTGGATTTAGAAAGACAAAGTATTAACAGAATTGAAAAAGGAAGAACAAATATATCCATTCATCTTTTATGCAAAATTGCCGAAGCATTAGAAGTAAAACCAGAAAAACTTTTAAAGTTTGACTAAATAAATATTAAATATGCCTTGCTGGATGGTAAGGTCAGGTTAAACCTGCAAAAGCATCATATTTTATAAAATAATCCTACCTTCCATCTTCTTATAAAATCAACTTTATGAATTTAAAAAGAAAGGATTTTTTAAAACTCTCTGCTCTCTCTGCTTCTGCAATCATTCCCGGCGTTAGTGTCTTTGCCGGTAATTATAAAGAAAAAATAAACAGACCTGCAGGCGAATTAAAACCGCTTACAGATGATGTAAAACCTATTACTGTTGAAGAAAGAAAAGCAAGAGTGGCCAAAGCACAAAAATTAATGACAGAACAAAAGATAGCTGCCTTAGTAATTGATAGCGGCACTTCATTAAAATATTTTACCGGCATTAGCTGGTGGCCAAGTGAAAGACCAATGGTGGCTATTATTCCTGCTAAAGGAGAAGTAAGTTATGTGTGCCCCGGTTTTGAAGAAGCGAGATTCAGAGAATTAATTACGATTGGAAAGAATGTTTATGTATGGCAGGAAGATGAAAGTCCGTATGCACAAATGATAAAAGCTTTTAAAGATGCCGGTTATCGCTCCGGAAATATTGCTATTGAAGAAAGACTCCGCTTCTTTATTGTAGATGGTATGCGCAAAGAAGGTGGCGCTTATAATTATGTAAGTGGTACACCGGTTACTATGCCTTGTCGCCTAATAAAATCTCCTGCTGAATTAGCTTTAATGCAAAAAGCTGCTGACATTACGGTAGCTTCTATCAAACATGGTATCAGCAAACTGCAGGAAGGAATGACGCAGGGCGACCTTGCCGGAATAATTGCACAGGCACACGATCAATTGGGAGGTGAAAGTGGTGGAGGTTTGATTTTGTTTGGTGTATCTTCTTCTTTCCCGCATGGAAGTACTAAACCACAAACATTAAAGAAAGGCGATATTGTACTGATGGATTGCGGCTGCAGTGTACAGGGCTACGCATCTGACATAACCCGTACCGTTGTATTTGGCAACGAGCCTAACAGCAAACAATTACAGGTATGGAAGCTGGAACAACAATCTCAGTTAGCAGGATTTAATACAGCTAAGAATGGTGTAGCCTGCGAAATGGTAGATGCTGCTGCCCGTAAAGTAATAACTGATGGAGGCTTTGGACCCGGTTATAAATTACCGGGCTTACCACACCGCACCGGTCATGGTATTGGAATGGATGGACATGAGTGGGGCAATATGGTTAAAGGCAATAAGCAATTACTGCAGCCGGGTATGTGTTTTAGTATTGAACCTACTATTTCTATTCCGGGTGAGTTTGGTGTAAGGATGGAAGATTGTGTGTATATGACGGAGCAGGGTGTGAAATCATTTTCACCATTTGCAAAATCAATTAGCGAGCCGTTTTGATAATTTTCTTTTGGGGTCTGTTAACCTGAAAGATATTAAGTTTCACAATGGTGACGCCTCATGTCTAACTTTCAATAATGCATCAGTTTCAAAATTTGTCCGATGTATTGTCTGATTTCACGCCAGGACGCAAAGAAAATAAGTCGCAAAAATATCTCGTAGCGCCTTTGCTCCTTATATTTCTTTGCGTGAAAAATTCAAACTGATACACTATCTAACTTTCTTTATTTGGCTAAAAGAAAGTTACAAAAAAAAAGGCCACCGAATTCCCCGCCTGAACGAATTCAGTCGTGCAGGGATATACAGCACGAATTCGGAAAATTCGCTAATGCACTTCAGTACTACTGTAAACTCAACTACATATCTTTATTTGGGATGTTTTGTTCCAATATTATTTCTGGACTTACCAATAAGTTAACTGCAGTTTTATTATTTCAAGCTTGCTTACCTTTACATCATTATGATATTGGTGTTCCAGGTTTTATTATCGATGTTTCTGATTTTTCTCCTCATCAAGTTTGCCTTTCATAAGAAAAAGGACAAAGTAGTTACTCCGCTTCCTGAAAATTATAAAGAGCTGCTGCATGACTATGTAAAGTTTTACCGCCAGCTAAATGATAATGATAAAACACATTTTGAAAAAAGAGTGGAGCATTTTTTGGCTTCTACCAAAATAACTGGTGTAAATGCAATAGCGGAAGAGCTGGATATTATATTAATTGCAGCCGGATCTGTTATTCCTGTATTTGCTATCAGCGATTGGCAGTATATCAATCTTACTGAAGTATTACTTTACCCCGGCACTTTTAATGAAGATTTTGACCAGGAAGGAACCGATCGTTATATTGCCGGTATGGTTGGCAGTGGTGGTTTGCAAAATGTAATGATTCTTACTAAATGGCAATTGCGGCAGGGTTTTATTAATAATTCCGATACACATAATACAGCGATACACGAGTTTGTTCATTTAATTGATAAAATGGATGGCACACTGGATGGTGTACCTGAAATTATTTTAGAAAGAAAATATGTGGAACGGTGGAAACAACTAATGCATATTACTACAGAACAAATAAGAAACAACCAAACTAATATTAACCCATACGCTACTAAAAACACAGTGGAATTTTTTGCTGTGATATCTGAATATTTTTTTGAGCAACCTGAATTATTAAAAGCTAACCATCCTGATTTGTATGCAATGCTGAAAATGATTTATAAAATGGGATAACCAAAGATTGCATTTACATAAAATTTATTTCCAAATTGAAAGTCCCTCTTTAACGGATTCCTCCATTCGTACAAATGCCTCCGCATAAGCAACATTTATTTCTTTACCTCGGCGTTGTTCCATTGCCGCATGATTACAATCAGATGCCTGGTAAATACTTTCGGGATTCTGACTTACATGCTCATATACTGCTTTACGTTTTAATTCCTGTGTAGCAGTGATGTCAATATAATCAGTTGGTTTAAAACTCATGGTTTGTGCACCGGTACATACTTCGTAAAAATATAATTCAAATGCATGACCATGCATCCAGCTTTGTATGGTTAAGATGCTGGCAGCCTGGTGATCTTTATGCGCATCAATTGGCCAGTGTGTAAATACTATGGCCGGTTGCTCTGCTTCAATTAATGTTCTTAACTTATTAAACCATTCATTGCTGATGATAGTGTCACCATCAATTTGTCCTGCAAAAACAGGTTTTGCACCCAATACTTTACAGGCAGCTATTGCTTCTTTTGTTCTTATAGATGCTGCTTCGGTATGTGTTTTACCTTCTATGCCAGCTTCACCACTGGTAAGATAAATGATGGTTACTTCATAACCCGCTTTAATAAATTTTGCTAATGTACCGCCGCAACCACTTTCAGGATCATCCGGGTGACCACCTACACAAACTATTTTTTTATTTATGCCTGTTGTTAATGACATGGCATTGAGATATGCTGATAAACTTAATGCAGCAGATGCACTTATGGTAGTTCTAATAAATTGACGGCGGGAAGAAGGCATAGCAAAACTTTTACTGAAGTTAGCTATTCTAATTAATAACTGTTATACGTACAAAATATGTTTTCTGAATCAGCAATCATGATGATTCATCTCATCTTAATCTTCGAAAACCCAAAGTAGTTGGAGTTAATGTTTAGTAACATCAAAACGCATATAACAAACAAAAGTAGCTGGAAAGGCTGAGGCCCGGGTTGTATAAATTGTGAAATTGAAAAGCACAATTCCTGGTATTCAACCCAAAGACAGATACCGGCAGGGTTTTAATATAAAGATTACTGATATTATCAAATTGTTATCACAGCATTAAGCCAATGTTAGTATGCACACCCAATACATAATTATGCACAGTCAGGTAACTGCTGTTCACAATTTTGTAAACTTTTATTACCTTTTACAAATACTGTAAAAGGTTCCGTTCCGGGTTAATTAAATGTATTTATATGAACTGGTATATAATTATTGCTGTTGGTATTGCCGTGCTGGCACTGCTTATCTTTTTTATCCGCCGCAACATAAAGGATGAAGGTGAATTTGAAAAACAGCTAAAAGATGATTATCCTCATCCAAAGCATGATAAAGCAGATGTGGATGCAGAAGAAAACCCCCATTGATGTGCGGAATAATCAGCTACATAATTCTGTATATCTCCCTTGAGCCGGAAAGATACAGATCAGTGTAACCTTTCATCTTCTCTTTCATTTGCTTCATCTCATCCGTATCCTGCATATATTTTTCAAAATTCTTTTCATAAGCACCAAGGCTTTCATATTTAGTTACCATTATTACCCGGTTGTACTGACCTGTCATGTCAGTCATAATACAATCGAGTTCACTCATTACTGACATAGTTTCTTTAAACAGTTTGGCGAGTTTGGAAGCATTACCCGGCTTGCAGATAAAAATATCGTGTACAATGACCATAATAGTTGGTTTTAAAAAGTGAAGAATCATATTTCTTCTTAAAGTTCCTTAATACGCTGGTATTTTACAAAAAGAATTACGATAATAACCCATTAAGAGGTCACAGGAAAATGTTTAAGGAACCGGCTGACTATTATTATTCCTCTGCCCGGTATTATGAAAAGGGTAACAACCAATTTTTGTTTTTAAAAGATTTGCGGCTGTTGTTTTGAATGGTGGTGAAATACCGGTGGCAATGCTTGTTTCGTGGAACACGAAGCAAGGCATTGGGAAGGGCTTGGTAAAGCCGGTTATAAGCGTTTGTAAACGTTTGCAACGGTTAATTATAATTTGTATTGACGCAACGACAATTGGAAATGTATAATGTTAAGAATTTGATTTTCAATAGTAGCGTTCTTTGATTGTACAATGTTTGTTGCGTATATTTATGTGTTAGCTGCGATTTTCTACAGCCTTCCGTTTCAAAAAATGAATAGAATAGTAAAAATATTTTCAGGGACTACTTTTGACTTTGCCTTAGTAGTATTTTTATATTTTGTAGCAAGACTGCTTCGTTTCTTTGTAGGAAACTTTTTTCATCATTCTGATGAAGGTAATATTCCTTACACTTTCTATTCGCTTTGGATTTTGCTTCTTTTCTTAATTCCATACTTTATACTAACAAAGCGAGGCTTGGCACAGGAAAAATTCTTAGGCTTTTTATTTATTGTATACTTTGCTGGCAGCCTTAGTTCTGCTTTGACACGTTGGTTAATCCATTACCTACCAAAGGTAGACAACATTGAAATTATTAAAAGCAATTTTATAGGAGTAGCAGGGCTGGACGAGGTTGAACATGAAGATTATTATGGAAACGAAACAAGTTCAACAGAACACAGCAAAAGCTATGTTTATGTTGAAAATGACAGCCGAATTGAACGAGAACTTTCTAAACTTGAGGAAGAACATTCTGAAGGTACTTCAGTAGACAAATTTATCTTTTGGCAAACTGCTTTAGCTGCTGGTTATAATCCTAAATACATCCCTAACTATAATTGCTGTAATCTTTCATCGGACAAATTAGAACTTTACTTTACAGTAGGTCCGTTAGTAATGATAGAGGCACTTATTGAAGCAATTAAAGACGCTTTATTAGTTTTAGTGGTGCTTATTATTTATAGGATACGCAACAAGCCAATGTTTTTTGAAAATTTTGCAGCACTAAAAAAATATATGACAGAAGATATTTACAAAGACAAGCCAAATTCAAAAAGCTATAGAAGCTATTCAAATTATGACAACTATTAAATCAATAGTAAAAATTATTACCGCTATTTTGTTTTTAGTTTGTTTACTTAAAATGCCTTACGGCTATTTTCAATTTATACGTTTTGTAGGTATGGCTGTTTTTATTTGGCTTGCTTACCTTGACAACCAAAAGTCGGACAAAACATTTTTAATTATATGGGGAGTATCGGCATTATTAATTAATCCATTTATTAAAGTGGCTTTGGGTAGGACAATATGGAATGTTATTGACGTTGTTTGGGCAATAGTTTTGGTAGCAAGTATTTGGGCAGACAAAAAGACATCGAGTGACCAAAACCGCAGCTAACATGGGGTTTGCTGCAAGTGTGGCTGGACGTTGTCAGCTTCGGCTTCATCTCTGCATTGTGCTTCAGTCCGGGCTTGACGGAATGCTATTGGGCTTTTGGTTTTTAACTTGTACTTTTAGGTTCATCAATCAGCAGCGGTTCCGGGCAGACGGAATACTAATGCCACACCTGCAGCAAGCCCTGTTCGTTGTAAGCAATTTTTTATGACAATACGTTACTTAATATTATTCGTTTCGCTTTTTGCTGTTAGTAACTTGACAGCTCAAAAAATTGATTCCATTAAGTATGACAATGGCTTCCTTTATTACCATAGCTATGGTCAAGGAGAGCCTATTATTTTATTGTCGGGAGGACCAGGAAACAATTGTTCACAGCTTTCTGAAATGGCAATGGAGCTATCCAAAAATTATAGGGTCATCTTACTTGAACAGCGAGGGACAGGGCTTTCAATTCCGATACCATTTGATTCCACAACTATTAATCTTACAACAGCAGTTTCAGACTTGAAATTACTTTTAGACAAGTTAAATCTAAACAAAGCAATCTTCTGCGGACATTCATGGGGAGGCTCATTAGCAATGTATTTTGCTACCACCTACCCTGAGAAAGTAAAATCACTTATTTTAATTGACCCGGGATTTTTCTCATTGGGTAAAGAATTGACAGATAACTTCTATAACAACAGGTCTGCACGGTGGAGTATCAGCGAAAAAAAGTTAATCGACTCCTTAACCATAAAAAAGGATAAGAATAGTATTACTAACGACGAGCTATATACTTTAAAGTATACGCAACGTTTAGCTTACGTTTCAAAAAAAGAAAGGCTTGATACTTTATATAAAAAAATAGACGTTCCTGTAAATTCTAACATGACCGCATTGCTATTTAAAGAGGCGACAAATAGTAAGATAGATTTTAGGCAATCACTTAAGAATTTGAATAAACCAGTTTCGGTAATTTGTGGTAGTCAGGATTTTTTATCAGATGTTTCATACGAATTAAAAATTAACTATCCTGAATACAATCTATATTGGATTCAGGGCAGTGGACACTTTCCAATGTATGAACAACCTGAACAATTTTATTTACTATTAAGAAAGGTTATTGAAGCAGTGAAGTAAAACTGCTTACAACATGGGGTTCCTATGTATATAGTTCGTTGAGAGGGATTGATATTTAAAGTTATCCTTTTCTTTTGAAAGCAGAAGATAAATGAAGGTTTTATTTTTCACTTACCTCCCGCCTTCGCAAGTTTTGTTTTGTCCATAG
>JACQDV010000049.1 GCA_016200915.1 Sphingobacteriales bacterium
AATGGAATTGTCGCAATTTAGTAATCCATTATAGATGCAAATTATTAAAGAAGTTTTGGAAGTTGTTTTTCCGAAAGGTCTATTTGAATGGTTTGATTTAATCAAGGCTCAAAGTGATGAAAACAATGTTTTTATTACCTTAGAAGAAAAGGATATTCCGCCATTAACTGAGGCCATTAAAGACAAGAAAATTTTGGCCAGAAAATTCCACGAATTCACCATCACTGATTTCCCTCTTCGTGGGAAAAGAACTTTAATAACTTTTAAACGAAGATATTGGAAGGTTGAAGGAGAAACTAATTATTTAAAAAGAGATATTCTCCTCGCTTTTCCCGGCACGCAACTCGAAAGAGAGTTTGCGGTTTTTTTAAAAAAAGACGGCGGAAGATCAAGCGGTCTCGCTCACTTCTATCGCCAAGTTTCATTGCCTCCCACCGAAAGAATTTGAAAAACAATACAAGAATCATTTAAGTGGTTACCGCCAATGGGATCAAAAAGATCACGCTGACCAATGGTTGTTATTTGAAAATAATCTGGGAGAAAGACTAAGTATTGATGAGACGGCAGTCAGCCAAGATGAACTTTATACCATCATTACGAACAAGGCCGCCAAGGGTGGCAAGGGAGCTTTGTTAAGTATCGTTGAGGGAACGAAGTGTAGTGATATTGTTAATGTTTTAAGCCAAATTCCCGTTCAAATGAGACAAACAGTAAAAGAAGTGACCATGGATATGTCTCAGGCCATGGATGCCATTATTCGTCAGTCATTTCCCTTAGCCACGATCGTGATTGATCGTTTCCATGTTCAAAAGTTAGTCACTGAAGCAGTTCAAGAAATTAGATTGGTGGCCAGAAGAGAATCCTTAAAAGAAGAAGCCGAAGCTATTCTTTTAGCTAAAAAAGAAAAAAAGGTTCATCAACCCTTTATCTATGAAAATGGAGATACTCAAAAACAACTTCTGGCGAGAAGTTTCCATCTTTTATTTAAATCCAGTAGTCATTGGACTGAAAGACAAAAAACTCGAGCTGATATTTTATTTAAACAATTTCCAGAAATTAAAAAAGCCTACGATCTTTCTCTGATGTTGAGAAACTGGTACGAAACTAATCAGAGCAAAGAACAAGCTCAAGAAAATTTAAAAAAGTGGTATGATAAAGTTGAGACGGAAGATATTAAACAATTAGTGGTGGTGGCTCAAACCATTAGAGCCTATGAAGATAATATCTTAAACTATTTTAATAATCGAAGCACCAATGCTTCAGCAGAAAGTTTTAATTCCAAACTCAAGGGTCTAAGAGCTTTAGTTCGAGGAGTAACCGATATTAAATTCTTCCTGTTTCGGGTGGCAAAACTGTATTCATAATCTCACCCACTATTGCGTGTGAGCCCCGATCTCCGCATCTGCGATGTTAATCCGTACATTTCTGACTTCGGAAATTGTTCAGTTAATTCATAAACCGCCACAACTAACTCCATCGATCACTGCCAAACAACTAAATCCTTATATGAATGAATCGGTGTATTTTCCATAGTCCTAATAAGCTACCCCCTAATAAGCTAAAAAGCTAGATGAGTGTGGCTACATCAAGAATTAATGCGGGCCGACCGTCACCAAGCAAGGTGACACCCGCAAATCCTTTGGTTTGTTTCAAAACCCCCTTGAGGGGTTTGACGACTATGTTTTGTTCAAAAAGCACTTCATCAACCACTATACCCACTGGGGAGGCGCTTTCTTGTTTTGTAATTA
>JACQDV010000047.1 GCA_016200915.1 Sphingobacteriales bacterium
ATCCCTGGCAGGGTTAAAAACAAGACTGATAACTAAGATTGCCGCAACTACATTGCTCCAATGGATTAATTATCAGAATCAAAAACCAATTAATCATTTAAAACATGCCTTGGCGGCTTAATCGCACAACGGGTTAAATGAATAAGTATTTATTGTGCTTTTTTGGGGTAGCCCTTCTGGGAATATTTTTGTTTTTACTTGTGCTGTTGTTTGCCCGAAATTTAATATGTAAACTAATAAGATACATATCTTCAAGGTATTTTTTTTCATTTTATTTTAGGTTTTAATGCGTAAATGAATGAGATACCAAATCCTATCCCACTAAAGAGTTGGCGACGAAAGTCTGTTCCATTTTCATTTGGAAATATTGAATCTGTTTTTATACTTGTCAGTAAAGGGATTCTAAACTTTGGTTCTATAGTCCACCTTTCATGTTTATATGAAGTTCCTAAATCAAACCCAACAAGAATTCCTAGCATGCTTGAATTTTGCTTTTTAAATTTAGTACTGCCTTCTGGATTGGAAGTCAAATTGTATCTCTGTGAGAATGTGTAGAGAGCCGAGCCATTTGCACCTATTAATAGAGGCATTTTCTTGAAAAGTTTTAATTCTAGCTGGTAGCCGATGTTGCCACTCAAGGTATTATACGAATAATTGTCAGTATAAAAAGGAATAAATAGTGGACTGGGAAACTTTATTAACCTATTATCTGCACTGTTATCATCATTTGTTCTATCAATATTCGTAATTCTAAGTTTGTAGAAACCGGCTCCAAGATTCACGGAGCTATAGGCATTAACTTTTCTTCTTACATTTAAATTTAGTCCGTATGATATTCCGCTATGTCTTACATAATTTTTCCCATTAGTTACGGTTTCCCAGCTATAGAAGGAACTTTGCTTATCGTATCTGAGGAAAGGTGCGATTTCTAAGCTGTATTTATTTACTTGGCAGAAGCCATTATGACTTAAATTTAAAAGCAGGGATAGAATAAATATATTTTTCATAAAATGTATTTTTCGGTTGACAATAAAAACAGAGTACACGTTGCATCGGCGGGCTTTTGTCTTGTAAAATTTTTTGATGAAATAATTTCATATCCGTTGATTTATCTGTCGAACCCCACAAAGTCAGAGGGTGTGTCCGACAGGGTTGCTTACAACTCGTTGCTCAATGCTGGATGCTTAATGCAATTATACACTGCCATCGGTCATTGAACAACGGTCAACGCTTACTTTAAAGTTCGGGAAATAACCAGAAATAAAAAACTGGATTACATTTTAGGAATTTCAAGTTGCTTGCAGATTAAATCGCAAAGATGTTTATCTAATTTGGGGTGGCGGGGAAGAGTAGTTTTCTTTTTTGTTATTGAGTTTTGGTATATATCATGTTTGGAACCGTGCCGGTGAAGAAAACAGTTATGATTGGCTAAGTGTTGTATAAATTCATTGCGTTTAACAGACATTACCCGATAGTTAAATCCTCTTCAAGAACTTTATTTTCATAGTTTTCATCCTGCTGCATGTCTTCAAGGTAAAGGGCTAAGGCATCTTTTACGTTTTCTTTTGCTTCTTCAATCGTTTCTCCCTGAGAAATTACTGCGGGTATTTCTTTTATAGTGCCAATATAAAATGTTTCACCTTTTGTTATAACAATTGTCAATTTCATGAGTATAAATTTAGTTAAATAACCACAAACTACAAACCAGTTACCGTCAGTTCCGTTCTCCTGTTCTGTGCTTTTCCTGCTTCTGTTTTATTGTCAGCAACAGGTTTGGTGGCGCCAAAACCTTTCCATTGCAAGCGTTCTATTCGAACGCCTTTGTAGAGTAAATAGTTGATGGCCGATTTAGCTCTTTTATCGGAGAGTGTGAGATTGTCCTGTGGTTTACCAACATTATCCGTATGACCACTGATGAGAATTTTTATGTTGGGGTTATCTTTCATCAGTTGCACTACTTTGTCCAGCTCCACCATTGATTCCGGTTTCAAATCAAATTTCTTTGTGTCGAAGAAAATATTTTTTAAGATGATGCTGGCGTTTAATTCAATTGGCTGCAAAGGAATATCTTTTGTATAAACGGAATCAACCGGGTTTTTGCTCAATGAAAAATTATCGGAGTAAAATAAATATCCTTTGCGGTTTACATTGAAAGCATAATCTTTTCCAACCGGTAAGGTGATTAAATAATTTCCATTCTCATCCGTCTGCAGTTTGGAAATATTTTGACCTGTTTTTAAATCCAGTAATTCAACGATGGATGGTAAAGGTTGTTTTGTTTTTTTATCATACACATTTCCTTTCACCCATAATGTTCTGTTAGGACGAATATCTTCTCTTAATTCAAATGAATAAATATCCAGTCCGCCTTTGGTGTCCTGCATGTCGCTGCTGTAATAAGCAGTCTTGCCATCAGCTGTTATTACTAATGTTCCTTCATCACCAATTGTATTGATAGGATAACCTAAATTTTCCGGCTTGCCCCAGTTACCGGTTGAATCTTTTCTCACTACAAACAAATCGCTGCCACCATAACCGGGCAAATAATCAGAAGTAAAATATAATGTTTGATTATCAGCATGAATGAACGGACAACTTTCATTGCCCGGTGTATTAATATTTGCTCCGAGATTAACAGGGTTTTTCCATTCGCCGTTGGGCAATCGTTCACTTACCCAAATATCACTTCCACCCAATCCGTTTGGATCACGGGCAGTGAAGTAAAGAAATCTTTTGTCGGGTGATAAGCATGGCTGAGATTCCCAGAATTCGGTATTGATCGGTTCACCAAAGTTTAATGATTCACTCCATCCTTTCGGGGTTTTCATAGAGTAATACAAATCGCAACTGCCACTACCGCCGGGGAAATTACATCCCGTAAACACCAGCATCTTTCCATCCTGAGAAATATTTTGAGCACCTTCATTTAAGTTGGTGTTGATGTTGCCGGATAATGGAACTGCTTTGCTCCATTGACCGTTTATTTTGTTGGAAACAAAAAAATCTTCATTCAATCCTTTTAATCTGCGGGTGAATACTAATTCATTGGCATCAATAGTGAGTGAAGGAAAATATTCCAGTTCGGCTGTATTGATACTGTCGCCTAAATTCTTTGGTTGAAAAATATATTTATCGTTTTTGTGTTTGGCAGCATAATCAAGTGCAAACTCATAACAACGTTTGCGATAAGCAGCCGCTTTTTTAGAACGGTCATTTAAAGTTTCATCTTTCAAAAACTCATTAACGGCATCTAATGCTTTTTCAAACTGACCATTGCCAGCCAATGATATTGAATAGGGAAGATTGAATTCCTGGAAATAAACAGCATCAATGGCCTTTGCTTTTTCAAATGATTCAACAGATGACTTATAATTTTTTAATTCAGCATAAGCGCTGCCTTTGGAAAGCCACGCATCTTCAAAGTTGGGATCAATAGCAATTGCTTCATCCATCAGTTGAATAGCATATTTATAATTCCTGTTTTGGCTTATCTCATTCATTGCTTTGGAATAAAGACCACCGGCTTTTTCTCCCACTTTCTTTGGGTCATAACCCTGGGAAAAGGAAATGAGAAATAAGAAATGAGAAATAAGAAATGAGAAAATTATTTTCATTAGTTCTATTGATAGATATAAAACGAAGCTACTGGAAATTTATTCCCTTCAAAAGTTAAAATATTATGCTGAAGGCTGAGTGTTGAAGGCTAAACGCTCAATGCGAGTTGGGGATGCTGATTTCTATTGGTCATTAGCATTAAACGTTAAGCGTTAAACTTTTTGCATTCAGCATTGAGCATTCAGCTTTCTGCATTAAGCATCTTACGGTACATTAATATATTTATGAATCTGTAAACTCAATTCCCATTGCGGATGAGCTTTGATGTATTCAATAATAAGAGGCGTCATTTCAGCTGCTTTATCCCATTCAGGTTGCAGGTAGAGTTTGCAATTGGGAGAAACTTTGGCTGCATATTCTTCTGCCCAGCTAAAATCATGTTTGTTAAAGATGACCACTTTTAATTCGCTGGCTTTGGGGCAAATTTCTTCCAGCGGTTTTTTAAATTTCTTGGGCGATAAACATATCCAGTCCCATTCACCGCTTAATGGATGTGCACCGGATGTTTCAATATTGGTATGAAAACCTGCATTGTGTAATGCGTTGGTCAATGCATCTAAATTATGCATGAGTGGTTCACCGCCGGTGACAACAACTATGGGTTTGTGGTTTGTTGTTTGTGGTTTGTAGTTCGCCTGCAGCTTGTAGCTTGTAGCTTGCAGCGCTTTTGTAACGATCTCGTCAATAGTAAATCTCGGATGCCTGCTTTCATCCCAGCTATCTTTTACATCGCACCACACACAGCCTACATCACATCCGCCGAGGCGAATGAAGTAAGCAGCTCTTCCCTGGTGATATCCTTCACCCTGTAAAGTGTAAAAGGATTCCATCACGGGTAGTGATTGAGTTTTATTTTCAGTTTTTAGCATGTAGCCAAATAATTGAATAAAGAAGGCTTAACAATACCGAAACAAAATTACCAATCAAAAAATAATCATTGGTTATTTTGTCCTCGTTATCTTTTAAGCGGGTAGCAATTTTTATGGCACCGAAAAATGCAAGTACCGGAGGAAAGTTATTAATAAGACCAATAAAAATGAGCAGCCTTTCAAGTAGTCCTTTTGTTATAGACAGAGCTGTGTGTTTT
This sequence comes from Sphingobacteriales bacterium, assembly GCA_016200915.1. GTDB lineage: Bacteria > Bacteroidota > Bacteroidia > Chitinophagales > Chitinophagaceae > AWTP1-9. Next base: position 4,703 of record JACQDV010000047.1, read on the forward strand.
GATCCCGGGTGAAAACTGTTCCTTATCCATTGAAAGATGGGAAGTGCAGCCAGTTCACCGGTACAAAAGATGGCAATAAACAGAAACATATTATGTATCACAGCGATTCTTCTTTAATAAGATTTTTTATTATTTTATATTCTTTTAAATGTAAGGAACGTTCTCTTTTCCACATTTGGCTATAAGTTTTTTTGTTGGCTTCAGCTACTTTTTTATAATCTATCAATTCAACAAAATCTTTAATTAAAGAATAGTCTTTATTGCCCCAATCGTCAACAATCATTTGATAAATTATGAACAGGCTGTTTAATTTATGCATTTTGGTTTTATTGCTTAAAAAAATATGAAACCGGTTACCTGTTTTTTTTAATGATATAAGCTGCTGACGGGCCTCAGCTAATCCTTTACCCATCATTCCATAAGCAATTTTGGGGTTTATTTCTGTTTCTATTTTTCCCTGTAATAATACATAACGCAATTTCCAGTCTATATTTTTTATCACTATCAATTCTTCAAGATATTGAATAATATCAATAGCAGAGTGAATTGTTTTTGCTACGCCCTGAAACTCGTCTCCCAGCGTAATGGTAAGGGGTGAAAGCAGCTGGTTTTTATACGGTTTATTTACATGAGCAATTAATTCTGCAAATTGTTTTTTTACCTGTTGCTGATTTTTTTTCCGGCTTTTAATTATATCCGCCATTAATATGTTGTGCAGAACTGCCATATGCGGTAAAAATATATATTTTTCACTATTAATGAAAAAAAATAATTATTTCATAAAAAGTGAAATAATAAGCATATATCATTTTTTATGAAATTCTGCCCGGAAAAATTGATAAATTACTTGTTGCGCATCATATACGCATTGTATGTATTCATCATCAGTCCGGCAATGGTCATTAATCCCACACCGCCAGGAACAGGAGTGATATAACTGCATTTGGGAGCCACTTCATTAAATGCCACATCACCTTTTATAGCAAAGCCGCTTTTCTTGGTTGCATCGGTTACTCTTGTAATGCCCACATCAATTACTATTGCTCCATCTTTTACCATATCTTCTTTTACAAATTCTGGTCTGCCTAATGCTGCTACTATAATATCCGCCTGCAAACAAATTTCTTTTAAATTCTTTGTGGCAGAATGACAAGTAGTAACGGTACAATTGCCGGGATAGGTATTGCGGCTTAATAAAATGCTCATCGGTTTACCAACGATATTACTTCTGCCAATTACCACAGCATGCAAACCTTTGGTTTCAATTTTATAATGTTCGAGCATTAATAAAATTCCATAAGGAGTGGCGGGAATAAAGGATGGCAAACCAGCTACCATTCTTCCGGTAGTTACCGGGTGAAATCCATCCACATCCTTATCAGGATTGATGGCTTCTATTACTTTGTCTTCTGAAATATGTTTGGGTAAAGGCAACTGAACTAAAATACCATCTACCGCATCATCATTATTCAACTCATCAATCACCTGCAACAATTCTGCTTCACTAATAGTTTCAGGAAAACGTTTTAAGGTGGATTCAAAACCTATCTCTGCACAGGTTTTTACTTTACTGGCTACATAAGTTTCACTGGCGCCGTTGTTGCCAACTAAAATAGCTGCTAAATGAGGTGTTCTTTTTCCCCGGGCTGATAATGCGGCAACCTTTCCTTTGATTATGTCTTTAATTGCCTGAGATGTGATTTTACCATCTAAAATTTGCATGGCGCAAAATTAATGTGAATAACGGCTTTCTGTAATTAATTTTTAACACTTATCTTTCATCATTAAAACCGACTAATTGCGACAACTTATTTCTTTAGCATTTGTTCTGGCATTTTCGTCAGCACAGGGCCAGGCACTTCGTCAACCAATTGGGGCGAGGTATGTGGGATTAGGTGCCTACAGTAAAAATTTTGCCGATGTTTATTCCTTCACACAAAACCAGGCAGCCTTAGCCAATGTAAAATCAGCAGGAGTTGCTTTATATGGCGAAAGAAGATTTTTGGTGCAGGAACTAAATCTTTATTCTGCTGTTTTAGCTCTCCCCACCAAATCAGGAAATTTTGGTATCCAGGCTGATTATTTTGGCTATAAAAATTTCAATGAATCACAAATTGGATTAGCCTATGCCAGGAATCTCGGTTCAAAGATTGATGTTGGGGTTAAGTTCAATTATTACGGATTAAAAATTCCAACCTATGGTGATGCTTCTGCGGTAAATTTTGAAGCAGGGGCTTTATTTCACTTGACAGATAAGTTGCATGCCGGAGTTCATGTATTTAACCCGGTAGGAGGTAAGTTGGGTAAAAATGAGAATGAGGAGAAACTTGCTTCTGCTTACAAAGCTGGTTTAGGGTATGAAGCCTCCGATAAATTTTTTGTGAGTATGGAAGTGGTAAAACAGGAAGATCAACCGGTGAATGTAAATGTTGGGTTCCAATACAATTTTATTAAGCAGTTTATGATGCGGGCCGGTATTGCTACTGGCACTAATAATAGTTATGCAGGTGTTGGATTACTGGTAAAACAATTCAGATTAGATGTAGTTACCAGTTATCATCCTCAGTTAGGTTTTACTCCGGGTGTGTTAGTATTATTTGATTTTGGTAAACAAAAAGAAAACACAACCGAAGAGTGAGATATCTTTTTATAATATTATTTAGCTTTGCGTCTTTGTTTGCTGTTGGTCAAACAGAAACAACTACTACTGAGCAGCAGTTAGAAAACCAGGCCGATGCTGACCAGGCAGAAACAGAAGATGATTCCTATCTGCAATCATTAAATTACCTGCGCAGAAATCCATTGAATTTGAATAGGGCTGATGAAAATGATTTAAAAGATTTGCGGTTGCTGACTGCTTTGCAAATTCAAAATTTTATTCGTTACCGTTCTGTTTTTGGATACTTTATTAATATATACGAGTTGCAGGCTATCCCAACATGGGATGTGGAAACAATTCAAAAAGTATTGCCCTTTGTTACTGTAAAACCTGTTGTGAATCTTGCCGATGAAGTTGGTAAACGTTTCAGGGATGGGAATCATAGTTTGTTGCTAAGAGAAACTTATGTGTTGGAGAAATCGAGAGGGTTTAAGCAAAAAGATTCAGCCAATGCAACGAGTTTTTACCCGGGAAGCAGGGATAAGATTTTTGTTCGATATAAATACGTTTATAAAAATCTGCTGCAATATGGTGTGGTAGGAGAGAAAGATGCAGGAGAACAATTTTTTAAAGGAAGCCAGAAACAAGGATTTGATTTTTATTCAGCTCATTTATTTGCCAGAAATATTGGTTCGATAAAAGCATTGGCTCTTGGCGATTTTACTGTGAATATGGGCCAGGGATTGATTCAATGGCAAAGTCTGGCATTTAAGAAAAGTCCCGATGCATTAAATATAAAAAGACAATCAACGATTCTTCGGCCATACAATTCAGCCGGTGAAATTAATTTTCATCGTGGCGTGGGAATTACATTGCAAAAGAAAAGATGGGAAGCAACTTTGTTTGGCTCTTACAGAAAATTAGATGCTAATACCATTATTGATACATCAGCCAATTATGAAGAATTCATTTCTTCTTTCTTAACCTCGGGTTATCACAGAACAGCCAGTGAGGTAGCAGACAAAGGAATGCAAAAGCAATTAGCTTTTGGCGGCAACATTACTTACCGGGCTAATAAATGGCATTTGAGTGCTAATACCATTCAGTATAAGTTTGATCTGCCTATTGATAAAAGTGATCAGCCATATAATCAGTTTGCTTTGTCGGGTAATCGCTGGGCTAATTACAGTGTTGACTATAGTTACACCTGGCGAAACATGCATTTCTTTGGCGAAACCGCATTAGATTATAAGAACAACCGTGCTACTGTAAATGGATTGCTGGTGAGTATGGATGCCAGAGCTGACTTCTCGTTGGTGTATCGGAATATTTCTAAAGCATACCAGTCTCTCAATGCAAATGCTTTTACTGAAAATACATTTCCCAATAATGAAAAAGGGCTGTATGCAGGGTTAACTTTAAGACCAGCATCGCCGATCCGAATAGATGCTTATGCAGACATCTATAGGTTCCCCTATTTAAAGTTTAATGTGGATGCTCCAACAACGGGGAAAGACTTTATGCTGCAGTTTTATTATAAGCCAAATAAACAGATTGAGGTATATACCCGTTATCGTACAGAAACTAAACAACAAAATTATAATCCATACGACCTGACGATGAAAGAACTGCCATTTATTCCAAGACAGAGCTGGCGTACACAGTTTGCTATGAAAGTGAATCCTAAAATAACAGTCAGGAACCGGTTTGAGCTGATGTGGTATGACAAAAGTGGTACCCAGGCTGAAAAAGGGTTTTTAACTTTTTTTGATTTCATATACAACCCTCCAATGAAACCATTATCAGCAACCATACGCCTTCAATATTTTGAAACGGATGGCTATAACTCCCGCATATATGCATATGAAAATGATGTGTTGTACAGTTATAGTATTCCTGCCTTTTACGACAAAGGATGGCGAACTTATCTTAACATCAATTATTCTTTCCGCAGAAACTTCCAGGCATGGTTTCGCATAGCACAAACATTGTACAAGGATAAGGAGCTGATTGGAAGTGGGCTGGATGAAATTGCCGGCAAACACAGGATGGAAGTGAAACTCCAGTTGCTTTATGGTTTTTAGAGTTATATTTGCTGCTCTAAAATTTTTATATGGAAAATCAAAATCAGCAGCAGAATCAGTTAAACATTGAAATTTCAGAAGAAGTGGCGGAAGGTGTTTATGCAAACCTTGCCATCATTACACATAGCCATGCTGAATTTGTAATTGACTTTGTTAATGTAATGCCGGGCACTCCCAAAAGCAAAGTAAAATCACGCCTCATCTTAACTCCCCAGCATGCCAAGCGTTTTATGAAAGCACTCACTGAAAACATTAAACGGTTTGAAGCTGCCAATGGGCCTATACAGGATATTGAAGAAATTCAGTTGCCCATGAATTTTGGCGGACCTACAGCACAGGCTTAAAACGTTCAAAAGGTTTAAAAGTTTAAAGGTTAGTTCTTCTTACACAAATAATGGAACAAATATTTACTTACGGGCAGCTTTATTCTTTTGCCAATAAAATTTTCTTAAGCATTGGTTGCAGCGAAACAGATGCTGATACTGCAACAAAAGTTTTATTAAGTGCAGATATGCGTGGTATCGATTCACACGGTATTGCCCGGTTAAGTGGTTATGTAAGATTATGGGAAGCAAAAAGAGTAAATGCAAAACCTCAGATAAAAATTATTCATCAAACACCTTCAACAGCAGTGGTAGATGGTGACAGTGGATTAGGATTGGTAGTAGCGCCTTTTGCTATGCAAATCGCTATTGAAAAAGCTAAACAAGTTGGTACCGGCTGGGTAAGCGTTCAAAACAGTAATCACTTTGGCATTGCAGGCTATCATGCTATGATGGCTTTGCAACATGATATGATCGGTATGGCAATGACCAATGCCAGTGCATTGGTTGCACCTACTTTTTCTAAAGAAAGATTATTAGGTACCAATCCTATTTGTGTAACAATACCTGCGGGAGAGGAACCTGCCTTTATTGCTGATCTGGCTACTACAACGGCAGCAAATGGTAAACTGGAAATTCTTCAACGAAAAAATTCAGCAGCACCTGTTGGTTGGATACAGGATAAAGAGGGTAACTCAACTACAGATGCTCATGCATTAAAGAATGGAGGCGCTTTATTGCCATTAGGCGGCGACAGAGATCATGGAAGTCATAAAGGATATGCGTTAGGAGCAATCGTGGATATTTTTTCAGCAGTGCTGAGTGGTGCTAATTACGGTCCCTGGGTACCACCTTTTCCAGCTTATGTGCCTATGCCGGAAAATCAACCGGGTAAAGGAATAGGACATTTCTTTGGTGCAATGAGGATTGATGCTTTTCGTTCTGCCGATGAGTTTAAATCAAATATGGATAATTGGATAAGACGATTTCGTTCTGCCAAAACGGTTGAAGGAGAAGATAAAGTTATTATACCCGGCGATCCTGAAAGAGAGATGGAAACTATAAGAATGCAAAATGGTATTCCGCTGCTTCCTGCTGTTGTTGAAGACTTATTAAAACTTAGCGATAAATTTTCTATACCATTTTCCTAACAGTCGTTATACTTATCATCTGTTATCTTTGCGGCTCAAAATTTTTATTGATGAAAGTAATGAAGTTTGGCGGCACCTCGGTAGGCAAGCCGGAACGTATGCACCAGGTGGCACAGTTGATTACCAAAACTGATGAACCAACCATTGTTGTGCTATCAGCATTGTCCGGAACCACCAATGCATTGGTTGAGATTGGTACCTATATTTCAAAGGGGGAACGTAACACTGCTAAGGAATGTATTGACAAGCTGCATGCACATTACGAATCTTTCATCAAAGAACTGGCTAGGTCAGAAGCGGCTTATGTAAAAGCTAAAGCTATTGTAACCGAACATTTTGAATTTCTCAATATCATTCTCAGAATATCTTTTAGCGAAGCATTGAGTAAAGATATTTTAGCACAGGGTGAATTACTCAGCACAAAACTTTTTTGCGTTTACTTAGAACAGAGAGGTATTGACCATATGTTGTTACCTGCACTGGAGTTTATGAGTATTGATGCGAATGATGAACCACAGGTAGGAAGCATTAAAGTAAAATTATCCCAGTTATTAAAACAACACAGCGATAAAAAATTATTCATCACACAAGGTTACATCTGCCGTAATGCAAGAGGAGAGGTGGATAACCTTAAACGTGGTGGAAGCGATTACAGTGCTTCATTGATTGCTGCTGCCATTCAAGCTTCTGTTTGTGAAATATGGACAGATATTGATGGAATGCACAACAATGATCCAAGAGTAGTTAACAAAACTGTTCCGGTAGAGCAATTGAGTTTTGATGAAGCAGCTGAGTTGGCTTATTTCGGTGCTAAGATTTTACATCCCGCATCCATATGGCCTGCTCAAATGTATAAAGTACCGGTGAAGTTATTAAACACCATGCAGCCGGAGGCAAAAGGAACTACTATTGAGGAAGAAGCCAGCAGTATAGGTGCGAAAGCAGTAGCTGCTAAAGATGGTATTTATGCTATTCGTGTAAAGAGCAGCCGCATGTTACTGGCTTATGGTTTTTTAAGAAAAATATTTGAAGTGTTTGAAAAATACCGCACTTCTATTGATATGATTACAACCTCTGAAGTAGCTGTATCATTAACGATTGATAATGCTACTCAGTTAAAAGATATTTTAAAAGAACTGGAACCATTGGGAACAGTAGAAGTAGAAGAAAATTATACCATCGTTTCTGTGGTTGGAAATGAAATTGCTAAAGAGAAAGATGTGTTGACAAAATTGTTTCAATCCATTTCAACTATTCCTGTGAGAATGGTTTCCTATGGTGGCAGTCCGCACAACGTTTCTTTGTTAGTTCCTTCTGCCAGTAAAACAGAAACACTGAAATTGCTGAATAAAGGGATATTTGGGTTATAGTTGCTGGCTGTTTGTTATTTGTTACTTTTTTTGTTTTGTCTTACTGTCATCTGTCAACAGTCATCTGTAAACTTTCCTCCGTCAACTCAACTATTGTTAGTTTGCCCTATTTTTGCGACGGTCAAAGCTTGTCAATATGAGTCAACAGTCTTCTATTTCCTTCGATAATACGGAGTATGCATTCGCTTATAAAAATGATAAGGAATTAAAAAGGGCACACTTCCTTTTTTCTTCGATGGGTAAACCCTGGCTGGTGAATGCAGGGATTAAATTAACTCCGTGGGCCGTAAAGAATAATATTCCTCTTACCAAAACAATTATCCGTAATACTATATTCCCGCAGTTTGTGGGTGGAGAAACTTTAGAAGAAACAGCGAGAGTGGCGGATAAATTAGAAAAGTTTGGGGTGCAGGTAATATTGGATTATGGTGTGGAAGGAAATGATAATGGCGATGAATCGTACGAGCATTCCATGCAGCAGTTTATTAAAGTAATTGAATATGCTGCCACACAGCATAACATACCGTTTATGAGTATTAAAGTAACGGGTATGTGCCGTTTTGGCTTGCTGGAAAAATTAGATCATTCTGTTGATCAAAATGCGGGTTCGCTGATGAAACGTTTTACCAAAGCCATGGAATCATTAACCGATAGTGAGAAAGAAGAATGGCAGCGTTTGCAAAAAAGAATGGTGACTATTTGTTCTGTTGCTTCTGCTAAAGGAGTTGGTGTATTGATTGATGCAGAAGAAACATGGATACAGGATCCGGTAGATGTGCTTACCATCTTAATGATGGAGCAATTCAATAAAGAAAAAGTGGTAGTATATAATACCCTGCAATTATATCGCCACGACCGCTTTGCTTTTTTGAAAGATTCATACGAAGCAGCCGTACTACGCAATTTTGTTTTGGGTGCCAAACTGGTAAGAGGAGCTTATATGGAGAAAGAAAGATTAAGAGCCAAAGAAATGAATTATCCTTCACCCATTCAACCGGATAAGGAAAGTAGCGACAGGGATTATAATGCAGCTGTTGAATTTTGTATTGAACATTTAGATCGTATTGCAGTAATTGTTGCATCGCATAACGAATACAGTAATTTATATACAACACAACTACTCGACAAAAAAGGATTGCCGCATAATCATCCGCATGTACATTTCTCACAATTGTTTGGCATGAGTGATAACATCACCTTCAATTTAGCCAAGAGCGGATGCAGTGTAAGTAAGTATTTACCTTTTGGCCCTATTAAAGATGTAATTCCCTATCTCATGCGCCGGGCACAGGAAAACAGTTCTGTAAGCGGACAAACGGGAAGAGAATTAGGATTGATTGAAAAGGAAATAAAGAGAAGAAGTTTATAGTTTTTGGTTTTTAGTTTAATGGTTTTTAATAAAAGATTTATTTGCAAAAAAAGAGGTTCCTTGTAAAATCACAAGGAACCTCTTTTTATATCATTCAAATCCATTAAATCAAAAAAATCCTGGTTCAGACTATTTCTTCACCAGCTTCTTCAAGTCATCCACCGGCATGGTAATCATTCTGCCAACCTGTTTACCATTTTTATAAGAAATAATTCTCATCATCACCGCATCTTTAGGTGCAGTAACAGGAGCGGAGTAAACAGGATAAAAATTATCGGGAAATGTATTATCAAAAGAATAATGAATATTCAACCCGTCAATTTCAGGAGTCAACGTAACTACTAATTCACCTTTACTGTTTATGGCAGCAGCTACATCCGGCTCATACATGCTGGGAGCATATTTTACCTGTGCCGCATCAAAACGTTTGAAATGATCTTCTACTCTTGGAATAAAAGTTTTCCAGTCTCTCTTTGCTTTGGGGCTCCATACCGCTTCGGCAACTGCAAAAGCTCTTGGCCATACCATATATTGGAGGTGACGTATAGTGTACATTTGCTCAGTCCATATATTACCTTGTCCACCTTTAATGAATTTTGCATCTACACCATCGGGTACCGGCTCAAATTGATAAGTTTTCTTTAAACGCAATGAAGCATATATTCTTGGCTCCATAATTTTATTTCCCTGCACATAATCTAAGTAAACAAAATCAGTTGGACTCATTACCACTTCATGATTTTGTTTAGCAGCTTCAATACCACCCTTCATTCCACGCCAGCTCATTACTACTGCATTGGGTGCTAATCCACCTTCTAATATTTCATCCCAACCCATAAATTTTTTCCCTTTTGATTCAACAATTTTTTCAACCCTCTTTGAAAAATAACTTTGCACTTCTTCCATGTTCTTTAAACCTTCTTTTTTCATTAAGGCTTTTACAGCATCACTTTTTTCCCAATAGGTTTTAAATGTTTCATCGCCACCCGTATGGATGTATTCAAAAGGAAAGAGCTGTGCTAACTCTGTAAATACTTTATCAAGAAACACATATACGTTTTCATTTGCAGGACATAAATTATCATCGACTAAAGCGGTGTGAGTGCTCCAGTCTTTAATAGATTCACCAGAACAAACACCATGATTATCTTTTCCACCTGAGCAGGAAAGTTCAGGATAAGCAGTTATAGCGGCGAGGCTATGACCAGGTACATCCACTTCCGGTAAAATATTTACAAAACGTTCTTTTGCATAAGCTACAACTTCTTTTATATCTTCCTGCGTATAAAAACCACCATAGTTGCGTGGTTCATCGGGAGTAGGAGCACTAAAAGTTCCAAAGTATCCTTCCTTCTTTACATTCCATGCACCAACTGAAGTTAATTTTGGCAATGATTTAATTTCAACACGCCAGCCTTCATCATCAGTTAAATGCCAGTGAAGAATATTGTATTTGTATTTCACCATCTGGTCGATAAAATCTTTTACTTCCTGTTTGGTGAAAAAGTGACGGGATACATCAAACATTAAACCTCTCCAGCCAAATCGTGGATAATCCGTTATCTCTGCATAAGGCAAACTTATTTCTGTATTGCTCAAACCATTTTTCTTTTCAACTTCCGCAGGAAATAATTGCAGCAATGTTTGCACACCATAAAACAAACCTGCATTATCATTGGCCGAAATAGTAACGCCTGCAGCACCTACGGATAACTGGTAACCTTCTTTGCCAATCGTTTTATCAGCTGTTTTATTTATTGATAAACTGATACTTGCTTTTTGTTCTCCAACTGCAACCGAACAGTTAATGCCACTATTCGTTAGTCGTTCTTTTAACAGATCAGCAACTGATTTGGCTCCGGCTGTAACAGCAATACTAATTTGTTTACCGGCCTTATATTCTCCTTTAGGAGTAACAATAGAAACCGGCTCCGGGATAATAGAAACCTGGGCATTGGTAGTTAACTTAAATAAAACAATAACAATAAAAGTGAAAATTTTTGCAGGCATAATTGAATTAATTAGGGCAATGAAGATAGGATATTTATAAATCCACAGTTTCCTCACAATCTAATTAATCCTTAAAATCATGGTTCAGACTTTTCTTAACTTGCGCCCATGCAGCAATACCTTAATTTACTTCAGCATATTTTAGATAACGGTGTGCAGAAACACGACCGTACCGGCACAGGAACCATCAGCACTTTCGGTTACCAGGTGCGGTTTGATTTGAACAAAGGATTTCCATTGGTTACCACCAAGAAAGTTCATATCCGTTCTATCATTCATGAGTTGTTGTGGTTTTTAAAAGGTGAAACAAATATTAAATACCTGAAGGAAAATGGGGTGAGTATTTGGGATGAATGGGCGGATGCCAATGGTGAGTTAGGTCCGGTGTATGGTAAACAATGGAGAAGCTGGGAAGGAGCTGATGGAAAACTAATTGACCAGGTAACAGATTTGATTGAGCAGATAAAAAAGAATCCCGATAGTCGCCGCCTCATCATCAGTGCATGGAATGTAACTGATTTACCCAAGATGGCGTTGATGCCCTGTCATACGATATTCCAATTTTATGTGGCAGAAGGAAAATTAAGCTGTCAGTTATACCAGCGCAGTGCGGATGTTTTCTTAGGTGTTCCATTTAATATTGCTTCTTATGCATTACTCACCATGATGATTGCCCAGGTTTGTGATTTGAAGCCGGGTGATTTTGTACATACGTTTGGTGATGTACATATTTACAACAATCATTTGGAGCAGGTAAAACTACAGTTGAGCAGAACGCCATATCCATTGCCAACGATGAAGCTGAATCCTGAAGTGAAGAATATTTTTGAATTCAAGTTTGAAGATTTTACATTAGAAAACTATCAGAGTCATCCGGCGATAAAAGCACCTGTGGCGGTTTAGTAAAAACTCTTTGCGTTCCTTTGCGAAATCTTAGTGTCCTTTGCGGTTAAATAGGTTTTTTAAACGCAAAGAACGCAAAGGAGACGCAGAGAGCCACAAAGAGAAGAATAATTTTATTCGGGTCAGGAATCCTTTCTTATTTCTTATTTTTAATTCCTTATTTCTCATTTATGATTGTTTCTCTCATCGTCGCTGCATCAGAAAACAATGTTATCGGAAAGGATAATAAACTCCTTTGGCATTTGCCTAATGATTTAAAGTTTTTCAAGAACACAACCTGGGGTATGCCTGTTATTATGGGAAGAAAAACGTACGATTCTATTGCAGGAGAACCATTACCCGGCAGGTTTAATATTGTCATTACCCGAAGTACAGACTGGAACCCTGGGAGAGAAGATGTGTGGGTGGTAAAGTCTTTAGATGAAGCAATTGAAAAAGCAAAAGAAACAGATTGCAAACAAGTATATGTAGCTGGTGGTGGAGAGATATACAAACAATCTTTATCAATAGCTGATAAAGTTTACCTGACTCGAGTGCATACTGTTATAGATGGTGATATAACTTTCCCTGAGTTACCTGCCAATGAATGGAAATTATCTTATAACCTCGATTTTCCTGCCGATGAGAAACATGCGTTTGCTTATTCTTTTCAAACATGGGTGAGAATTAGATAATTTGACAATTAGCCAATTTGATAATGTGCAAATGGCTCAATAACGCAATAACATAATCTGCGAATCTGCGGCTAATATGGCGAGTGGTGAGAAGGAATTTGAAATATTGAATGAGAAAGCTGAATGAGAGTAGTTACTTATCTGACTTCGTACATCCGACATCCGATTTCGTACATCTGACATCGTGCTTCGTATATCATCAGTCCTTCCAAAGAAACGGAAACAAAATAATCGCCAGTGCAACTACCAGTACATCTAATCCAATTAGCAATAAAGTGATTTGAGAAACTACTCCTGCTCCATAAATTTCACCAAATGCAGCTTTGGATAATTTAATCAGCAATAATAATTGAGGAATAATTAATGGAAAGCCTAGTATCGCCATCAACGCAGCTTGTTGTTGTGCTTTGGCTGCTATGGCAGCTAATAAGGTAAATACCAAACTTAAACTTAATCCACCCAAACAAACCATACCAATGAAACGTGGTGTATCAATAATTGGATTGCCTAAAAAGACAGTGAATAAGACCAGGCTCACCACACTCATCAGCAGCATCAGTATGCCATTGTAAATTAATTTGGAAATAATAAAATCAACAGGCCCGGCAATAGTGTAGAAGTAAAGCATTCTTCCTCTTCCTTCGGCTAAAAAACTTTTGGCTACTGCATTAATACAAATAAACAACTGAATCATCCAGAACAAACCGTTCCACACACTGGTCTCCGGTTGTTTCATTGCTAAGTACAAAACAAAAATGGTAGAAGCCACATAAAGCAGTATGCCATAGAAAGTATATTGCTGCCGGAACTCAAGCAGCAAATCTTTCTTCACTAATGCCGTTATGTTTTTAATGTGACTCATTAGGGTTCATTGATGCAATGCCTGCATCTTGGTTCATACACATCTTTTTCACCAAGTAATACCTGCTCTGCCTGGTTTGTTTTGCGGTAGGAGATATTGGCAATGTTGCCACACTTTACACAAATAGCATGCAGCTTGGTAATATAATCAGCAATGGCCAGCAGGTTGGGCATTTGTCCAAAAGGGCGACCCATAAAATCCATATCTAATCCGGCTACAATTACCCGTATTCCTTTGGTGGCCAATGTTTCGCATACATACATAATCTGGTCATCAAAAAACTGTGCTTCATCAATACCTACCACATCCACACCTTCCGCCATCAGTAAAATGGTTTGCGAATTATCAATAGGAGTGGACTGAATGGCATTCTCATCATGCGATACAATCTTTACTTCATCATACCGTACATCAATAGCCGGTTTAAATATCTCTACTTTTAAATTGGCGATCTTAGCTCTTTTGAGCCGACGGATTAACTCTTCGGTCTTACCGCTGAACATGGAGCCGCAAATCACTTCAATCCATCCGCGGCGTTCACCTCTTATATGGGGTTCTATAAACATCTTAACTTAATTTGTGATAAACTGTTTGTACCTTTAATCTTTATAAATTACAAGTCGCCAAAAGTAATTCAATCCATGGAAAGAGTGGGTGCTCTTATTCAAAAATTACAGCAATTATATAACGACCGGGCAGATGCTGCCCAATTGCTGGCTACCGTACAATTAATACAGGCCGAACTCTCACGCCAGGCCACTGCTCCCACTACCAGCAGCAAAGTAAGTGTGATTATGCCAACGGCAGCTGTTACGATAAAGCCTGCGCAAAAATTAGCTCCCCCTTCAAAAGTGGAAGAAGAAAAGATTATTGAAGTTTTAAAAGTAGATGAAGCTGAAATTGAAGCCGAACTCGAAGAAATAAAACGCAAGGCCGCACTTATGAATAAAGCCAGCACACAGGCCAAACCACAAAGCGGTTATTTGTTTGATCCGGTGGAAGAAGTGCCCACACTGGCTCACAACATGCGCAAGCCAGAAACAAAAGGAGTAAATGAAACAGGAAGTGATGGTGAATCACTCAACGATAAACTTAAAACGCAGAACAAAGAACTTGCCCAGCATCTCAGCGGCACCGCTATAAAAGATTTAAAGAAAGCCATCGGCATTAATGATCGTTTTGTATTTATCAACGAACTCTTCCGTGGCGATGAGGCAGGTTACGAACGCAGCATTAAAACCATCAACGGTTTTTCCATTTACCAGGAAGCTCAATACTGGATGGAAAGAGAACTAAAACTGAAGTTAGGCTGGGATAAGGAAAAAGAATCGGTTATACATTTTTATGATTTGGTGCGGAGGAGGTTTTTGTAACCGGCTTTTCGTTCTTTGCTCATCACTTGTTGTGTCACTCACTTGTACGTTTAGTAATTCTATTCATCAGACCCACCCCTTTTAATCATTCACTTATTATAAAACACTGCGGCCCCTCCGGGGAGGGGATAAACAATCTTTTATTGCAAGAGAGTATGAAATCAAATCAATTTCATTTAGCACAATAAGAATTTGCAGTTGATTATTTAATTATAAGATAAGAGAAGCACTCATGCATCCCCTCCCGGGAGGGGCAAGGGGTGGGTTGGAGAAAAGTGCATTCTATGTTATGTTGCTTGTAGAAGTGTTGATGTTTATTTGAACTTCTTTATTCTTTCCTTTAATTCTTTATCTGAGATATTGGCCGCATCAGCTTTGTCGTAAATAGAAAGCAGGAAGATGTTTTCATCAATTATCTGCACAAAAGTGATGATCCTTGCGCCGCCGGATTTTCCCTTCCCTTTAGAAGTGATAGCCATTCTTATTTTATAGCAATCATTACCAAGCGGTGTTCCCATTTTTGGTTCAGCCAAAAGTTTTGCAATTAAAACAAATAAATCATTTTTTAAAGAAGGATATTTCTTTGCCAGTTGTTTCAGTTCTTTTTCAAACGGAGGTGTGGGGATGATATTAAAGCTCATTGAGCAACCGGTTAATTGATTTGGCTTTTGTCTTTCCTTTGCTGTATTTCTTTACAAATTCAATGGAGTGGGAGAGATTGTCGAGTATTTCTTTTTCCTTATCGGTAAGCTTCTTTTTGGGTTGAGTTTTATAAAGAGCAGCATCCTCCTCCACAATTGTAGGCTTACTTTCTTTTTTTGTTTTAGGGTTGCTGCGTTTCATTGAATAAAGGTAGAAATATTTTTTAATGTGTGGCAAGAGCAATTTTATGCCATTGCTCTTCAGAGCTTCGACAAGCTCAGCCTGACAATGCGGATTTTATTTGTAAGTAATATTTTTCAATAAAGTATGTAATTTTCAATATTTCCGAATCAAGATGTTAAACTTTATGCTTAAACAACTGCTTTCAATTTTAATTACTCTACTTATATCATTAAAATCTTATAGCACTGCTCAAATTCCCGACCTACTAATAATGGGTAAGGATACAATGGCACTATTTGCTAACCCACTTGAAAAATATTTTGAATTAGGCTGTAAGCTTCCCCAAAAGTTGGCCAGTTTGAATTAGAGATTATTCTCTAACTTAAATGGTTCAATTATGAAAAAGAAAAGATTTACGGAGGCGCAGATTGTCTCGATTCTTCACCAACAGGAAGTTGGTAAGTCTGTTAAA
>JACQDV010000051.1 GCA_016200915.1 Sphingobacteriales bacterium
ATCAAATATTACAGATTTTGAGTATCACTTTAGTCAATAAAACCCCCGTAAATCAACTGTTTCAAGACGCTTTATTACAATATGTCAAAGAACAAAATTATAACCAATTGAAAATGTTCTAACTATGTTAGGACGCTAATGACAAGAAATCTACTTTTAAAAAGGGGTGGGTAAATAATCCCGGATAAATAGAAAATCACTTTTCCAAAAACACATAACTCCTACCTTTGCAGCGCTTAATTAATCTTCAACTAAGTTTTATGGAATACAGGATAGAAAAAGATACCATGGGCGAAGTGAAAGTTCCCGTGGATGCTTATTATGGTGCGCAAACTCAACGCAGCATCGACAACTTTAAGATTGCACAGGATATTAACCGTATGCCTAAAGAAATTATTAAGGCATTTGCTTATTTAAAGAAAGCAGCTGCATTAACTAATTTGGATGCCGGTGTGTTACCCAAAGAAAAATCTGATCTGATCGGTAAAGTATGTGATGAAATTTTAGAAGGAAAATTAGATGCTTATTTTCCATTAGTAGTTTGGCAAACGGGCAGTGGTACACAAAGCAATATGAATGTAAATGAAGTGGTGGCTTATCGTGGTCATGTACTCAATGGTGGTAAATTAGAAGACAAAGAAAAATTCCTGCATCCCAATGATGATGTAAACAAATCACAATCCAGTAATGATACGTTTCCTACAGCTATGCATATTGCGGCATATAAAATTTTATTAGAAACAACTATTCCCGGAATTGAAAAATTAAGAGATACACTGGAAGCAAAGAGTAAAGCTTTTATGAATGTAGTGAAGATTGGCCGTACACATTTTATGGATGCTACACCACTTACACTCGGACAGGAGTTTAGTGGTTATGTATCACAATTGAATCATGGATTGAAGGCGATTAAAAATACTTTAGCGCATTTAAGTGAACTGGCATTGGGTGGAACAGCAGTTGGTACCGGTATCAATACACCTCCCAACTATAGTGAGAATGTTGCCAAACATATTGCTAACCTCACCGGCTTACCTTTTGTTACAGCTGAAAATAAATTTGAAGCATTAGCTGCACACGATGCGATTGTGGAAGCACATGGTGCATTGAAAACAGTTGCCGTAAGTTTAATGAAGATCGCTAACGACATCCGTATGCTGAGCAGTGGACCAAGAAGTGGTATTGGTGAAATTTTTATTCCTGATAATGAACCGGGTTCTTCTATTATGCCAGGCAAGGTTAATCCTACACAATGTGAAGCGTTGACGATGATCGCTGCACAGGTGATGGGGAATGATGTGGCGATTAATATTGGCGGCGCCACCGGTCATTTTGAACTGAATGTATTTAAACCAGTGATGATCTATAACTTTTTACACAGTGCAAGATTGATTGGTGATGGTTGTGTTTCTTTCAATGATAAATGTGCCGTAGGCATTGAACCCATTGAAGCCAATATTAAAAAACATGTGGACAATAGTTTGATGCTGGTTACTGCTCTCAATACCAAAATTGGTTATTACAAAGCTGCAGAGATTGCACAAAAAGCACATAAAGAAGGAACTACATTAAAAGAAATGGCCGTGAAGCTTGGCTATGTTACACCGGAGCAGTTTGATGAATGGGTAATACCGGCTAATATGGTGGGAAAGATTTAGGATGAATTGACAATGGATAATTGATAATGGAAAATGCAGTGACGGTGTTGCTGCATTTTTTGTTTTGAATGACTGTACACAATTCTCTTTGTATAATCCTTCGCTGAGAAACTTTCTTGGGACTGAAGTAATTTCACTATTTCTAAACACTCTTACACGTCATGGCGAGGAACGAAGCCATCTGCTTCTGTAATAGCAGAGAGTTCAATAAATTAAGAGCAGATTGCTTCACCAAGCTGCGCAAGGTTCGCAATGACGAATCACGTGTGTCTTCTCCACACTGTCTCATCAATGGGTATGTGTGTTGGCAATGGATCCCGCCTGAGGCGGGACGGCATTTGAAATACTGTAGTTGAGAATTTGAACTGTAGTTCCCTGATGACGCAACGTCCGGCTAACGCACATTGCTAAGGGGAGACGTTGCTGGGAAAGAAATATTGTCGTTGAGGATTTGAGCTGCAGTTCCCTGATGCCTCAGGTTTATTTATTGTATTCTAATAGTGTCAGTCAAATATGTTCTTTCTACCTGCAAAAACTTTAGATAATATGTCCCTGGTTGTGTTGCCTTAAATTTATATGTAGTTTGTCGTGTTGGTGCCTCTTGAGTACAAATGCAACCTTCATATTTTGCAATTACATTTATAGTTGTGGTGTCGCCATTAGAAATTTGCTCGAAATTTCCGAATTGTCCACAACCACTAATGCAGCCAAATGAAATTATCAAATCAATATCTTGATTAACAAATCCTGTAGTTGGGCCTTCAATTTTTGTTACCCCCGCTTTTTTATATGAAAGACATCTAGTATTGTCTTTTTTTTCACAACCGGATAAGTAAACAATTATCAAAAATGACCAGGTTGTAATGATAAAGTTTGCTTTAGTCATAATGAGTTTTTTATTGATGACAAAGGGGTCTTTGCTTTCGTTGCTTTTAAAATTTCGAAGTGCCACGAAAAACTTGCGACCAATCTTCAAATATACAAAAGTCCATACCTTAACTTCTGCTGAATAGAATTACAATAAGTACAAGTACGCCGCCGCATGAAGCTATGGCTTACAAGAGTGCGACCCACCAATAAATTGGGGCCAAGCGCCAATGCAGCCGATCAATATTCCTGCTGCCGGTAACCCAAAAATTCCCTTCAAAATCCAGTCCTTTACAAACCGGGTTTATTTCCTCAAATTGCCTTAATTTCGGCACTCGATTAAGACTATTTATTAAACATTTTAATTATAACTGATTGTTATGGCTGAAGTGATTCGCATGCCGCTCCTGAGCGACACCATGACCGAAGGAAAAATCATTGCCTGGAATAAAAAAGTAGGCGATAAAATTAAAGGCGACGATGTGCTGGCTGAAGTGGAAACGGATAAAGCCACCATGGAAGTGATGGGTTATGCCGATGGTACACTGCTGTACGTGGGTGTTCCTGCCGGGGAGGCTGCTAAAGTAAACGACATTATCGCCATCGTTGGTAAAGAAGGCGAAGATTATAAATCATTATTGGGTGTTGCTCCCACTGCAGCGGCACCTGCGCCATCTTCAACACCTGCTGCTTCGGCTCCGGCCGCAGCACCGGTTGCTCCTGCCGGCCCAACAGTTACTCCTGAACAATTGGGTGTTACCGTTATCCGCATGCCATTGTTAAGTGATACGATGACAGAAGGAAAGATCGTTGCATGGAATAAAAAAGTAGGCGATAAAGTAAAGAGTGATGATAACCTCGCCGATGTGGAAACGGATAAAGCTACCATGGAAGTTATGGGTTATGCAGATGGAACATTGCTGTATGTAGGTGTTCCCGAAGGGCAGGCTGCTAAAGTAAATGATATTATTGCCATTGTTGGTAAAGAAGGAACCGATGTAAGTGGATTGCTGGCTTCATTAAATAATCATAATCCGGGAGGTAAGACGATTGTGTCCTCACAAGCGTATGCTGCAGCCGTTGTAGAGACACAACAGGCAACGACGGCAACATCAACCAGCAATGGAAGAATAAAAGCTTCTCCGTTAGCTAAAAAGTTAGCACAGGAAAAAGGCATTGATTTAAATGCTGTGCATGGTTCTGGTGATGGTGGAAGAATCATTAAGAAAGATGTTGACAGTTATGTTCCGGCTGCGTCCGTTGTTGTGTCTCCACAACAACCGGCACAACAGCCTGCTGCAAAAGCTGCTCCGCAAGTAGCGGCCTTTGTTCCATCCAGCGCTGCGGAAGGATATACAGATATTCCGAATTCATCCATGCGTAAGACGATTGCCCGCAGATTGGGCGAGAGTTTATTTACAGCACCGCATTTCTATCTCACCATGGAACTGCAGATGGATAATGCGATGGCTGCCCGTAACCAGATGAATGAAATAAGCCCGGTTAAAATTTCTTTCCAGGATATGATGATCAAAGCAGCTGCTATGGCATTGAAACAACATCCTGCGGTTAACAGCAGCTGGATGGCTGATCATATCCGTCAATGGCATCATATACATGTAGGAAGTGCCGTGGCTGTGGAAGAAGGATTGATTGTTCCGGTAATTCGTTTTGCTGATCAGAAATCATTGAGCCAGATTGCCACAGAAGCAAAAACCTTGTATGGTAAAGCCAAAGACAAAAAATTGCAGCCAAACGAGTTCAGTGGAAACACTTTTACTATTTCTAATTTGGGGATGATGGATATTGATGCGTTTACTGCCATCATTAATCCTCCTGACAGTTGCATACTGGCAGTGGGAAGAATTAAAGAAGAAGTGTATCGCAAAGGAGATGGAAGTTTTGGGGTAAGAAATGTAATGAAAGTTACCCTGAGCTGCGATCACAGAAGTGTGGATGGTGCGGTTGGTGCAGCATTTCTTCAAACATTAAAAAAATATATTGAGAATCCCGTGACGATGCTGGTGTAAAGATTAAATTATTTCAATATTTTATCCCGTCCTTTTGACGGGATTTTTTATTTTTATCCGGAAACAAATCTGTCATTCATGAACTATATTTTATTGACATTTTGCATGCTGCTACATTCGCTGAAGGGATTCTCCCAAAAGTTTTGCGATGGTTATATTTTGTTTTACCCCAGTGATTCCATGAAAGTGACTATCAAAAACAAAGGCATATCAAAAGATGATATTTACAAATATGAAATGGGTATTGATTATAAAGATAGCGCAGGTAAAAGGGCAATCATGAGACCGGAAGATTGTTTAGGTTTTGTTTTTTTTCCTAACGGTAGCGATACAATTAATTTTCGCAGTGCCAGGTATTATGATCGCTATATTTTCGCCAGGCAAATGACGAAAGACAAATTGTGTATGCTTTTGTATTACATGCCGGAATCCAATCGTGGTAACCCTTCTTATAACCCTGCAAACCCTGGTAGCGGACCGATGGGATATTATAGCAAGGAATTCAAAATATATTTTCTGTCGCTTGATGATTACAATTATATTTATGTAAACGGCGAAAAATTTAAACAAAAGGACAGAGAAGCGCTAAAACTTCTTTTTAAAGATCATCCTGATTATTACAACAAGCTGGAGCAAAATGGTTTTTATGGTGGCGATATAGAGAGTATTGTGAATGATTATAATGGTTCAAAATAGTAGTTACGATATAAAAGCCTGGTTATTTTTGTACTATCCTTTCAAAAACCATTCAGTTTATCCACATCAAAAAAAGTTGGAACGATGTTTGGAAAATGTAGTTCGTTCTACAAAATTGGTTTTTCAATCACATTAAAAACAAACCGTATGAAACTTAATTTAAATAAGTTATTAGCCGTAGCTGGTTTCGCCGTACTTACACTTTTTGCTGTCAGCAGTTGTCAAAAAAATTCAGGAAGTGGCAGTACCAGCAGCAAACCAAGATTACAGGTTAGTTTAACCGATGCTCCAGCCGATGCCAAAGAAGTGTGGGTGGATATAAAAGAAGTAAGAATTAAAATGGGTGATACCAGTGAAATAACACTCAGTGGTGCACACCCGGGAGTATATAACCTGCTTGATCTCACCAATGGCAAGGACACTATTTTAGCCGACGCTGAAATTCCTGCGGGTTCTATTTCTCAGATTCGTTTGATATTGGGTGACAACAATTATATCATCACCAATAGCGGTGAGAAATTCTCCTTAAAAACACCCAGTGCACAACAATCAGGATTAAAAGTACAAATACACCAGGATGTTACAGGTGGTGTATTATACCGTATAAAACTTGACTTTGATGCCGGTAAATCTGTTGTGAAAGCAGGTAATAGCGGTAATTACATTCTTAAGCCTGTGTTGCGTGTAATTTCATTTGTTCCTTCTGGTGGTAATGTAAAAGGTGTAGTTGCACCTGATTCAGTACAAACTTTTGTATATGCGATCAACGGGCCTGATACAGTTGCTACAACAGCCACAGACACAACTGGTAAATACTGGTTTGGAGATATTGCTGGCGGAACTTATACCTTCTCTTATGTACCAAATGATACCATTCATAAAGATGCATCAAGAAGTGTTACTGTTATTTTAGGACAAACAACAGTTGTTGATACAGTAAAACTGGAAAAGAAATAAATTTAGATGTTATATAGAATAAAAAATCCCCAAAAAAGTTAGGGGGATTTTTTATTTGTACTACAGCCGACTTTGCTTAACAATAATTAACCGTAGCTTTAAGCTGAAACACTATGGATAGTATTTTCAGCTTACAAAAGTCAACACTGCAATTACTGCGTTTTCATTTTTCTTTTTTTCTGATGCCGGTATATTGGTTTGCCCTCAGCCAGGTGCCGGATATTGACTGGACAAAAGCCATTTTAATTTTTATTATTCTGCATTTGATAGTCTATCCTGCCAGCAATGGATATAATTCCTATATGGACAAGGATGAAACACCCATTGGTGGTTTGGCAAATCCGCTGCAACCAACCAAACAACTTTTTTATATCACCATATTCATGGATGTGCTGGCTGTTGCTTTAAGTTTTTTCATCAATGTATGGTTCGTCATTTGCATTATAGCTTATATATTGGCATCAAGAGCATATAGCTATCGGGGCATAAGGTTGAAAAAATATCCTGTTGCCGGTTATTTGACCGTTATTCTCTTCCAGGGTGGTGTAACTTACTTTATGGTTCATTATGGGAGCAGTGATATTAACGGTTCTACCGATACAAACCCTGAAGCTATGCTGGTTGCTACATTATTGATTGGTGGTTTTTATCCGTTAACACAAATCTACCAGCATGAAGCAGACAAAAAAGATGGTGTAAATACAATCAGTTCAATGCTGGGCTATCGTGGCACTTTTATTTTTACTGCTGTGGTATATGCAGTAGCTGTTGCGATGCTGGCTCATTTGTTAATAAGCAGCTTTCAAACAATACAATTGCTGGTTCTGCAAATCTTCCTGCTGCCAATCCTCGTATATTTCTTTATTTGGGCAGCTAAAGTGTGGAAAGATACTAATGAGGCTAATTTTAAAAATACTATGCGAATGAATTTACTGGCATCTACCTGTACCAACCTCGGATTTATCACCATATTTATTTTAAATCATCATGGCTAAAATTATTTCAATAGGAACTGCAGTACCGGCGCACCAGCATAAGCAGGAAGACATTTTGCAGTTCATGCAATTGGTATATGCCATGAATGAAACAGATAAACGGAAACTCAAATTTTTATATCATCAAAGTGGAATTAAAAACCGTTTCTCTGTCATCAGTGATTACAGCAAACCCGTAAATGAATGGAAGTTTTATCCGCACACAGAAAACCTCGAACCCTTTCCATCCTTAGAGCAGCGCATGAACTGGTTTAATAAATATGCAGCTCCGTTAAGTGTGGATGCTATCAGGAACTGCATCACTACCAAACTTCATGCAAATGAAATTACTCATCTTATTACTGTAAGCTGTACGGGCATGAGTGCACCGGGATTGGATTTACAAGTGATGGAGTTGATGGATCTGCCAAAGAATATCTATCGTACTTCCGTTAATTTTATGGGTTGTTATGCAGCTATCCATGCATTAAAGATGGCCAATAGCATTTGCAACAGTGAGAAGGAAGCAAAAGTATTGATTGTATGTACAGAGCTTTGCACACTCCATTTTCAAAGAGAAGGTACTGTTGATAATATTACTTCCAGCATGTTGTTTGGTGATGGTTCAGCAGCTGTGCTGGTAACGCATGATTCATATAATCATCCCGGGTTAGTATTAAAAGATTTTTATTCGGAGATTATTATAAAAGGGAAAAAAGATATGGCATGGGAACTTTCTTCCTCCGGTTTTTTAATGACGCTGAGCGGATATATTCCGGAACTGATAGAAGAAGATTTTGAATCACTCGTCAATAAATCACTACAAAGATCAGGCGTAAAAAAAGAAGACATTGGTTACTGGTGCATTCATCCGGGAGGAAAAAGAATACTGGAAGCTATTCATAAATCATTAGCGTTTACAAATGGAGAATTAAATGAAAGCTATAAAGTGCTGAATGAATTTGGCAACATGTCATCACCTACCATCTTATTCGTCTTAAAAGAAATCATAACCCACCTCACCCCCATCCCCTCTCCTCAAGGAGAGGGGTGCAGGGGTGAGGTGTTTGCTGCCGCTTTTGGTCCGGGTCTCACGATGGAAACTTTCGTAGCTTCAACACATGCCTGATTTTTCCAAACGTTCATATCAAAAAGAATTATTAGACAGGGACGATATTCCTTTTGAAGATATTAAAAGGAATATGCAGGAACTGGAATTCATCAATAAATATCTCGGCGGTCATCAAATTACTATTGATGGTATAAAGCATCTGATGCGTAACCAATTTACTGACCGGAGCATTTTTTTATCCCCTCCCGGGAGGGGAAGACACGAAGTGCCGGGGTGGGTAATATGTGAGATAGGTTGCGGTGGCGGTGATAACCTTAAAGCTATTCATCAATGGTGTAAAAAGAAAAATACGGCCACAAAGTTTATTGGAATAGATATAAATAAAGACTGCATCGCCTATGCCAAAGAAAACTGCGGCAGTTTAATTGCCGATTTCATTGTATCAAATTATAAAGAAGTAAAGTTTGAACAAAAGCCAGACATTATTTTCTCTTCATTATTCTGTCATCACTTCACTAATGAAGAATTGGTGGAACAATTAAACTGGATGAAAGAAAATTCAACAACCGGTTTTTTTATAAATGATTTACACCGCCACTACCTTGCCTATTATTCAATTAAACTGCTTACAAAACTTTTTTCCAAATCCTATTTAGTAAAAAACGATGCGCCATTAAGTGTGGCAAGAGGTTTTAAAAAAGAAGAAATTCAAAATCTTGTTAACTTATCAACCTGTAATCCTGTAAACATAAAATGGAAAT
Source organism: Sphingobacteriales bacterium (assembly GCA_016200915.1). GTDB lineage: Bacteria > Bacteroidota > Bacteroidia > Chitinophagales > Chitinophagaceae > AWTP1-9. The sequence continues at coordinate 9,016 of JACQDV010000051.1, forward strand.
GGGCTTTTCGCTGGCTTATTATTTACCCTAACCCTAAAGGGAATGAATACAATTGAAGAAATAAAAGCAGCAGTTTCATTACTCCCCCTTCAGGGGGCTGGGGGGTATGATCTATCTGTTGTCGGTGGAGGTCTTGCCGGACTATCACTTTCTATCCAGGCTGCTAAAGCAGGTTATTCAGTTATTTTGTTCGAAAAAGAAAAATATCCTTTTCATAAAGTATGTGGTGAATACATCAGTTTTGAATCAAGGGATTTCCTCGAAGATTTGGGTGTGCCATTGAGTGAAATGAATCTTCCTGAAATAAAAAAGCTCATCGTTACTGCTCCTAACGGAAAGATGATTCAATCCGGTTTAGGTTTAGGTGGTTTTGGTATCAGTCGTTATACATTGGATAATCAGTTGGCTGATATAGCAAAAAATTCAGGCGTAACTATATTGGAAGAAACAAAAGTGAATGATATTGTCTTTCAGAACGATCAATTCACTATAAACACAGATAAAGGAGAATTTAGTTCAAAAGTTTGCGCAGGCACATTTGGTAAACGCAGTAATATTGATATAAAATGGAACAGGGATTTTATACAAAACAAACCAAACAAGCTCAATAACTATATCGGCATTAAATATCATATCCAAATCAACAGACCGGCAGATACCATTGCCCTGCATAATTTTAGCGATGGCTATTGCGGCATCTCCCAAATAGAAGAAAACAAATATTGCTTATGTTATTTAACTACGGCCTCCAATCTGCGAATCTGCGGCAATAATATTTCGGTTTTAGAAAAAAATATTCTCTCCCAAAACATTCATCTTAAAAAAATCTTTTCATCCGCCACAATACTGTATCCATCACCATTAACCATCTCACAAATAAGCTTTGACAACAAAACTCAAATTGAAAATCATGTACTGCTTATTGGTGATGCAGCCGGTATGATCACTCCGCTCTGCGGCAATGGTATGAGCATGGCCCTGCATGGAAGTAAAATTGCATTCCATTGCATTGATAAATTTCTAAGCGGCCAGTTTTCAAGGGGCGAAATGGAAGAACAATACCAATGTCAATGGAAAAAACAATTCCGCAGCCGCTTAAAGGCTGGTCGTGTCATCCAGCGTTTTTTTGGCAAAAAATGGATGACCAACTTATTTATCGCTTCTTTAAAACCCTTCCCTTCACTGGTTAAATGGCTGATCCGGCAAACGCATGGTGATCCGTTTTAAAATTAATTTTCAAAAAGTTTTGAAAATTCAATATCAGTGTATATCTTTGGTTCATGAAACTTACAGAAGCTAAAAAACAATTCATCAGTTCATGGGGTGCTTTTGGTACGCATTGGGGCATTAATAAAACGATGGCGCAGATACATGCTTTATTAATGATAAGCCCCGACCCTGTTACGCAGGATGATATTATGGATGAACTGTCCATCAGCAGAGGTAATGTGAACATGAACATCCGTGACCTCATCAACTGGGGACTTGTTGACAGGGTGATTATTCCGGGGGAACGCAAAGAGTTTTTTACTGCTGAAAAAGATATTTGGAAGGTAGCTACACAAATCATCAAGGAAAGAAAGAAAAGAGAACTGGATCCCATGCTTAAGTTGCTCGATCAGCTGGAGGATGTGGATGGTGATAAAAAAGATAAAAACGTAAAACAGTTTGTGGATACGGTGAGTGGAATAAGAAAGTTTGGTGGACAGGCCGACAAAATGTTGCAGGTAATGGTAAAAGCAGATGAAAACTGGTTTGTAGGAAGTTTATTAAAGTTCTTTAAATAATATTTCAATTGAATCGCTCCCGGGCTTCAGCCCGGGAAGAGCCAGGAAACTGGCTTTTATTTGAAACTATATTTTCATATTTTTCTGAAACTTTAAAATATTTAGTCATGAAAACATTTAAATTATATGACCTTCTGGCTAGCATTGCTCTCATTATAATCTTCTTAGTAATTAGTCTTTTTCAAAGAGATTACTCTTTTCTCATTGGCTATTTTGTGATAGGTGCCTGGCAATTGATCAGCATGATTATTCATATCTACTACAATTGGTTTACACAGAAAGGTGGCAAACGATATTATTACAGCTGTACAGTATTTATCATTATTGTTATAACAGTGCTTGGCTTTGTCATCTATCCCTTCCTTCTAATCTTTTATCTTATGTTATTCGCTGCTCCTTTTATGGCGGTTTACTATGCATGGATATGTTATAAAGAAGTAATCATTCTCCGCAGACGTCCCTTATATCAATTAAAATAGAGAAAAAACAAAATCAAATATTTAAATTTTAAAAACATTTTATGAACTACATCATCATCACTTACTGCTTTTACATTGTAATCAGTATTTCACTCACCATTTGGGTTGCCAAAACACTCTTTAAAAACGGGAAAGTCTTTTTAATTGACATTTTCCACGGAAACAAAGAACTGGCTGATTCAGTAAACAACCTGCTGTTGGTTGGTTTCTATCTTATTAATATAGGTTATGCAGTTTATACATTAAGGGAAGCATACCCAATTAATAATGTCCAGGAAGTTATTGAAAGATTAAGCTTTAAAGTAGGGCTGATTATTTTAATTCTTGGCTTCATGCATTTCTTTAATCTCTATGTGTTCTTCTCACTAAGGAAAAAAGCTTTGGCCTTTAAAAAAACACCAACTACTGAAGAAACAAAATGAAAAACAAACTGCTCATATACGATGATAATTGTCCGCTTTGCCAGTGGTATTCCAAACAATTTGTGAGGTTTGGTTTCCTGCCGGCTAATGGAAGAGTTCCTTTTTCAACCCTGGAAGAAAAATATTTACAGCAAATAGATTTTGAACGCAGCCGCAATGAAATACCATTGCTGGATACGCAAACGGGAGAAGTGATTTATGGAATTAATGCATTGCTCGAAATACTTGGTTCAAAAATTCCATTTATTAGGACCATTGGTAAGTTCAAAGCAGTACACTGGCTGCTTCATAAGTTTTGTAAATTCATCTCCTACAACCGTAAAGTAATAGTAGCAGTAAAATGCGGACCCGGTACTATTGATTGTGCTCCGGATTTCAATTATTTCTACCGGGGATTATTTATGGGCTTGTTTCTTTTATTGAATACAGTACTGTTATTCCCTTTTCATAAAATAATTTTATCACCATTACCATTTTACCATATCAGCATCTGGCAATTACAATCAGCACATTTATTACTGGTAGCAATGAATTGTGTATTATCATTACGGTTTAGCTGGCAAAAAATGTTTGATTACCTGGGCCAGGTAAATATGCTGGCATTGTTAACCAACCTTTTTCTTATACCGCTGTTTGCTGTAATAAAACTCGTTGGTGCTTATCCAAATTTGATAATTGTCTGGTTATTGATTGTTACCATTATCATCTTTAAAGAATATTTACGCAGGATGGAATATACCGGTGTGCTGCAAAATCATAAATGGATTGCCAGCCTCAACTTAGCAGGTATGACAGGTTTTATTTTATATCTCTTCAGTTAAACTCATTCATCATGAAAAGCAAAAAAATCATCATAGCAGGAGGCACAGGATTTATTGGGGAAGAAATGACAAAATATTTTGGCAAGGAAAATCAAATTATTATTCTCTCCCGTAATATTCAGCACACTAAAACAAACCGCAACAATTATTCTATCATTAGCGAGGCAGATAAAGGGAATATACACTATTTGCATTGGGATGGAAAGACATTGGATGATTGGATAACTTCTTTTGAGGGTGCAGATATCATTATTAATCTTGCCGGCAAAACTGTTAATTGTCGTTATAATGAACATAACAAACAGGAAATTTTTGACAGCAGAACCAATGCGACCAAAATCATAGGAGAAGCTATTCATAACTGTACTGTTCCACCCAAACTTTGGATCAATGCTTCATCTGCCACTATCTATCGTCATGCTACGGATAAACCACAGGATGAATACACCGGGGAATATCATGATGATTTTTCCGTACAGGTTTGTAAACTGTGGGAGAAAACATTTTATGAACAACGAACTCCTTTCACAAGAAAGATTGCGTTACGGATGGCTATCACCTTAGGTGCAGGTGGCGTAATGATTCCCTATTTCAACTTATTAAAGTTTGGTTTGGGAGGAAAACAAGCCAGCGGTAAACAAATGTACAGTTGGGTACATATAGAAGATACCTGCCGGATGATAGAATGGTTATATGATCACAACGAAGTGGAAGGAACATTTAACTGTTGTTCTCATAATCCCATAACCAATGAACAATTTATGACAACACTTAGAAAGGTTACGAATACAAAATTTGGTTTACCTGCCTATGAATGGATGCTTCGCTTAGGAGCACCATTAATTGGAACAGAAGTGGAACTGGTATTAAAAAGCCGTTGGGTTATTCCTACAAAAATTTTAGAAACAGGTTTTCAATTCAGGTACTCATTATTGGAAGATGCTTTAAAAGAAATCATAACCAAAGTGCCACGGAAACAATATCATTTGTTTTAAAATATCGTTATCTTTTTCTCTGCTAACTTTGCAGCATGAACAAAAAGACATTAGTACTCGGCGCTTCTGATAATCCTTCCCGTTACAGCTATTTAGCCATTAACCGTTTGCGCAATCAGGGGCATGATGTGGTTGCCATCGGCAGAAAAGCAACCACCGTGGCTGACGTACCGGTTGAAACAGAAAAAAAATATTTCAATAATATTGATACCATCACATTGTATTTAAGTCGGTCTCATCAGCAGGAATATTATAATTATATCCTTTCCTTAAAACCCAAACGCATCATCTTTAATCCCGGCGCAGAAAATGATGAGCTGTATGATTTAGCCAAACAAAATAATATTCAACCAATAGAAGCCTGCACATTAGTAATGCTCAGTACCGGACAATATTAGTTTTAAGTTTTTAGTTATGAGTTTTATCTACCTCAATAACTCAGAACTCAGAACTAAAAACCATAAACCATAAACTAAAAACTTCTTTCCCTTTTCCACAGCTGTTAATAAACAATTAACCCTCACCGTAAGATTGGATTGTTTTTAATTCCGTAAATTACAGAAACCCCATCCTTATGATCTGGAGAAAATTTAACGGAGAACATATCCGCATTCCCATCAAAGATGAAGTGAGGGAAGCGATTGTCCGTGAGACAAACAAAGGTTTCAGACTAAAAGTTTGCATCGGTACCGATTCACAGGTAAAAGGCGCCGAAACCGAGTTTGCCACGGTAATTGTATTCCTTCGTGAAGGACACGGTGGATTTATGTTCATCCACAACGAAAAAACAAGAAAGCAGTTTTCCATCAAAGAACGTATGCTGGTGGAAGTTGCTAAAAGTATCGAGATTGCTTACGAACTCTGCGACCTGTTTACGGAGTATGATGTGGACATGGAAGTGCATGCCGACATCAACACTAATCCGCACTTTAAGAGTAACGAAGCGCTGCGGGAAGCTATGGGCTATATCCTCGGTATGGGCTTTGCGTTTAAAGCCAAACCCGAAGCTTTTGCCAGCAGCAGTTGCGCCAATAAAGTGGTGAACTAGTTGACCGTTGTAAGTGTACCTCAGCCTGTGGTGAATAACCGCAGCAAGGAATCGTCTCTCCAATAATTAATAAATTTGATGTGGCAAGCTGCAGTAATTATAGCAGCTGTTGTTGTGTCACTCTCTTGTACGGCTGGTAATTCTATTGGGCAATGAAATAGATTATACATTGACTATAATACATAACACATCTTTATTCATTGCGCCAGCATCAAACGTTCCTACGGAACGTAAACTCAATATATTTTAATAATGCTACCCACCACAAGTCCCTACGGGACTGTCCATACTCCGTAGGAGTATCCCGTGGGTAGCAATTAATAAAGATGTTTATTTCGTTCCGTAGGAACGTTTGGTGTCAGACCGAAACCAATAGATAATTTATATGTAATCATTAGCTAACACATACAAGGCAATATGTGAGCAATTCTATTGAGATTTTTTAGCGTTCAATTCCATCATCCGCATTTCCTTGGCATCCTGTAAAAATTCTGATGCAAATATGAATTGATTAAGTTTTTCATCTTTGGCAAAGATGATTTCTTTGTTAGTTCCCTCCCATTGTTTCTTTCCTTCATGCATGAACAATATATAATCACCAATCTCCATCACACTGTTCATGTCATGCGTATTTACAATGGTGGTCATGTTATATTCGTTAGTGATCTCTTTGATGAGTTTATCAATTACCAGTGAAGTTTTAGGATCAAGACCCGAGTTCGGTTCATCACAAAACAAATATTTTGGATTGAGTACAATAGCCCTGGCAATCCCCACTCTTTTCTTCATACCACCACTTAACTCAGCAGGGATTTTTTTATTGGCACCGGAAAGATTTACCCTTGCCAGCACCTCATCCACTCTTTTTCTTTTTTCATTCATCGTCATATGTGTAAACATATCCAGGGGAAATTGAATATTCCGTTCCACCGTCATGCTATCAAACAAAGCAGAACCCTGGAACAACATACCAATCTGCTGACGAAGCATCTTCCTTTCATCTTCATTCATCTGCGTAAAACTTACACCATCATACAATATCTCACCGGAATCGGGTTCAAATAAACCCACAATACATTTCTGCAAAACCGTTTTACCACTCCCACTGGCCCCGATGATCAGATTGCATTTGCCTGTTTCCATTTTAGCAGAAACATCATTGATCACAATCTTATCATCAAAACCTTTCTTTATGTTTTTAATTTCAATCAAGGTTTACGTTTTTTAGTGAACAGGTACAAAACTAACATTATTAACCCCAACAATAACCACGCATGAAAAAGAAATGACTTAAGGTAAAAATGATAATTATTGTACTGGTAATTCTCATTATACACCTGCAGCCAGGAATGAGGTCCAACATACCTCTTGAACTTATTGGAAAAAGAATACAATGTTCCCGGATCGTATGGGTAGGAGAATAACAATTTATTTTCTTTCCAGAGATATTTTTTATCAGCATCTGCATAAATGCTTTCGGCAACACTGCTGTCAGTTACACTTACTTGAACAATTCCATTTGTTTGATGCTGTTTCTTTAACTGGTACAGGTCAACAGTATTGAGATAATGACCCAAAGAATCTTTGATCAGCAAAATATTCTGTGTAATATCAACATAAGCCCATTCACCTGTTTCAGGTAAATAACATTCGTTCAGCGAATGGTCCCCGAAGCGAAATTCATCCCGGCCACCAGAAAGACCAACTTTACGGCAAAGGATCCCTGCATTGGTAGCAAATAAATGAAAAATATTGGTGATATTACCGCACCATATCCTGGCTCTTCCATCTCTTGCGGCACAAAATAACTGGTAAATGGAATATTTACTCAGTGAATCTGATGGTACGCCCATCTGTTTATTAATGGAACGATAGATATATGCACCGATCACCTTTATTTTAGCGGCAGTACTATCGTTTGCTTTCATTGGTAAACTATCAATGATCTTTTTAACAGCATTGATCTCTGCCACATCAACATGATCAAACTTATCTTTCCATATATTGATAACCGATGAGTCGCCATAAACAAAGGGGATGGAGCTATACCTTATCTCATAATTGGTAGCCACACTGCTGTCTTCAGCTTTGTATAAAGCAACAGGCGAATAGTCCAGATCAATAACAACCGGCTTTATTGTTGAATCATCTGCACTAAGTATGTATCGGTTTAATGTTTCTTTTAAACTAAATCGTAAAGGCAATGATAAATCTTTTGCAATAACCACATCATTACAATTCACACTCCATTTAGCAGCAGCATAACCTTTCAGATCAATAACCGCTTCATTATCTTTTTCAATGGAAATAGTTTTGATCCCTTTGGATACATTGGGATATAAAGCAGCATATGATGATTGTTTTACAAACTCATAATCTTTACGGTTGATATAAATATATACATTGGCAGCCGTAAGCACCAGTAGGAGTAACCATAAAGCATTACGATATGCCATTGTATTAATTAAAGGAGTAATGCTGCCAGTATATAATCAGCAAACAGGATGAGAATACAACTGATGACCACCGATGTGGTAGAAGCACGGCCTATCTCCAGTGCACCACCTTTTACATAGTAACCAAAATAAGCCGGAATACTGCTGATGATAAACGCATACGTGTATGCCTTGCTCAATGCAAAAAATACATTATAAGGAACAAACTCTTCCAGCAAACCCTGGTCAAAAATATTGGCAGAAAGTATTCCTGAGGCTGCACCGGCTACTCTTCCGCCCCATATTCCTAATACCGCTGCTATTACTACTAAGGCAGGTACCATAATCAATGCTGCCAGTATCTTCGGCATTACCAAATAAGCTTTAGTGTTGATTCCCATTATCTCTAACGCATCAATCTGTTCGGTGGTTCGCATATTGCCTAACTCCGAAGCAATTTTAGAACCTACCACACCTGCTAACACTACGCATATTAATGTGGGAGCTAATTCCAGGATGATATTATCACGAACAATGATACCAATCGTTGACATCGGTATCAGCGGACTTACTAACTGGTAAGCCGTTTGTACCGTTGTTACCGCACCAAGAAATAAGGAAATGATGGCTACTATACCAAGAGAACCGATACCGATCTCTGCACACTGGTGCATGAGTTCTTTCCAGTATATCTTATAGTTTTCCGGTTTGGAAAACATTCCTTTCAGCATCAGGAGGTAGCGGCCTAAATGGGTAAAGAAATTCATGTAAACAAAAATAACAGAAAAAAATCAATCATGTTTAACATCGCTCTTCACTAATTCTTTTAAATGCATATCCATAATATTACCGATTGTTTTGCACTGAAGAAAACTGGGGTTTTGATAATGTTCGGCAAGATCTTCCCGCAACTGTTTTATTTTTTCTGGTGTAGAGAGTTCATCTTCTGATGCTGCATCCCGCAGATCACGGATACGGTGACGATGAGATTTAATACGACGAACGATCTGAGTTCTTTCTTCTAATTGATATTGTTTTATCACATCGGGATGGATCAGTTTGGTCACCAGCTCCACAAACACATTGTTCTCCTTAAAATATTGCGGCCGGTAAATATTCTTTCTTCCTTCGTACGATTGCTGGTCAAAATCTATTGCTCGTATGCGAAATTGTATATCATCAAAATCCTGTGTAATATCAAATACAAAATTATAACTCCGCATATCACCCAGTAAACGCACAAAACAACGTTCATTGAATTTGATGAACTCTTTGGCAATACGTCTTGGATTATATTCCGGCCGATCAATATACTCTTTGGCAAACACATCGCCGGGAATGCCGGAAATATGTTCTTCCACCAAAGTAGTTTCATCAACTAAGTAATTGATCCAGTTAGGAGAAACTAATGTTTCCAATTCCAATCCATAAATACGGGAAGCATCCGCTACTTTTATGTAGAAATAATCATGCACATCGTTGTAATTGTTTACAATTTTTATGCGGAAGGGTCTTGAGTTACCAAACACACAATAATCAATCCGCTCAATATGCAAATGTTCTTCCGCCTGTGTATGTCCGCTTGATTTGAGTAAGGAATAGATACGTTTTAATGATTGATGAATCTCGTTGCCTTCGGAGGGAGAATAAAAAACGGTTTCCCACAAGGTATCTTTTCCATCCTTATCGTATAAAGGAATATTGCTCTGATAATATTTCAACTGATCATAGGAAAGCGGCAAATGAATATCTCTCCCGTAACGGCGCAGGTACTTGCGCAATGTTTTACTTACAGGATAACTCTTTTTCTTTTTAGATATTCGTTCGTGATCACTCATTCATATTAGTGGATAATTGAGAATGGATAGTTGATAGTTTTATATTATCAACTATCCATTATACACTGTCAATTAATTTCTACATTTCATGACTCACCTTCTTAAATTTCTTCCACCACTTTGATTTTTTTATTTCTTCCTCTGCATTACTATGACTTTTCAACTGTGCATCTACCACCGCAATCAGCACCATATTAAAGATAGAGCGGATGGAACTGCCCAACTGCAACACATGCACCGGTTTTTTCAATCCTAATAATACAGGACCAATAGAATCGGCACCACCTACTTCCTGCAGCAGATTATAAGCAATATTACCTGCAGCAAGATTAGGGAAGATCAACGTATTCACATCTCCATTGATCAGTTCACTGAAAGGATAGTTATCTTTTAATATCTCTTTGTTGAATGCTACCAATCCCTGCACTTCACCATCACATATCAGGTCAGGATCTTTTTGCTTTACAATATCTCTTGCCTGTCGCACCAAATTTGCTTCGGGAGAATCGCTACTTCCAAAATTGGAATAGGATAACATCGCAATACGTGGACGGATGTTAAACTGCTTCACTTCTTTCGCCACCAATAATGTGATCTCTGCTAATTCTTCTGCAGTTGGATTAAAGTTCACTGTAGTATCCGCCAGGAACAAAGGTCCTTTCTTGGTAAGCATAATATACATACCGGCAATTTTCTTCACACCTTCTTCCGTACCGATCACCTGCAATGCCGGACGAATAGTATCAGGATAGTTACGGCTTAATCCACTGATCATACAATCTGCCTCACCTAATTACACCATCATACTGCCAAAATAATTGCGATCCTTCATCATCTTGTACGCTTCATAATGATTCACCCCGCGGCGCTGACGTTTCTGGAAAAATATCTCTCCATATTTTCTTCTCGTTTCATCCATCGCATCACTTTTATGATTGATGACAGGAATACCATCCAGGTCAATATTATTGATCTCTGCAATTTCATGTATGCGTTTATCATCACCCAGTAAAATAGGATAGCCCACTCCTTCTTCATGCACCAGTTGTGCTACTTTTAAGATCTTGGCATTCTCTGCATCGGCAAACACCACCCGTTTCGGATCTTTTCTTGCTTTATTACCGATAACACGGCTAAGCTGGTTATCCAACCCTAATCTTTTATTCAATTCCAATTCATATGCATCCCAGTCAGTAATAGGAAATTGTGCCTCGCCGCTTTCCATAGCCGCTTTAGCAACGGCCGGTGCAACGGTAGCTAATAGCCGTGGATCAAGTGGTTTGGGAATAATATATTCAGGGCCAAATGAAATATTCTTTTCGTTATAAGCTAAGTTTACAATATCAGGCACGGGAGTTTTGGTTAACTCAGCTAATGCCTTTACAGCCGCTAACTTCATGGCTTCATTAATATGCTTTGCCCTTACATCCAATGCCCCACGAAAAATGTACGGGAAACCCAGTACGTTGTTTACCTGGTTGGGATAATCACTGCGGCCCGTAGCCATTATCACATCCTTTCTGGCACCCGTGGCAGCTTCATAAGTAATTTCAGGATCAGGATTGGCCATAGCGAATACAATGGGATTCTTAGCCATCGCTTTTACCATTTCAGCACTCACCACATTACCTACACTCAGTCCAATAAATACATCCGCTCCTTTAAATGCTTCTTCTAAGGTTAAATCCGTTTTTTTAGTGGTGGCAAATTTTTTCTTATGCTCTTCCAAATCCTGCCGGTGTGTATGCAATACACCTTTGCGGTCGAACATCACAAAATTTTCATGACTGGCACCTAAGGATTCATATAACATTACACAAGCCATGGCAGCTGCACCGGCACCGTTCACTACAAACTTTGCCTTCTCTATTTTCTTTCCCTGTAATTCTAAAGCATTCAATAAAGCAGCAGCGCTGATGATAGCCGTACCATGCTGGTCATCATGCATCACCGGTATGTTCATTTGCTTTTTTAGTTCCTGCTCTATATAAAAACATTCCGGTGCTTTTATATCTTCTAAATTGATACCGCCAAAAGTTGGCTCTAATGCTTTTACTATCTGTACAAACTTCACCGGGTCTTTTTCGTTGATCTCAATATCAAACACATCTATATCCGCAAATATCTTAAACAATACACCCTTTCCCTCCATCACCGGTTTACCGGCTTCAGGACCAATATCACCCAAACCGAGTACTGCTGTACCATTACTGATAACAGCCACCAGGTTTCCTTTGGCAGTGTATTTATAAACGTTTTCTACATTGGCGTGAATTTCTTTACAGGGTTCTGCCACACCCGGTGAATACGCTAAGGACAGGTCACGTTGGGTTTTGGCATCTTTAGTTGGAATTACTTCAATTTTTCCGGGCCGTCCTTTGGAATGGTATTCCAATGCCTGTTGACGGCGTAGCTGGTCTTTCTGCATATCTGTTGTTTTACGTTATACCGCTTTTTGGATAACAAATTGGCAAGCAGCGGTGAGGGGTGCAATTTACGGAAATGGAATTAACTGAAGGATGAGTTGCGAGTAGTGAGTTGTGAGTGGCGAGTACGCCATTTGGAAAGTTATTGCCCACACTTAAACCGTCATTGCGAGACTTGCGTAGCTTGTCGTGGCAATCTGCTGACTGGAAACAGGATAATGATGGACCACAAGCCAATACTATTATTAAACTTCTCTTGCGTCGCACTCTTGTACGTTCAGTAACTCTATGCAGCTGATTGACTGAATTTGTTTTGTTTCATCAGAGATATATAGCACAAATGTTCAACTTCTGTATTTCAAATAACACATCATCTATGCTTAACACTTCTGGCAATTGAAGAGGAAGTGTGCAGAAAGAGCTATAATTTAGCTATATGATTAAAACAAAAAGAATATTAATAATCAATCTTATTGGCCTGTCAATATTATTTATACTTTGTTTAAAAGATTTGATTTCTTTATTGCAAGAAGATATAGGTGCTAGAGAACTCTTTGCGATTCTTTTCGGTTTTTTTTTATTATTCTTTTTTGGAGGGTTATTGCTTTGGAATTATGAAATCTACAGGGCTGCCGTAGCAAATAATAATCATTCACCTGGTCATTACAAACGCTCAGTCTTTATATTAATTATTGGCGTTGTTCTCCCTTCTTTAGTTGTATTATATGCACTGTATAAAACAATCAGCCATTCGTAACAAGTAATTTCTTTTCTCACAAAGATGAATAGCATTACTGAACGTACAAGAGTGCGACGCAAGTAAAGTTTAATAGTAGCACTGGCTTGTGGTACATCATTCTTCTAGTTTTCAGTCGGGAGATTGCCACGACAAGCTACGCAAGTCTCGCAATGACGGTTAAAAGGGAGGCGCAATGATGAATCAATAACCAGCCACCAGTAACAAACAACCAGCAACCACCCCCATTCCCGCCGTTTATCCAAGTTTTTTTAAAAAACTTCCAAAAAAATTTGGAAACCCACCCAAACTATCCGTATGTTTGTGTGTACTATTTAAGTAGTACACTAAAACACACAGTCAATTTACTATTATGATATCAGTTAGCAACCTGCATTTCGCTTACAAACGCAAACCGGTGTTCACCGGGCTCAGCCTTCAGCTGCAGCCGGGCCACATCTACGGTTTGCTCGGCAAAAACGGAACGGGCAAATCGACCCTGCTCCGCAATATCAGTGGTCTGCTTTTCCCCCGCCAGGGCAAAATTGAAGTACTGGGTCACAACCCGGCTGACCGCAAACCGGCTTTTTTAGAAGAAGTGTTTATGGTACCGGAAGAATTTTACCTGCCCAATGTAAAGATGGACGAGCTGCTGAAATACCAGGCAAAGTTCTATCCCAAGTTCAGCACAGAACAGTTCAACCGCTATGTAAAAGAATTTGACATTCCTACGGATGCCAATATGCAGGAAATGAGTTACGGGCAAAAGAAGAAAGTATTAATAAGTTTTGGCTTAGCCAGCAATGCCAGTGTATTGCTGATGGACGAACCTACGAACGGATTAGATATTATGAGCAAGAGCCAGTTTAGAAAAGTAATGGCAGGCGCCTTAGATGAAAGCAAATGTATCGTCATCAGCACCCACCAGGTAAAGGATTTGGAAAACTTAATAGACAGGATCACCATCATCGACGAAGGAAGAATTTTATTTGACCAGACAACCGAAAACATCACCCGCAAATTATCCTTCAGGATATCTTTTGAAGGTGATGATGTAACGAACGCTTTGTACAGTGAATCTTCGCTGAAAGGAAATGCCATTATCGAACTCAACACTCATGAAGAAGACAGCAAGTTAGACCTGGAGATGCTGTACAAAGCTATCGTTACCAACAAAGAAAAAATCAACGCAGTTTTTAATTCTTAATCTTAAAACATGAACCAAAGTTTTTCAATTAACCGCTGGGGATTGCTGATGGGCAAGCACTGGAGCGAAAACCGGAAAAAATATACACTGGGCGTTGCCGCCATTGCTTCACTAATGTTACTATGGTATGGATTTATGATAATCGTAGGAGAAGGACTGAGTGAAGATATACAGGGCCCAACTTATTTTGTAGGGCTGTTTATTATTGGCTGTATCTATGCCAGTTTATTATTTGGTGACCTGGCAGATAAACCAAAAGGCATCAGTTATTTATCAGTACCTGCTTCTCATTTAGAAAAAGTATTGTGCAATTTGTTTTTTGGAGTGATCGTTTTCTTTTTCGTTTATCTCGCCATTTATTACATTGTTACGCCGCCTATGCTGGCATTATCCAATGCCGTAAAGGAAGCAAGATGGAAAACAGATGGTGGCAGTTATCCTTTTATCAAGTCGCACTTAGTAAATGTGTTTCATTTTGGCAGGGGTAATGGAGAGGATGTGTTTTACCTGTTTCACCTCGGGTTCTTTGCAGTGCAGGCAACCTTTATACTAGGTTCAGTTTACTTCACCCGTTTCAGTTTTATTAAAACAGTTATATCGGTGTTACTGATCTGGTTATTCCTCTTTTTGTTTTTAGCAAAAGTATTAGGGCCAATGATGCCTGACGGAAGTTACTTCAACGGGTTAACCAACTGGAGTTTGATGAGTGACGGGAATGCGCCAAATAAGGTGATCATGTTACCCAAATGGATAGAGTCAACAACTACCTTTTTATTCAAGTTTGGATTTGCGCCGTTGTTCTGGGTGGTTACTTACTTCCGCTTAAAGGAAAAAGAAATTTAGACAATTTAAACTCATTATAATATGCAATTCAGAGAGAGTCAAGCTATATACCTGCAGATCGCAGATTATGTATGCGAAAAAATCCTGCTCAAAGAATGGAAGTTGGAAGAACGCATACCGGCGGTTCGTGAACTGGCAGTGCAATTAGAAGTAAACCCTAACACGGTGATGCGTACGTACGATTTCTTACAAAGCCAGGAGATCATTTACAACCAGCGGGGTATTGGATACTTTGTTTCACCTGATGCCATTAAACATGCGATGGCATACCGTAAAACAGAATTCAGTGAAAAGGATCTGCCCAAAGTATTTCACAACATGTACTTGCTGGGAATGGAGCTGGAAGATTTAAAATCAAAATTTGATAACTACAAGAAACAACATTTCGCCTGATTCAAAATAGTCAACAATGAAAACAAGTAATAAAATATTATTGGGAACAGTAGCTTTCATTATGCTGGTATTTACCGCTATTCATGTTGCCCTTTATGCGAAATATAAAAAAGGTGAGTTTGTTACCGTAGCACAACTGCATGAAGAAAATTATGACAAGCATGTAATAGCTGGTGTTACTAAAGTAGATGCATGGGGAATTAACAACCTGAAAATTGTTCCATCGGATACTTTTAAAATTGAATTAGAAAAAAACTTCGGTAAGGAAACAAAAATTACTTACGAGCAAAAAGGTGATGTACTGGTGGTAAAAGGCGGAACAACTGATATGAATGCTGAAGGAAAGAAGCAGGTTTATCGCAGTTATTCTCCGGTAACGATCTATTTACCATCTAATACTTCATTGACTGTGAACGATTGTGAGATCCGGTTCAGCGGTGCTACTGATACTACTAAAGCGTTTACGCATATTATTAATGCAACCAATGCTGATGTTAGTTTCGGTGAATGGCACCGGGATGATAAAGCAGCTTCTTACTTCAGCAATATCAGTCTCACCTCCAATGGTGGAAGAGTGGAATTTTTGAAAGGAGCTTCTTTTAAAGAACTGAATCTCTCTTTAACAGGCAATGAAGTAGAGGACCAGGGCTTTAGTGCCGGCAAGATTGTATTAAGTGCTGATGATAAATCAAAAATTACTTTGAAAGGAAATAATCTTAAGAAAGTGATCAATAAACAATAGACGAACAAATTAACTCACGATTAAAAATTAAAACTATGAGAAAGATGAGCTGGATACTGATAATGCTGATGCTGGTATCTTTTAGCGGAAGACTGGTAATTGATAATCATGCTGCAGCTGAGGCTTGTGCAAAGAAAACAGTACAAAAGAAAAATGCCTCCAAACAGGAAGAAGATGCGCTGGGTACTATGATGCTATTACCTATTTCATTTAACATGGAAGTAAACAACACGTCTAATTAAACTGTTTACTTTCTGTTGGGGTGGCAAACATCAATGTTTTACAAATAATTATACCACGTAATAGTTTCAAACAGATTCTCTGTTAAATAATCATACTAATAATGGCGCACAACCAACTTAATAGTTCGCCCCGGGTTTATGCCAGGGTTGGCGGTATAGCATACCTGCTTATAATTATTGCAGGCATATTTGGAGAGATGGTTGTAAGAAAAACAATTATTGTTACGGGTGATGCTGCGGCCACTACTGTTAATATGCTTGCTCATTCGCAACTTTGGCGGGCTGGTATAGCCGGAGACTTGCTTATGCATATTTGTGATGTTATAGTAATGGTGTGTTTGTATGTACTTTTAAAACCCGTAAATAAGAACATTGCACTGCTTGCAATACTTTTAAACCTGGTGCAAACTTCAGTTCTGGTAGCTAACAAAATGAATTTACTGATGCCGCTGTTTTTATCAGAAGATGTCAATTATCTGAAAGCACTGGACCCGCATCAGGTGCAAGCCATGTCCTATTTGTCAATAAAGACGCATGCATATGGCTTTGGCATCGGGTTAATATTTTTTGGGTTTACATGTCTGGCACTTGGATATTTAATTTTCAAATCAGGATTTTTCCCAAAGCTGCTTGGTATTATGATGGCGATAGCCGGCTTGTGTTACTTACTGAACAGTTTTGCAATGATTCTTGCTCCCAAACTTTCAAATTTTATGATGTTAGCACCTGCATTTATTGGTGAATTTTCGTTTTGCCTGTGGCTGATCATTGTGGGTGTTAATGTTTCAAAATGGAGAGAGAAAGAAAAAATAAGTATTTAATCAACCACCATAATAAATGCTTGCTTATAAAAATTAATTATGAACGACATGATTGTTCAAACGGATAATTTATATTTTTCCTTCAAAGCCGGTCAGCCCATCCTGAATGGCATTAATATGAAAGTGCCTAAAGGAAGCATTTATGGTTTCCTTGGCCCAAATGGTGCAGGTAAAACCACCACACTCAGATTATTGCTGGGTTTACTCAGCAATCAGAAAGGGGAAATAAAAATCTTTGATCAGCATTTAGCTCATCATCGTATAGATATTTTAAAAAGATTAGGTTCACTGGTAGAGCAACCTTCCTTATATCTTCATTTAACCGGTTATGAGAACTTAGAAATTTATCGTCTCATCTACGGTTGTAAAAAACAACGCATCAATGAAGTGCTGGAGATAGTTGGATTAACCACTGCTCTCAATAAAAAAGCCAAACAATATTCACTCGGTATGAAACAAAGGCTGGCCATTGCCATTGCTTTGTTGCCACAGCCTGAGTTTTTGATATTAGATGAACCAACCAATGGACTTGATCCTAATGGCATCATTGAAACCAGAGAGCTGATAAAAAGACTGAACAAAGAGTTTGGTACAACAGTTTTGGTATCCAGTCACATTTTAGCGGAAGTGGAGAAGATGGCTACACATGTAGGCATCATTCATAAAGGTAATATGCTGTTCCAGGGAACATTAAAAGAGCTGCAGCTGATGCAATCATCCAAATCAGCATTGGAAATAGAAACCAATGACAACAACAGAGCTGCAACGCTATTGAATGATATAACAGAATTAACTCAAACAGATACCGCCATCATTATACCTTTTAAAAACAAAAATCAATCTGCTGCTATCAATCGCAAACTGGTGGAAAGCGGATTAGAAGTATATGCATTGCACCCGCAGCATAATGATTTGGAACAATTATTCATGGACATAACATCGAACGGCAAATGAACATAGCAGCAAGTTTAAGAACAGAATTAATGAAGACCAAACGCAGTGCTGCCTTATGGATAGTAGTGCTGGGTGCAGGTTTTGTGCCCTTTATCATGATGATCTCTTACCTGGTACAACCAAAGCAGAATATTGAAAGGCTATATAAAAACAATCCCAATCCATGGATATTTCACGTAGGTAATATATGGCAGGGTTTTTCTATTTTTTTACTGCCAATGTTCATCATTATTGTTTGCAGTTTAATAACACAGATAGAATATAAAAACAATACCTGGAAACAGGTGTTTGCATCACCACAACCCTATAGCAACATCTATTTTTCCAAACTAACCGCTATCATTGCGATGATATTTTTCCTGTTTATACTGTTTGATCTCTTTACGCTTGGTGCTGCCATTGTTCCCAATCTGTTCTTTAGTAAATACGGATTTCTTAATCACTCTTTTGGTTGGCGAAACTTTTTAATCCTCAACCTGCGTACATTCATTTCAACACTGGGAATTATAGCCATTCAATATGTACTGAGTATGCGGTTTAAAAATTTTATTGTGCCGATTGGAATTGGATTAGCCTGTTTAATTGCTACATTAATTGCAATGTCATGGGAGCATATTTTTAAAATACCTTATGCTCACCCTTTTTTAACCATGCGATTTCATGAAGTAAAGAAAGGTTGGTTACAAAATCATGAATGGAATGCCATTGGATATTTTGTTTTCTTTACAACATTGGGCCTTTTAGATATGCGTTATAGAAAGGAAAGAGGGTAAATTTATAAAAAAGTAAATGAGATTTTGTGAAGCTGCTAACCGGAATATTATCTGTTTAATCGCTTATCGCTAATAATGCCTTTTATACCTGTTAGTAAAAGGTTTTTATCCAGAGAAATTATTTCTTCATCTGTACGTGGGGTAACAATAAAATTATCGAAGTAGGCATTTAAATACTCCAAAAAGAAAGCTAATAATATTAGCAAAATCAATAGCTTAGCTTTTTAAACCAGTTAAGTTATGTTCAAGGGTACTAACATTTTGGAGTTTGCCAAACAGTTTGATACAAAG
>JACQDV010000046.1 GCA_016200915.1 Sphingobacteriales bacterium
GACCGAACTGTCTTGCGACGTTCTGAACCCAGTTCACGTGCCACTTTAATCGGCGAACAGCCGAACCCTTGGGACCTTCTCCAGCCCCAGGATGTGACGAACCGACATCGAGGTGCCAAACCTCCCCGTCGATATGAGCTCTTGGGGGAGATCAGCCTGTTATCCCCGGAGTACCTTTTATCCTTTGAGCGACGGCCCTTCCATACAGAACCGCCGGATCACTTTAGCCAGCTTTCGCTCCTGCTCGGCTTGTATGCCTCACAGTCAAGCACCCTTATACTAATGCGCTCTTCGTACGATTACCAACCGTACTGAGGGTACCTTTGCGAGCCTCCGTTACTTTTTAGGAGGCGACCACCCCAGTCAAACTACCCACCATGCACTGTCCCCCGCAAGGGGTTAGGTTCCAAGTAACAGAAGGTTGGTATTTCACCGACCGCTCCACGGCACCTGGCGGCACCGCTTCATAGCGTCCCAACTATACTACACATCTGTGACTCGAAATCAATGCAAAGTTGTAGTGAAGGTTCACGGGGTCTTTCCGTCCCGTGACGGGTAACCGGCATCTTCACCGATACTACAATTTCACCGGGCTCGTGGAGGAGACAGTGTTCAACTCATTAGACCATTCGTGCAGGTCGGAACTTACCCGACAAGGAATTTCGCTACCTTAGGACCGTTATAGTTACGGCCGCCGTTTACTGGGGCTTCAGTCAGAAGCTTTGGCTTGCGCCGAACATCCTTCCTTAACCTTCCAGCACCGGGCAGGTATCAGGCTCTATACGTCATCTTTCGATTTTGCAGGGCCCTGTGTTTTTGCTAAACAGTTGGTTGAACCATTTTACTGAGACCATCCGAAGATGGTACGCTTTATCCCGAAGTTACAGCGTCAATTTGCCTAGTTCCTTCTCCACGGCTCACCCGAGCGCCTTAGAATATTCTTCCCGTCCACCTGTGTCGGTTTACGGTACGGGCCGCTTTAGCCTAACCTTAGAGGTTTTTCTCGGCAGTTTTTAGGACACTCAATCTGGCCGAAGCCATCATATACTTTCGTATTTCGCCATCTCTTACGGATTTGCCTGTAAAAAATATAGCTACGTACTTAAACGTGGTATTCCGTTACCATCGTGTGTCTTTCACCACTGCGTCACCCCATCGAAACTAAAGCGGGTACTGGAATATTAACCAGTTTTCCATCAGCTACCCCTTTCGGGTTTGCCTAAGGACCCGACTAACCCTGATCTGATTAACATTGATCAGGAAACCTTGGACTTACGGCGATAGAGTTTTTCACTCTATTTATCGTTACTTATGCCTACATTTTCTTTTGAAACCGCTCCAGCATGCGTCGCCGCACACCTTCAATGCTGTTTCAATGCTCCCCTACCGATATACCACGTAAGTGGCAATCTTAGAGCTTCGGTAGTATGTTTGATGCCCGATCATTTTCCGTGCAGGGCCTCTCGACCAGTGAGCTGTTACGCACTCTTTAAATGAATGGCTGCTTCCAAGCCAACATCCTGGCTGTTATAGAAGCCCCACCTCGTTTGACCAACTTAACATACGTTTAGGGACCTTAGCTGCTAATCTGGGTTATTTCCCTCTCGGCCACGGACCTTAGCGCCCGCAGCCTCACTCCCGGAGATATGTGTTAGCATTCGGAGTTTGTCAGGGTTTGGTAGGCGGTGAAGCCCCCTAGCCCAATCAGTAGCTCTACCTCTAACACACTTCTTATATCCGAGGCTGTTCCTAAAAACATTTCGGGGAGAACGAGCTATCTCTCAGTTTGATTGGCCTTTCACCCCTATCCACAGGTCATCCCATAACTTTTCAACGTTAATGAGTTCGGTCCTCCAGTGTGTGTTACCACACCTTCAACCTGCCCATGGATAGATCACAAAGTTTCGCGTCTGCCCCCACTAACTAAACGCCCTATTTGGACTCGCTTTCGCTACGGCTCCGTTACTTAAGAACTTAACCTCGCTAGTGAGGAGCAACTCGTAGGCTCATTATGCAAAAGGCACGCCGTCATTCCGCATTACTGCGGAACTCCGACCGCTTGTAGGCGTACGGTTTCAGGTACTATTTCACTCCCTTGTTTAGGGTGCTTTTCACCTTTCCCTTACGGTACTGGTTCACTATCGGTCTCTGTGGAGTATTTAGCCTTACCAGATGGTGCTGGCAGATTCAGGCAGGATTCCTCCGGTCCCGCCGTACTCAGGATACTGCTCGTCCTTCTCAATTTGTATCTACGGGGCTATCACCCGCTATGGCTCAACTTTCCAGAAGATTCAATTTGATGAGAATTTCTAAATGCAGTCCTACAACCCTCCGGCGGCACGCCGCCGAAGTTTAGGCTTTTCCCTTTTCGCTCGCCACTACTCAGGGAATCATTGTTATTTTCTTTTCCTCTCCCTACTTAGATGTTTCAGTTCAGGAGGTTGACTTCCTTTCGGATGACACACCTTCAGTGTGCCGGGTTGTCCCATTCGGAAATCTGCGGATATAATGCTTGTGTGCAGCTCCCCGCAGCTTATCGCAGCTTACCACGTCCTTCTTCGTCTCACAGAGCCAAGGCATCCACCATACGCCCTTATTTGCTTTAAAAGAGTTTGCCGTTACTCGTCATTTACAATTTTTACAACTATTTGATTAGTTTATCCCAATATGTCAAAGAACTTTATTCAAATGCTAAAAAGCAAGTGAATGAAGCTGATGTTTGGAGAGCGAGTCCATTAGGCCTAATGCCAACATCAATATTTCAAGAACTTTAGTGGAGGATATCGGAGTCGAACCGATGACCCTCTGCGTGCAAGGCAGATGCTCTAGCCAACTGAGCTAACCCCCCAAATTATTTGGCCGTTAGCTTGCAGCCTTTAGCTTTAAGCTTGCAGCTTTTGGTAGACCCGACCAGATTTGAACTGGTGACCCCTACATTATCAGTGTAGTGCTCTAACCAGGCTGAGCTACGGATCTGTGATTGTAGCCCCTTTTTATCGGGTTACTCAAAAAATAAAGAACAATAAATTGAAAGTAGTTGGAAACAATAACTAAAAAGGATTTAGCAATCTCTAAAAAGGAGGTATTCCAGCCGCACCTTCCGATACGGCTACCTTGTTACGACTTAGCCCCAGTCACTAGTTTTACCCTAGGCGGCTCCTTACGGTTACCGACTTTAGGTACACCCAGCTTCCATGGCTTGACGGGCGGTGTGTGCAAGGTCCGGGAACGTATTCACCGTATCATTGCTGATATACGATTACTAGCGATTCCAGCTTCATGGAGTCGAGTTGCAGACTCCAATCTGAACTGAGACCGGTTTTTAAGATTAGCTCCACCTCGCGGTATCGCATCTCTTTGTACCGGCCATTGTAGCACGTGTGTAGCCCTGGACATAAAGGCCATGATGACTTGACGTCATCCCCGCCTTCCTCCTCGTTATCCGAGGCAGTTTCTTCAGAGTGCTCAGCATCACCTGGTAGCAAACAGAAGATAGGGGTTGCGCTCGTTGCGGTACTTAACCCAACACCTCACGGCACGAGCTGACGACAGCCATGCAGCACCTGTGCACAGGCTCCGAAGAGAAGATGGCTTTCACCACCGGTCCTGTGCATGTCAAACCCAGGTAAGGTTCTTCGCGTTGCGTCGAATTAAACCACATGCTCCACCGCTTGTGCGGACCCCCGCCAATTCCTTTGAGTTTCAACCTTGCGGTCGTACTTCCCAGGTGGGATACTTAATGCTTTCGCTCAGACACCAACAGTGTATCGCTGATGTCGAGTATCCATCGTTTAGGGCGTGGACTACCAGGGTATCTAATCCTGTTTGATCCCCACGCTTTCGTGCCTCAGCGTCAATATATGTGTAGCCTGCTGCCTTCGCAATAGGTGTTCTATGTCATATCTAAGCATTTCACCGCTACATGACATATTCCGCTTACCTCCAGGATATTCAAGACAGATAGTATCAATGGCAGTTTCCGGGTTAAGCCCGGAGATTTCACCACTGACTTACCTGCCCGCCTACGCTCCCTTTAAACCCAGTGAATCCGGATAACGCTTGCACCCTCCGTATTACCGCGGCTGCTGGCACGGAGTTAGCCGGTGCTTATTCCTCTGGTACCGTCAGTTGAGCTAGAAAGCCCTTTTTTCGTCCCAGATAAAAGAAGTTTACAATCCAGAGGACCTTCATCCTTCACGCGGCATGGCTGGTTCAGACTTGCGTCCATTGACCAATATTCCTTACTGCTGCCTCCCGTAGGAGTCGGGCCCGTGTCTCAGTGCCCGTGTGACTGGTCGTGCTCTCACACCAGTTACTGATCGCAGGCTTGGTGGGCCGTTACCCCGCCAACTACCTAATCAGCCGCACAGCCATCTTCAAGCGCCGGAGCTATAATATAAAAGTGATGCCACTCTTATATGTTACGGTGTATTAATCCAAATTTCTCTGGGCTATTCACCACTCGAAGGAAGGTTCTGTACGTGTTCCGCACCCGTTTGCCGGTCGCCATCAGTGTATTGCTACACCATGCTGCCCCACGACTTGCATGTATTAAGCCTGCCGCTAGCGTTCATCCTGAGCCAGGATCAAACTCTCCATTGTAAATGAGTTTTGATACTGACTAATTAATTTCATTGGAAATTAACGTTGTCAAATCGAATGTATTTGTCGCTATTAAACCTTACCGTAAATGTTACATTTACGTGTTATTGCTTCCAAACTTTCAAAGATCTTTTGGCACTGTTTTGCCACCGTTTTTTGAAACGGAGTGCAAAGGTAAGGGCCATTATAATTCAATCAAAATTTAAATTGAAAATTTTCGAAGTTTTTTCTTCTGAAAAGCCAAATTATTTTGAAGAGCTATTTGCTATTTTTTTAGCGGACTGCAAAGATAGGGTGATGATGATTACTGACAAATTTTTCTCTCTATTTTTTATTTTTTTCTTTCACACATTTGAAGTAATAACGCCCTGTTTTTCACTGCAATCTCACTCAAAGAACTGTACCGTTTTTTTGTAAAGCGGGCCGCAAAGATAGGGATGGATTGATTGCTTCCAAATGTTTTTTGAAGAAATGTTTTTGATATAGGCCAAAACCCTTTGTGGTAAAGGGTTTCAATTTCAAATATTTTTTAGTCCAATATGATGAAATGAGAAAAAGCTGGCAGATTTAATCCATTTTACTGTTTTGGAAACCTACTTCTATTAAAAACAATCCGTGACCTGGAACTGCAAAATCAGCTTTAGAGCAATCTTTAGCTTCAATTACAGCTTTAAAATCTTCAAAATTGAGCTTTCCACGTCCAACCTGAAGCATTGTGCCTACCAAGCCACGCACCATACCTCTTAAAAATCGATTTGCCTTTACATGGTAAGCCCAACAATCACCTTCTTTAAGCCATTCACTTTTAAGAATTTGACAGTTAAAGGTCTTCACTTGTGTGTTACGTTTAGAGAAAGAAGTGAAATCTGAATACTGAGGGATAATAGACGCTGCCTGTTTTAATAATTCAAAATCTAATGTAAAAGGGAAATAAAAAGCCCGGTCATCAATAAAAGGGTTCTTAAACTGGTAAATATGGTACTTATAATAGCGATACACGGCATCGAAGCGACAATGGGCTTCTGCTGCTACCTGAGTAATATTTTTAATTACAATATCTGACGGAAGTATAGCATTGATATTGTATATTTTTCTATTATTAATTTCTATATCGGAATCAACATGAAAAAAATTTTGCAAGGCATGTACACCTGCATCTGTACGGGAGGAACCAGTAAGGTTAAACTTTTGTTTAAAGAAAATCTCTAACGCCTTTTCTACTTCTGATTGAATTGTATGGGCATTATCCTGAATTTGAAAGCCGGCATAATTCTTCCCATTATAAGCTACCTCTATGAAATAACGACCCATGCAGATTAATCTAATTGTGCGGATAAAAGTACCCAATTAGTTTTTTATCATCACCTTAAAACGGTTGATATAATATTCTTCAGTTAAAAGAAAAGAAAGTTGTTTGAAACTATCTGTATCGTAAACGTATGGATAAGCAGCATCAAGAAATTTATATTTTCCTTCATCTTTTAAAAACAAAACACATAAGTTTTTAACCTGATCAGTAGTAAAACATTTTGATTTGAAAACTTTTCGAGCGGCCGCCACCATATCATCATCATTATCTTCTGCCACCATCTTTTTGCGCAAAGCCATAAAATCTTTTTCAGTGGCCATATTTTTACAGTCCGTATTCACCATTACCACTTTTGCTGTTTCTTTTGGTGTTTCCTTAATTGATTCATCAGAAGGTGTTACTTCTTTTTTTGTTTCAATTAAAGGTTTTTCAACTTTCAAAGGTACTTTAACCACTGAGTCAACTTTATTTGCGATTGCATCTTTTTTTATTGGTTCAATGATAGGAATTTCATTGGCTTTCTTCGATGTATCTGCAATTATATCTATAAACTTTGGTTCATCTTTAGGTTGCAGTTTGACCGTATCTTTTTTCTCTGTTTCTATTTTAACAGCAGGCTTTATTTCATCTTTATTTTTCTTTACAGAAAGTGTCACTGTATCTTTTACTCCCATTTTTTCTTCTGTGATGTAGATATAATCATAACTCTCCGCATTTTCATTGGTAGCAAAAAGAGTTACAGATGATTTAGCAGGTTCAATGATCGCCGGTATTTTTACTTCGGGCTGCTTCACTTCCTTTTTTGCAATGGCAACAGAATCTGTTGCTTTATTATTTTCAGCAATAGTTGGTTTTACCTCCGGAATTGTTTCTTTTTTGGCTTCTTTTACAACCGGTTTTTCTTCTGGTTTTATAACTGCTTTTACTGAATCTGTCTTTTTGTTATCAACAATTGCAGTTTTTGTATCTGGCTTACTATTTTTTTGTGGTTCTTTAATAGCTGGCTTTTCTTCCTGCTTAACTATTTTCTTAACTGAATCAACTATGGGCAGAACAGGTTCTTCTTTTTTTATCACTACAGGAGGCTGAGGTTTTTCTACTGCAATATTTCTCACGGTTGAATCTTGTGTAACCTGTACCAATAAATCGCCAAAAGGATTTTTTGCTTCTTCAACTTTTGGAGGATTAATGACTGCAGTTGCAGTAACTTCCTCTTTTGTTGCAGTGGCATCTTTGGCAGCGTAAACAACTGCAGACGATTGAAGATTGTACAATCCCCATCCCTTCTCTCCAAACTCTTTTAATAGAAAACCGGCATCTTTATTTCCGCTAAAGGTTATGGTAAAGGATTGTTCAGGATAAATATTTTTAGGAAACCCTACCACTACATTAATCTGCTGATCTTTTATTTTAGAAAGAATTAAATAGCCCGAAGAAGATGAACTCCATACTTTACTGTTCCATTTAACATAGAAGGATTGTTTATTCTCTGTTTGAATATAGGCAAACCGGGTAATCTGCTGGGCCGGGACTAATGAAGATGTAAAAACAGAAATCAGTAGACAAATCAAAAAGTTTCGCATCATTTTATAATCTGCTGTTTATTGACAAAACTACCTTTTTTTCCAATCCGTTTTGATAAGGTGTAAATTTTAACGGTTATCATGATTGTTTAATAGCAATTCTTCACCTGAACGGAGCGTCGCCGATGTGGCTCCACAATGATCATTCAGCCCGTAACAATAAAAAATTATTCCAAAACCGTTCATACCTTTTGGAATTTTGTAACAGCTGAAATAATATCTTTACGCCTCAAATTTTATAAATGCACTTGCTATACTCATTCCGTAAGGTTTATGTTTTAATCCTGACTTTATTTGTTTACTCTTCTCTTTCTGCTCAAATTCCTGAACAGAAAGCAGAAGACACGAGCTGGAAAAAGATTTACCGGGCTACTCCTACCAAAGATTTTGATCTTATTAATACCAAATTAGATGTTCGCTTTGATTATGATAAAGCTTATATGTACGGCAAAGCACAAATTACTTTAAAGCCGCATTTCTATCCTCAAAAGCAACTTCGGTTAGATGCAAAAGGAATGGAGCTGCACGAAGTAAGTCTGTTAAAAAGAACACAAAAAGTAAAACTCAGTTATGATTACAGTGATGAAAACAATTTATACATCACATTAGATAAAGAATATAAAGGCGGCGAAAACTTAACTATCTACATTGATTATACTGCAAAGCCGAATGAATATGCAGCTAAAGGAAGTGAAGCGATAAAAGATGCTAAAGGATTATACTTTATTAATCCTAAAGGTGAGGACAAAGAAAAGCCTATACAAATATGGACACAGGGTGAAACAGAATCAAACTCTGTGTGGTGCCCAACCATTGATAAACCAAATCAACGTCAAACAGATGAGATCAGCATGACTGTGCCTGATAAATATGTTACACTGAGCAATGGTTTATTAGTTACTCAAAAGAAAAACGCTGACGGAACAAGAACGGATACCTGGAAAATGGATCTGCCTCATGCTCCATATTTAATGATGATGGGTGTGGGTGATTTTAAAATTTATAAAGATAAATGGCGTAATAAAGAAGTCAACTATTATTTAGAACCGGCTTATGCTCCATACGCCAAACAGATCTTTGGTAATACACCTGAGCTAATGGAATTCTATTCTAAAATTTTAGGAGTTGACTTCCCCTGGCAAAAGTATTCACAAATTGTAGTGAGAGATTTTGTAAGTGGTGCAGAAGAAAATACTACAGCCACTGTACATAACGAAACTGTTCAACGTACACCAAGAGAATTATTGGATGGCAACCAGGAAGATTATCTTGCTCATGAATTATTTCATCAATGGTTTGGCGATTTGGTTACTACTGAAAGCTGGAGCAATATTACTGTTAATGAGTCAATGGCTAATTACAGCGAAGTGCTTTGGTTTGGTTATAAATATGGAAAGGATGCAGGTGATGCGAAGTTTTTAGAGGACATGACTTATTACCTGAGTGATCCCAGAAAAGAAAAATTAAATCTTGTTCGTTTTAATTATGCTGATAAAGAAGATGTTTTTGATTTAGTGAGTTATCAAAAAGGCGGATGCATTTTACATATGCTGAGAAACTATGTAGGCGACAGTGCATTTTTTAAAGCTTTAAATCTTTATCTCACTACCAATAAATTTAAAAGTACAGAAGCCACTAACCTGCGCATGGCTTTTGAAGAAGTTACCGGTGAAGATTTAAACTGGTTCTGGAATCAATGGTATTATAGAAGCGGACATCCCAATCTGAAAATTGATTATGTATATACCGGTGATAAAGTAAAAGTGATTATTCAGCAACAAACTGAAAAAATATTCAGATTACCAATAGCAATTGATATTTATAATGGCGATAAAAAAGAACGTCATAAAGTTTGGATCGAAAAACAAAGTGAAGTATTTGATTTCCCCTATAAAACAAAGCCTGATTTAGTGAATGTAGATGGTGACAAGATTTTGCTTTGTGTGAAAGAGGATAATAAGACGATGGAGAATTTTGTACACCAGTTTAAATATGCTGGCAACTTTATGGATCGCCATGAAGAATTGGAATACTTTTATTCGAAAATGAGCAAGAACATTTTTCTTGGATTAAAAGATAAATACAAAGGCATCCGCTACCAGGCTTTGGGAATTATTGCTGAACTAAAAGACAGCATGGATTACAAAGAGACAGAACCCGAATTGAAAAAGATCGCTGAAAGTGATGCCTACCGTCCTAACCGTGCTATTGCCATTTCACTGCTATCGTTTCTTGATAAAGAAGAATATCTTCCTTTGTTCCGTAAAAGTTTGCTGGATTCATCTTTTTCAGTTTCAATTGCCAGCATGTTAGCATTACAGGATAAAGACATGGAGTATGTAAAATCCAAACTGCCATTAATTAAGAAAGATGCTAAAGGAGATTACCTGCATATAATTAAGAATTTTGAGATTGCATCAGCTGATGAAAGCAAATTTGATTCACTCTATGCAGAGTTTGACAAATTGGAATTCGGAATAGAGAAATTTGAATTTGCTGAACCCTTTGCCCGTTTCCTTAGTCATGTAACTGATTTCAATAAATTCAAAAAAGGCGTGAATGGCATTAACAGCTTCCGCAAAAATATTCAGCCAGGAACACAGGCAAGAGACATGGTAATGGACCTGTTAAAAGGTATTCTTAAAAAGAAAGAAGAACAGTACAATAAAGACAATAGCGAGGAAACCAGGAAGAAAGTTGATTATCTAAAGACAATTATCAAATAAATACAACCTTATAAAGTTTTATAAAGCTCTATCCAGATGAGTGTATCCGCCATCTACATATATTAGCTGACCGGTAGTATGTGAAGATTTATCAGACAAAAGAAAAGCTACCATGTTGGCTATTTCTTCGGCAGTGGTCATTCGTTTCTCCAATGGAATCTTTTCTGTTATACTTTTGAGTTTCTCTTCAGGATTATTAAAAGTTTTTATCCAGGATTGATAAAGTGGTGTATAACATTCCGCTACAATTACTGCATTAACCCTGATTCCGTATTTCAGTAATTCAACAGCCCATTCTCTTGTCAAAGCATTACGGCCACCATTTGACGCTGCATAGGCAGAAGTATTTCCCTGTCCTGTTTCTGCAGTTTTAGAACCAATATTTACAATAGCTCCTTTGCTCTTTTTTAATTCAGGTAACGCATGATGGGCCATTAAATAATAATGAACAAGATTCTTATGCAATGAGGCTATAAACGCTTCATAGTTTCCGTTTTCCAATCCTACACCATCGTTTACCCCGGCGTTATTAACCAGGCCATCAATTCTTTTGTATCGCTCAACTACAGTTTTAACCGCATCGGCACATTGTTGCGGGTTGGTTAGTTCAGCTATTACATAATCTGCATTACCACCAGCTTTTTTTATGGCCGCTACAGTAAGTTCATTATCCTCTTTACTGCGCCCAACTATTACAACAACAGCGCCTTCATTTGACAATACTTTGGCAATACCTTCTCCTATTCCTTTGGCGCCACCTGTTACGAGGATGATCTTATCCTGCAAATTCAAATTCATACAGCAAGGATTTTATTTATCTGAAATACTTTATAAACTATAAAATTCAATCGCATTTTGTCCCCAAAACCGTTGTTTAATTTCTTCATTAAAGTTTTTAAAATAATTGTTCACCACTGTTATCCATCGGGAATAATTACCAGCCAGTAGTATTACGGGCCAGTCACTGCCAAACAATATTCTTTTTTCTCCAAACGCATCAAATACTATATCAAGATACGGGTAAATATTTTTTTCATTCCATTGATACCAGTCAGCCTCTGTAATTAGTCCTGATACCTTACAATATACATTTTCATTGGCTGCAATTTCTTTTATGCCAGCACTCCAGTCAGTTATTTCTTTATTTCGAATACATGGTTTGGCACAATGATCTATTATTAATTTTTGAGCGGGAAGTTTATTAATGAACTGAAGTGTTTCTTTCAACTGCCTGTTATGAATCAATATATCATAAGTGTATTCAAACTGATGCAGCAACTTTACACCTTCAATAAATTTTCCCTGAAGCAAAAAGCCATCCGGTTCAGCCTGCACTATATGACGAAAGCCTTTTAATTTTTTATTGAGTAAACAAGAATGTAATTTATCTTCTAAATCATCTGCTCTTAAATCAATCCAGCCCACAACTCCTTTTATAAAATCATTTTCATCTGCACATTGTAATAAGAAATTTGTTTCAGCCTCACTCTGATCGGCCTGTACAGCTACACAACCATCAATATCATTTTCCCCGAGAACCGGTCTTAAATCTTCCGGCATAAAATCCCGTTGAATCACTTTCATCTCATCAGTAATCCACGCATCTTTTACAGGATGATATTTCCAGAAATGCTGATGACTGTCTATTCGCATAAATGAACCTATGGTAATTCAAAAATCTTTTCCATCAGCATCCATTTTTCCCCCGGTTTAGTCCAGGGTAATGCCTGCTGAAATTTCCACATCAATTGTTCCCACTCTCTTACTTTAGGATTAGCAGTATCCATTGCTGATTTTTTTTCAAATGAAAAATCATCATTTGCTTCAATGATCATGAACATACGGTTGCCCACATTATAAATATCCAATAACGTAATTCCTGAATCTTTAATGCTGCTGATTATTTCAGGCCATACCTGCTGGTGATATGCTTTATACTCCGCCATTAATTGCGGATCATCTTTCAGATCAAGTGCAAGACAATATTTTTTCATATAGCAATTACATTAAACAACAATATAATTATCCCGTATAAGCTTTCGCTAATTGTTTACTGGTGCCCAATCCTTCAATTCCCAACTCAACCACATCACCAGGTTTTAAATACACCGGTTCTGGTTTTATGCCCAATCCAACTCCCGGAGGTGTACCGGTACTGATAATATCACCCGGCAGCAAAGTCATAAACTGACTGAGATAATGTACTAAAAAAGGAATTTTAAAAATAAGATTGGAAGTGTTACTGTTTTGATAGGTTTTACTATTTACGGTTAGCCACATCTTTAAATTATTTACATCTGCCATTTCATCTGTTGTAGCAAGAAATGGCCCAAGCGGTGCAAAAGTATCGCAACCTTTACCCTTGGCCCATTGGCCACCACGTTCTAACTGAAAAGCTCTTTCGCTATAATCATTATGCAAACAATAACCAGCAACATAATTCATAGCATCAGCTTCCTCAACATAACTTGCTTTCTTGCTCATTACAAAAGCCAGTTCAACTTCCCAATCAGTTTTTGTGCTGTTCTTTGGAATAATAAGATCATCATCCGGTCCGCATAAAGCTGTAGTGGATTTAAAAAAGATAATCGGTTCCTGTGGTATAGGTGCATTGGTTTCTTTAGCATGATCACTGTAGTTTAAACCAATACAAACAATTTTTGACGGTCTTGACACAACAGGTCCAAGTCTTGTTCCTACAGCTATTTCTGGTAAAGAAGGCCTGGCTGAAAGAAATGTTTTTAACTTATCTAATCCGTCTTCTGCAAAAAAAGTTTCATCATAATCTTTTACAAAAGAAGAAACATCGTATTGTTTGTTATTAATGATCACTCCGGGTTTTTCTTTCCCGGCTTCTCCAAATCGTATCAGTTTCATACTATAGATTTTTCAAATTGTTTTTAATATAAAGCTACATTAGTTAATACCGGTGAAGCTTTTGCTTCAAGAATATTCACCCTCACCTTATTAGTTATTACGGGTTCTATCTTTAAAATTCTTTTGTACCCAATTGTAGTAGCTGCTGCTACCTGTTGCCACTCATCATCTTTCCATATTTCTACTGTAAATGATTTTACCCGTTGCCCAAGTTGAATATATTCCTGCAGCAAAATGTATTTTACTGTAGTTGTTTTTTTAAGATCGATCTCTACACTTGCTTTAATCACATTATCATCGGTAGCCCAATATGTTTTTTTATTTCCGTCGGTAAGATTAGCAGCAGCAAATTGTTTTGATTTACCACGATAATTAGTTGCCGTTGCATTCGCATTCTTTGCTAAGTTATTGCCAAGTTCTTTATGCAACAGTTGTTGAAACCCTTCCAATGATTTTACATCATTCTCATGAAAAAGGCCTCTTCTGTCTGGAGGAATATTTAGCAATAAAGTTGAACCACGACCAACAGAGCTTAGATAAATATCAAACAACTGCTGAGGTGTTTTTACTTTATCATCTTCACTGCTGTGATAAAACCAACCCGGTCTTATTGAGACATCTACTTCGGCAGGAATCCATTTGGTTCCATCCGCCGAACCAGTGTTTAATAGATCTTCAATTCCTCCTTTACCGGCAAATAAGGTATCAGGAGTAATCGTATTCCAGTTAGTTTCGCCAGCCATACCTCTTTCATTACCTACCCAACGCAAACCAGGACCAGCATCACTAAAAAACAAAACTCCCGGCTGAATCTTACTGATCATCTTTAAAGTAGTTGGCCAGTCGTAATAAGTGGCGCCGTTTATTTTTCTTGCTTCTCTTTTGCCGCCGTAATATCCATCACCTCCATTGGCGCCATCAAACCACATTTCAGTTACTTTACCATAGTGAGTAAACAACTCTTTTAATTGGTTACGATAATACTCTATGTAAGCAGGTGTACCATAAGTTGCTTGATTTCTGTCCCACGGAGAAAGATATACGCCAAAGTGTAATCCATATTTCTTTGCTGCTTCACTGGCTTCTTTTACCACATCTCCTTTCCCATTTTTATACGGACTGTTTTTTACAGAATGTTCTGTGTATTTACTTGGCCACAAACAAAAACCATCATGATGCTTGCAGGTAAGGATCATTGTTTTAAATCCGGCATTCTTCAATGTTTTTGCCCATTGTTTTGCATTGAGTTGAGATGGATTAAACACAGATTCTTTTTCATCACCATAACCCCATTCTTTATCGGTAAAAGTATTGGTGGTAAAATGAACAAAAGCATTCGTCTCCATTTCATGCCAGGCTAATTGTTGTGCTGATGGAACAGGATAGACCGGCTTAGGCGGCAATACTTTTTTTGTTTGTGCAAATGCACTTGCTGAAACGAACAACAATAATGAGCTTATAAAATTTGTTTTCATTTATAATGATTCCTCTGATATTTATTTTGTTAACTATTAAGTGTAATAAATCCGCCGTCGATTGGATAATCGGTTCCGGTGATGAATGATGCTTCATCACTGGCGATATATAATGCTAATGCGGCTACTTCATCCGGTTTAGCCATTCTGCCAATTGGTTGTGTTTTGGAAAGTTTTTCAAACATCTCTGCTTCTTTACCCGGATAATTTTTAGCAATGAATCCATCCACAAAAGGAGTATGCACTCTTGCCGGTGAAATTGAATTGCAGCGAATATTCTCCGCTATATAATCTTTTGCTACACTCAGCGTCATTGCCATCACTGCTCCTTTAGTAGTTGAATAAACAAAACGATCAGCCAAACCCACCCATGCAGCAATAGAAGCCATATTAATAATTACACCTCCACCGGCTTTACGCAACTGTGGAATAACTGCATAGATACAATTGTAAGCACCTTTTACGTTTACATTCATTACCCGGTCAAAATCCACTTCACTGGTGGTATCAGCTTTGCCAACATGAGCAATACCTGCGTTATTCACCAGTATATTCACCGCTCCTATCTTATCGAAGGTTTCTACTACCTGTTGCTGATTCGATACATTGCATGCATACACAAATACGTTCCCTCCTGCTGCACGGATCTCATTGATGGTATCTTTAGCGCTGTCTTCTGTCAATTCTATTATATGCACCTCGGCACCCTGTTTTGCAAACAATACCGATATAGCTTTCCCTATTCCGCTACCACCACCGGTAATGATTGCTTTTTTATTTTGCAGACTAAACATTTACTTATTATTTACCCGTTGTGCGATTAGAAAAATGTGAATATGTGAAAAAAGAGGTTATGCATAAAAGCCAATACAGTACAGTATTTGCTTAGAAAAAGTGCTTAAATTTTTTCAATGCACAACCTCAAAACAAATTTCGACAAGATTTA